>NZ_CP094516.1:6625700-6948901 GCF_029909975.1 Bradyrhizobium sp. ISRA430
TCCTGGACGATCGCGAACTATCTCGAAGAGACCTTTCCGGATCGTCCGTCGCTGTTCGGCGGTGAGGGCGGCCGCGCCATGGCGCGGATGCTCAACGCGTGGGGCGACATCGCGATCGTCGGCGGCATCTTCCCGCTGATCATCGCCGACATCCCGAACAATCTCGCCAAGGCCGATGCCGCCTATTTCCGCGAGTCGCGCGAAGCGCGCTTCGGCGGCAAGGCGCTGGAAGACATCATGGCAAGCCGCGACACCGGTGTGGTTGCCTTCCGCAAGTCGCTGGAAGTGCTGCGCCAGACGTTCAAGACGCAAGCCTATCTCGGCGGCAGCGCGCCGAACTATGCCGACTACATCGTGTTCGGAGGCTTCCAATGGGCGCGCGTCGTCAGCCCGTTCAAGCTGCTCGAGGCGGATGATCCCGTGTATGCGTGGCGCGAAAAACTGCTGGACGCGTTCGACGGCATGGCGCGCAAGTCGCCGGGGCATGCGGTTTGAATGTAGGCTCTCTCCCTAACGTCGTCCGGGCGAAAGCCAGGGCCCATACCGCGTGATCTATCGAGCGCGAATGGTCGTAGTACCGAACCACGAGCCTTCGCCAAACCTCTCCCTGGGGTAATCGCGACGAGCGCAAAAGCGCTCGCGCGGGGCTCCTGGCTTTCGCCAGGACGACACCGGAGGCCTGGCGGCTGCTAGCGTCTAATTTAGCGCGCAACGATCGCAAGCTATTTCGTCCCCTCCGCCGCCAGCTTCCGCAAACACTCCCTGCACAAACAATCCTCAGCCTCGACCGGCATCGGCAGGCGCGCCGTCTCTTCGACGCACCAGCAGGTGCCCGAGAGGTCGCAGCCGAATTCGGTGCCGCAACGGGAACAGGCGAGGCGGCGAGCCGGCGAATCCTGCAGGGTCAATTCTTTCGGATTTGTCATGATCTACGCCGAAGCTTCGCCGTCATTTTCATGTCGGGTTCATCCCCCACCGCGATATATTAAACGTCGCGCATACGCCCGGAAAGCGTTGGGCGAGGCGCAGAGGACAAATCGATGGCCCGCGATTCGCATGCCGCCCTTGTTGCGCTCAACCGGTTCGGCTTTGGCGCGCGGGGCGGGGCCTCCGGCGATCTCATCAACGCGGCTTCCGATCCGCGCGGTTTCGTGAAGGCGGAACTCAGCCGGCCCAACGGTGTGCTGCTAGAGGCGCCAGGCCTGCAATCGACGCCGCAGCTCGGGCAGGCCGTGTTCGCCTATCAGGACCAGGTCAGGCAGGCGCGCGAGGCCGCAAAGACGGCTGCGCCCGCCGAAGCGCCGCCTCCGCAGGCGCCGGCCGATCCGAAGTCCGATACCAAACTGCGCCGCAACCCGTCGCTCAACGCCGTGATGACCGAGATCGCCGGCCAGATGGCCAAGACGAAGCCGGCGGACAATGCGGCCAAGCCTGATACCATGCAGCCCGATGCGGCCGCGCCGACGCCCACAAAGCCCGCGCCGCAGCCGCTCAACGTCATCCAGAAGACCTTCCGCGCCGAAGCGCTGGCGCGGTTGCAGCGCGCGACGCTGGCCGACTGCGGCTTTACCGAGCGGCTGGTCGTGTTCTGGTCCAACCATTTCTGCATCTCCGCCAGCAAGGGCGAATTGGCGCGGATGTGGGCCGGCGCGTTCGAGCGCGAGGCGATCCGCCCGCATGTGCTCGGGCGTTTCGCCGACATGCTGAAGGCGGTCGAGCAGCACCCGGCGATGCTGTTCTTTCTCGACAACCAGCAATCGCTCGGTCCGGACTCGCGCGCGGGCCAAAATCGCAAGCGCGGGCTGAACGAGAACCTCGCGCGCGAGATCATGGAGCTGCATACGCTCGGCGTCGGCGGCGGCTATACCCAGGAGGACGTCACCTCGCTCGCGCGCATCATCACGGGTTGGACCTTTGCCGGCCGGCAGGGGCAGCTAGGGGTGCCCGGCTCGTTCGTGTTCAATAGCAATGCGCACCAGCCGGGGCCGCAGGTGCTGCTCGGCAAGACCTATCAGCCGACCGGCCTCGCGCAGGGCGAGGCCGCGCTCGCCGACATCGCGCGGCATCCCTCGACGGCAAACTTCATCGCCACCAAATTCGTTCGTCATTTCGTCGCCGATGACCCGCCGCCCGCTCTGGTCGCGCGATTGCGCGACGTCTTCGTCAGGACCGACGGCGATCTGAAGGCGCTTGCGACCGTGCTGGTTGATTCGGACGAGGCCTGGAAGGCGCCGCTGACCAAGATGCGCTCGCCTTACGATTTCCTGGTCGCGAGCGGCAGGCTGCTCGCGCGTGTGCCGGAAGACCCCGGTCCATATCTCAACAGTCTCAATCTGCTCGGCCAGCCGCTATGGTCGCCGGCGGGGCCCAATGGTTTCCCGGACACCAGTGCCGCCTGGGCCGCGCCCGAAGGCATCAAGCTCCGGCTCGATATCGCCTCGCAGATGGGTGCGCGGCTCGGCAACAACATCGACCCGCTCGACCTTCTGGAATTCGCGGCGGCCGATGCGGCCTCCATCGAGACGCGGCGGACCATCGAGCGCGCGGAATCGCGCCAGCAGGCCTTGGCGCTGCTGTTGATGTCGCCGGAAATGCAGAGGAGATGATGTGATGGATTGCACCGAGAACCGGCTCCTCACCTCGCGTCGCGGCCTCTTGCTCGGCGGCGCCTGCTTCGCGGCGTGGGCTTACTTGCCGAAATTTGCGCGCGCGGCGGACGGGCGCGATCCCCGGCTGGTCGTGGTGATCCTGCGCGGCGCGCTGGATGGGCTCTCAACCGTCGCGCCGATCGGCGATCCCGACTATGCGGGCCTGCACGGCTCGATCGCGCTCGCGGCGGATGGCGCACACCCCGCGATCATGCTCGACACCTTCTTTGCGCTGCATCCGGCGATGCCGGAATTCGCACGCATGTATCGCGACAAGCGTGCCGCGGTGATCCACGCCGTCGCGACGCCCTATCGTGACCGATCGCATTTCGATGGCCAGGACGTGCTCGAAAGCGGCTACGCGGGTCCCGGCCGCGTGCAGTCCGGCTGGCTCAACCGTGCGCTCGAGGCGCTGCCGCGTGGCGAGCGCGTGTCCAGCGGGCTTGCGGTCGGCCCCACCACGCCGCTGGTGCTGCGCGGCGCTGCTCCGACCGTTGGCTGGGCGCCGGTTGCGCTGCCGCAGGCCGATGACGACACCGCAATGCGGCTCGTCGATCTCTACCGCCATCGCGATCCCGCGCTGGCGTCGGCACTGTCGCAAGGTCTCCAGCTCGAAAAGGCCGCGAGCGGCGACGACATGAAGCGCAAGCCCGGCAATGTGGTCGCGCAGATGCGGCAAGTGGCGCGCGGCGCCGCCAAGCTGATGGCCGCCGCCGACGGCCCGCGCATCGCGGCGCTTGCCTTCGACGGCTGGGACACGCACGCCAATGAAGGCGGCCCGGTCGGTCGCCTGGCGTTCCTGCTCGGCGGGCTCGACGGCGCGCTCGGCGAATTCGAAAGCGGCCTCGGCGAGCGCTGGCGCGACACCGTCATCGTGGTCGCAACCGAGTTCGGCCGCACCGCGCGCATCAACGGCACCGACGGCACCGACCACGGCACGGCTACCGTCGCGCTGCTCGCCGGCGGCGCCGTGAAGGGTGGCCGGGTGATCTCCGACTGGCCTGGCCTCAAGCTCGCCAACCTCTACGAAGGCCGCGACCTCAAGCCCACCACCGATTTGCGTTCGGTGATCAAGGGCGTGCTGCAAGACCAGTTCGGCCTGTCCGATCGCGTGCTGGCCGAGACGGTGTTTCCCGACAGCGCCGCGGCGCGGCCGATGAAGGGGTTGATCATCTAACCAACACTGTCATTCCGGGGCGCGCGTCAGCGCGAACCCGGAATCCATTCATCCGCGGAGCGATGGCTTCCGGGCCTGCGCCTTGCGGCGCATCCCGGAATGACGAAATATTTGACCGAACATCAGGAGACCTTCCGCAATGTACATCGCCATGAATCGCTTTCGCGTTGCCAAGGGTTCGGACGCTGCTTTCGAGCAGGTCTGGCTCAGCCGCGACACCCATCTCGACAAGGTGCCGGGCTTCATCGAATTTCATCTGCTCAGGGGACCCGAGCTCGAGGATCATACGCTCTATGCCTCCCACACCGTGTGGGCCAACCACGCGGCGTTCGAGGCCTGGACCAAGTCGGAGGCGTTTCGCGCGGCGCATCAACGGGCCGGCGACAACAAGCCGCTCTATCTCGGCCATCCGCAGTTCGAGGGTTTTGAGGTGATGCAGACGGTGGCACGCGGCGCGAAATAGCGCCGCGCTGCAGGCATCAGGCCTTGGTGATCCCATCGATCTCGGCCAGATCATCCGCGCCGAGCTGCCAGGCGATCGCCTTGACGTTCTCCTCGACCTGCTCGACGCGGGTGGCGCCTGCGATCACGCTCGACACTTGCGGGCGCGCCGCGAGCCAGGAAAAGGCCAGCTCGAGCATGGTGTGGCCGCGCGCCTTGGCGAAGGACTGGAGCTTTTCGACGATGTCTTCGTTGCGCGGCGTGACATAGCGGTCGCGCAGCGCCGGCGCCTTGGCAAAGCGCGTGTCGGCGGGCGCTGCTGCGCCACGCTGGTATTTGCCGGTGAGCAGGCCGCTTGCCAGCGGGAAGAATGGTAAGAGGCCCAGCCTGTATTCCTGCGCGGCGGGCAACAGGTCCTTCTCGATGTCGCGGACGAGGAGGCTGTATTCGTCCTGGCAGGAGACGAAACGGCTGACGTTCATCGCGCGGGCGGTGAACTCGGCTTCCGCGATGCGCCAGGCCGGGAAGTTGGAATTGCCGATGTAGCGGACCTTGCCCTGGCGAATGAGATCGTCGAGTGCGCGCAGCGTCTCTTCCATCGGCGTCAGCGGGTCGTAGTCATGCTGCTGGTAGAGATCGATGTAGTCGGTCTTGAGCCGCGTCAAGCTCGCCTCGACCGCGTTCATGATGTAGCGGCGCGAGGCGCCCTGCTTGGTGCCGTCGGTCGCCATCGGTTTCGAATATTTGGTGGCGAGCACGATGTCCTTGCGGCGATCGCCGAGCACAATGCCGAGCACGGTCTCCGATCCGCCCATGCCCGCATAGATGTCGGCGGTGTCGAACAGCGTGATGCCGAGGTCGAGGGCGCGATGGATCACCTTGCGCGAGGTCTCCAGATCCGTGCGCTGGCCGAAATTGTTGCAGCCGAGCCCGACCGCAGAGACGCGCAGGCCGGAGGCGCCGAGATTGCGAATTTCCATGGGAGATCCTGTCAGAAGCAAGCAGCGATGGCATTGTGGCCCGCCATGCGCCGCACCGGCAAGGCGGCGAATGCGTTGCTGCCATGCTGACATGAGAATTGCAGGCAAAAAACGCGGCCCCTGTCAGACGCGGCGACTGACGGGGACCGCTTCGAGGCGCTTGATCGGTGACGGGGGCCTGATCAGACGCAGGCGCGAGCCTAGCCCTCTACTGTAACGTGCGGGTGACAGGCCAAGTTATCCACAGGGCGTCTAGGCCGCAGCGATCAGAACAGCTTGCGGTAGACGATGAAGCCGGAGCGTTCCGCGACCTTGTCGTAGAGGCTCTGCGCCGTGAGGTTGGTCTCGTGCGTCTGCCAATAGACGCGCGGCGAACCTGCGAGTTTTGCCCGCTCATAGACGCCGTAGATCAGCGCCGAGGCGACGCCCTTGCCGCGCGCGGCTTCGAGCGTGAACAGGTCCTGCAAATAGCAGGACGGCTCGATCGCAGTCGTGCTGCGGTGGAACAGATAGTGCGTCAGCCCGAGCAAACGGCCCTCGCTCTCGGCCACCAGCGCATGCACCGGCTCGTAGGCATCGAAGAAGCGCTGCCACGTCATGCGCGTGATCTCGGGCGCGAGCGCGGTCGGGCCGGAGCGGCCGTAGAAGGCATTGTAGCCGTCCCACAGCGGGAGCCACTGATCGTAATCCTGCCGTGTGACGGAGCGAACGGTGAGCGACATCTGGAAATTTCCCGATCTCGGAGGACGCAAGGCGAAGTGCCGGTGTGGCGTCCTTCATACGTGATGACGGGCGGGCCGATCAATCGCTACTCCGCAACGCGCAGATACCGGATCAGCTTGCGGTTCGATGGATCGCGCAGCGAACGGTAGTAGTCGGCCTGTGCCGGCGTGTCGGTGTGACGCACGAGGTCGGTCACCGGCGTGTAGCTCAGCATGCGCCCGCCATCAGGCAGCACGGTGCAGACGAAGCGCAGCACTTCGCCATTGGCGAGGTTGATGTTGATCGGCGTGGCGTCGCCGATCCGCACCATCTCCATGCGCTGCGCGATGAAAGTGCTGAGCTCGTCCTCCGGCAGTTCGAATGCGCCGGTGTCGCGGCCGTGATACATCAGCGCGATGAAGGGCGGCTTGCCGTCGGCCTTCGCATCGGGCAGCGCAAAATAATCGCGGAAGGCGCGGTTGATGAACTCGGCGCGGGTCTCGGCATCGAGCAGCACGATGCCGATATCGACCTGGTCAAGCGCCGCCGACAGGCGGGCGGCGGTGGCGTGGTTGCGACGCTCGGCGGCGAACGCCTCGAGCAGGCGCTCGCGCATCAGCCCGGTGATGGCGGCGGTGCCGGCAGCCGTCATTGCCAGAAGGCCGAGCCGGCCCAGATCGATCGCAGTGATGCCGGGAACGGCGCCATGATAGAAGCGGAACAGCGCCGCGCCGATCACCGCGATGGCCGCGCTGGCCGCGGCGGAGGCGAAGCCCGACAGCGAGCCGGCAACGGCCACGATGCAGACGAACAGCGGCGCGGGTGAGGGGACAGTAAGGGATTGGTCGAGCAGGGTCGCCAGCAGCGCGACCGCTGCCGTCAGCGCCGGACCGGAGATCGCACGCCATCCGAATCGCATGGCCCGTCTCGCTGCTCCACGAACGAGTAAGGCCGTCAGACTGACCGATCGTTGCACAAAGGCGACGGAATTCGTGCGTCGCGCTTAAGAAGGACTTGCGCGCAAGCGCAAAGCTTATCGATGATTTTAGAGCAAATGTGCGGGCATGACGTGCCGCTGCAGCGTGGGCGCGTTCAGCGTCAAGGTTCCGGTGTTCTTGCGCGTGCCCGCAAAAATCAAGAGCGACGCCGCGACCAGGATGGCCGCAGTCAGGGTAATTGCAACGACTATCACCGGTGACTTCATCGATGTCCTGTAGCGGTGCCGATCGGCGCGGGTGCTCACAGGGCGCCCTGAAGGCTGGTCCAGGATGAGACGGGATCAGACCGGAAGACCCATTGCCATGGTCGCCTTTGTCGACAGCACCGTCAGGGTGACGATCAGGCAGAGCGAAAGCGCAGCGATCGCGAGCGAGGCCGCGACAGCGTTGGTCAACCGGGAAGAGGCGGCGATGACGGGGCGGCCCTGAAAGCCTGCCGTGCCGGACGCCCGAATCATGGTCTAAATCCTTCAACGCGCGAGCGAATCACCCGCGACGCGGAGAATTTCACAACTTCAACCGGCAACATTGGGGCGGCTGCCGCGCCGATTACGGCGAGATTGCGGCAGCGGCTTTCGTTATGCCCGCTATTTCCCCCAACCCTGGCGGCGGGCCGTCAGGCGCCGGCCGCAATGCTGGCAGGGTCGTCGATATCGGCCGGCCGCCAGTCCATCGTGACAAAGCCGGGCGTCTCTTCGACCCGCTTCAGCCAGTTCCGGATCGCCGGGAAGGTCGAGAGGTCGAAGTCGCACCGATCGGCGAGATGGGTGTAGCCGTAGAGCGCGATGTCGGCGACCGTGAGCTGGCGCGCAGCGAAGTAGGCGTTGGTCCTGAGGTGATTTTCCATCACCTGCAGCGCGCCATAGCCGCGCTCCATCCAGTCCTCCAGCGCGTGGGTCTGCAGATCGCGCCCGCCCTTGACCAACGACAGCCAGAAATAGGCCGCGCCGAGGTTCGGCTCGAGCGCGTGCTGCTCGAAGAACATCCATTGCAGCGCCTCGGCGCGTTCGATGCGGTTCTCGGGCGCGAGCGGCGTGCCGACCGCGACGTACCAGAGGATGGCGTTGGACTCGGCGATGTAGCGGTTGTCGCCGACCTCGAGCAGCGGCACCTGTCCGGACGGATTCTTCGCCAGAAACTCCGGCGTGCGGCTCTCGCCGCGCAGAATGTCCACCTCGATCGCTTCGTAGGGCACATTCAGCAGCGCCAGCGCAAGGCGGACCTTGTAGCTGTTGCCGGAGCGTTGCATCGAGTAGAGCTTGTACATTCTTAAGAATTCAATTCCAGCGACGGGAAGGCGCGGCGCTTGTTGCCCCGCAACGCGGCTAAACAATGATGCCGTTGCGAATCCGCCGCAAGGCCTGACCAATAGAAAAACTCGAAAAGCCTACCGCACTGCAGCGCTGCGGAAAATCATTTCCGCGGCGCTGATGCAAACCGGATCACGCTTGCGTCAACATGCGAACGCTCGCCCGCGCGCGATCGTGTGCGAGGATCTTGGGCTGTGCTCTCATCAGCCGGTGTCGATCGGGCGCCGGCTCGCACCGTCAGCCCGGCGTCAGTCTCTTGGCAGTCTCTTGGCGCTTTGGAAGCGTAAATTGCTCCGAGGACAGGCCTTGCCGGATATGAGGGATTCCGGCGGCAAAGTTGCGCAATATTGCGTTCCGCCGTACGCGAAGCGCGCCAAATTCGTAAACTTTTCGAAGATCGGGCCGAAGTTTCTTGCGGTGCAGCGGCGCACGTTTTAGGGTGGCGCATTCCCACAATCAGAGTCGTGAGGCCCCAAGGGTTCACGACGCTTGCCAGGAGATGATGATGTCCTTCCTTGCCGCTGCGCTCGACCGTGTGAAGCCGTCCGCGACCATCGCGGTCACGGATAAAGCACGCGCGCTGAAAGCGGCGGGCCGCAACGTCATCGGCCTCGGCGCCGGCGAGCCCGACTTCGACACGCCCGCCAACATCAAGCTGGCGGCGATCCGCGCCATCGAAGCCGGCAAGACCAAGTACACCGCGGTCGACGGCATCCCCGAGCTGAAGGACGCCATCATCGCGAAATTCCAGCGCGAGAACGGCATCAGCTACAAGCCGAACCAGGTGATCGTCGGCACCGGCGGCAAGCAGGTGCTCTACAATGCGTTGATGGCGACCATCAATCCGGGCGACGAGGTGATCATCCCGGCGCCCTACTGGGTCAGCTATCCCGAGATGGTGGCGCTCGCCGGCGGCGAGCCGGTGCCGGTGGTCTGCACCGCCGCGACCGGCTTCAAGCTCCAGGCCGAGGCGCTGGAACGCGCGATCACGCCGAAGACCAAATGGGTCATCCTGTGCTCGCCCTCGAACCCGACCGGCGCGGCTTACACCAAGGCCGAGCTGAAGGCGCTCACCGACGTGCTGGTCAAGCATCCCCATGTCTGGGTGATGACCGACGACATGTACGAGCATCTCGTCTACGACGACTTCCAGTTCACCACCGTCGCCCAGGTCGAGCCGAAGCTGTATGACCGCACGCTGACCGTGAACGGCGTGTCGAAGGCCTATTGCATGACCGGCTGGCGCATCGGCTACGCCGGCGGTCCGGCGCAGCTCATCAAGGCGATGGCGACCATCCAGTCGCAGTCGACCTCGAACCCGTGCTCGATCGCGCAGTGGGCGTCGGTGGAGGCGCTGAGCGGTCCGCAGGACTTCATCCCCGCCAACAACAAGGTGTTCAAGGAGCGCCGCGATCTCGTCGTCTCCATGCTCAACCAGGCGAACGGCATCGAGTGCCCGCGGCCGGAGGGCGCGTTCTATGTCTATCCGTCCTGCGCCGGCACCATCGGCAAGACCGCGCCGTCGGGCAATGTGATCTCCAACGACGAGCAGTTCGTCACCGAGCTTTTGGAGACCGAAGGCGTCGCCGTCGTGCAGGGCTCGGCCTTCGGCCTCGGTCCGGCCTTCCGCATCTCCTATGCGACCAAGACCTCGGACCTCGAAGACGCCTGCAAGCGCATCCAGCGCTTCTGCGGCAATCTGCGCTAAGCTGACGGTAACGATGTGACATGAAAGGGCCCGCATCCTGCGGGCCCTTTTTCTTTCACGTCCGCGCGAACTGGTACCACCGGGACGATTGTGGCATAGAACGTCCCGCGCTTGTGCCGCCCCCTCCATCCTCGCATCACATCATAGCCGGAGACATTTCATGCGCCGCTCATTCCTCCTCGCCGGCCTCACTGTCGCGAGCCTCGTTGCCTCCATCGCTTGTGCCGGCGCGCAGCAGCGGATGGCGCGGGTCGGCGTGCTCGAATGCCGCGGCGGCGCCAGCGTCGGCTTCGTGGTGGGATCGGTGACCCATCTCGGCTGCGTCCTGCGCGCCGACGGCGTGCCCGAGGACCGCTACGTCGCGACGATCCGTAAAGTCGGCCTCGACATCGGCATCACGCAGGAGACTGCGCTCGCCTGGGGCGTGTTCGCGCCGGTCGACCGGCTCGGCCCCGGCGATCTCTCCGGTAACTATGCGGGCGCGCAGGGCAGCGCGTCGGTCGGCGTCGGCTTAGGGGGCAATGTGCTCGTCGGCGGCTCCAACAATTCGATCGCACTTCAACCGCTTAGCGTGCAGGGCCAGGTCGGCCTCAACGTCGCCGCCGGTCTCGAGAGCCTGGAACTGCGCCCGGGTCGCTGAATCAATTGTAGGTTGAGTGAGTGCCAGCGGAGGAGCTCTCCCTTCACCTCTCCCGAAGAGGTAAATGCCCCTGGGGCAATAGGTCGTACCTGATCTCATTTAGTCGCTAAGACTTGATCTAACTGACGACGCACCGCAGCGACGTTTGATGCTTGCCAAACCGTGAGGACGGGCAGAGCATCAACGTTTGCCGACCCAATCACGGGCCGAGCTCCAGATGAAGGAGGCGGCGAATGGGACAAGACGTCAGAAGTCCCCGAGGTCCACGGTGCATTGCGCTGGTGGGCCCTTTCCAAAGCGGTAAAACCACTCTTCTTGAAGCAATACTGGCGCGAACGGGCGCAATCCCGCGCGCTGGAAGCGTCGACGCCGGAACTTCCGTCGGCGACGCCAGTCCCGAGGCCCGTCATCACAAGATGACCGTCGGGCTGACTGCTGCCACCACGAGTTTCATGGGCGACAGCTACACCTTTCTCGACTGTCCCGGTTCCGTCGAATTCGCCAACGACATGCGCGCCGCGTTGCCCGCGGTCGATGCCGCGGTCGTGGTCTGCGAGGCCGACGAGAAGAAGCTGCCGCAGCTTCAGATCATCCTGCGCGAGCTGGAGGAGCTGAAGATTCCGCGTTTCCTGTTCCTCAACAAGATCGACCGCGCCAACGAACGCATCCGCGAGACGCTTGCGATGCTCCAGCCGGCCTCCCGCGTGCCGCTGGTGCTGCGCCAGATCCCGATCTGGAATGGCGAGCTGATCGAGGGCTTCGTCGATCTCGCGCTGGAGCGCGCGTTCGTCTATCGCGAGCACAAGGCGTCCGAGGTGATCGCGCTTGAAGGCGGCAATCTCGACCGCGAGAAGGAAGCCCGCTTCTCGATGCTGGAGAAGCTCGCCGATCACGATGACGCGCTGATGGAGCAGTTGCTTGAGGACATCCAGCCGCCGCGCGATGCCGTGTTCGACGATCTTGCCCGCGAATTGCGCGAGGGCCTCATCTGTCCCGTGCTGATAGGCGCCGCCGCGCGCGAGAACGGCGTGCTGCGCCTGATGAAGGCGCTGCGCCATGAGGCGCCCGGTATTGCCGAGACTGCCAAGCGTCTCGGTACGCCGGAAGCCAAGGACGCGCTCGGCTACGTCTTCAAGACGCTGCACTCCCAGCACGGCGGCAAGCTGTCGCTGACGCGGCTCATCGCCGGCCATCTCGATGACGGCGCCACGCTGCAGTCCTCTTCCGGAGGCGCGGGCCGCATCTCCGGCATTCTCGCCGTCAACGGCGCCTACGACACCAAGCGTGCCGCGGCGGAAGCCGGCGACACGGTGGCGCTCGGCAAGCTCGATCCGGTCAAGACCGGCGACATGGTCTCGAGCGGAAAGACCCAGCCGCCGGCCCTGGTCGCCGCAGAACCGACGCCGCCGGTGCTCGCGGCCTCGATCGCGGCGAGCGATCGCAAGGACGATGTGAAGCTCGGACAGGCGCTGGCGCGGCTGCACGAGGAAGATCCCTCGCTCGTCATCGTGATGAACGCCCAGACCCACGACACCGTGCTGTGGGGACAGGGCGAGATGCATTTGCGTGTTGCGGTCGAGCGGCTGCGCGACCGCTTCGGCGTCAACGTGAAGTCGCATCCACCCGCGATCGGCTATCAGGAGACCATCCGCAAGCCGATCACCCAGCGTGGCCGGCACAAGAAGCAGTCCGGCGGCCACGGGCAGTTCGGCGACGTCGTGCTCGACATCAGGCCGCTGCCGCGCGGCGATGGCTTCAAGTTCGCCGAGAAGGTGGTGGGTGGCGCCGTGCCGCGCAATTACATCCCGGCGGTGGAAGAAGGCGTCATCGACGGACTCGCGCGCGGGCCGCTCGGCTTCCCCGTCACCGACGTGCAGGTGACGCTGACCGACGGCTCCTTTCACAGCGTCGATTCCTCCGACCTCGCGTTTCGCACGGCGGCCCGGATCGGGCTCAACGAAGGCCTGCCGCTATGCCAGCCGGTGCTGCTGGAGCCGATCCACGTGGTCGAGATCGTCTGTCCGACCGACGCCACCGCCAAGATCAATGCGATCCTGTCGGCGCGGCGCGGGCAGATCCTCGGCTTCGACACCCGCGACGGCTGGAGCGGCTGGGACTGCGTCCGCGCCATGATGCCGGAGGCCGAGATCGGCGAGCTGATCGTGGAGCTGCGCTCGGCCACCGCCGGCGCCGGCAGCTTTACCCGTACCTTCGACCACATGGCCGAGGTGACCGGGCGCGCGGCCGACCAGATCATTGCCGCACACGCGGCGTGAGCCAACTCTCGCGGTAAGAGACGCACCGCCCTCTCACACCCGCTCCCCGTCTTTTCGGGGAGAGGGTGCGGTGAGGGGCTGCTCAGGCTGTTCGTCACCGGCGCCTCGCCCACGGTCCGCCGGGCGCTGCTCACCCATGGCGTGTTGCCGCCACGCGCGCGTTACCGCGAGACGATCGAGCGCGCGATCGCCGACATCAAGGGCGCTCGGGCCGCGACCGCGTCCGCGGCCGCCGCCATTATCGCCGCCGCCTCGTGGCGCGCGCTTGACAGGGCTGGCGGGACGCGAAATGGATCGCCGCGACAGCACCGGGGAGGGGACCATGCAGGCCTGCGGCTTGAGAGGACGATCGTGACCAAGGCTCCCGCAGCTTGCCTGATCGGATGGCCGGCGGCGCATTCGCGCTCACCGCTGATCCACCATTACTGGTTGCGCACGCTCGGCATCGCCGGTGGCTATGTCATCGAGGCCGTTCCCCCTGAGGATCTGCGCGACTTCGTGCTGCGGCTGTCGCTGCGAGGTTTCGTCGGCGCCAACGTCACCATTCCGCACAAGGAAGGCGTGCTGGCGCTGTCCACGCCCGACGCACGTGCCGCGGCGGTCGGTGCCGCCAACACGCTGTGGTTCGAGGGCGGCGAGTTGCGTTCGACCAACACCGATGTCGAGGGCTTCATCAACAATCTCGATGCCAGCGCACCCGGTTGGGATGCCGCCGAGGAGGCGCTGGTGTTGGGCGCCGGCGGTTCCTCGCGCGCGGTCGTGTTCGGCCTGCTGGAACGCGGCATCAGTCGCGTTCATCTCGCCAATCGCACCGTTGTTCGGGCCGAGGCGCTTGCGAAGCAGTTCGGGCCGAACGTCCATCCCATCGCATGGGATGGGATCAACGACGTTCTGCCGCGAGCGAAATTGCTGGTGAACACCACCTCGCTCGGCATGCACGGCCAGGCTTCACTCGATGTCGATGTGACACGCCTGCCGCAGGCCGCCGTGGTCGCGGATCTCGTCTATGTTCCGCTGGTCACGCCGCTGCTCGCGGCTGCCCAGGCGCGCGGGCTGAGGACCGCGGACGGGCTCGGCATGCTGCTGCACCAGGCCGTGCGCGGCTTCGAGCTGTGGTTCGGTCAAAGGCCGCGAGTGACGGCGGAACTGCGCGCGCTGGTCGAGACCGATCTCACAAAGACTTGAGGGAAGAGCGGGCGATCTCCGGAGTTCTGTCCCTGTGGGGTAATCGGAGATCGTCAATGACTGTTCAACGTGTAACTTTCGCACGCCCGCTTCTCGCCGTGGCCATGGTGGCCGTCTCGACCCTTTACGCATTCGCGCAGAAACCGCCGGTGCCGACGCGCGTGCGCGGCACGATCGAAAGCCTTAATGGTGATACGCTTTCCGTGAAGTCTCGCAGTGGCGAGGACGTCAAGCTGCACATCCCTTCCGATCTGATGGTGTCCGGGATCACGAAGATTTCGCTCTCGGATATCAAGGTCGGCTCCTTCGTCGGCGCGACCACGGTGCCGGGTCCGGATGGTGGCCAGAACGCGGTCGAGGTCCACGTCTTTCCGGAGAGCATGCGCGGCACCGGCGAGGGCTCGCGTCCCTGGGATCTGAAGCCGAACTCGAGCATGACCAATGCGACGGTCGCCGAGAGCGTGGTCGGCAATGACGGTCACACCCTGCTGGTCAAATACAAGGACGGCGAGAAGAAGGTTTTCGTGTCCCCGGAAACGCCGGTGGTCACCTACGTGCCCGGCGAAAAGTCCGACCTGAAGGCCGGCGCCAAGATCATCGCCTTCGTCAAGCCGCTGCCGGACGGTTCGCTCGAAGCCAACCGCGTCAGCGTCGGCCGTGACGGCCTGACGCCGCCGATGTGACGTCTAACGTCGTCCTGGCGAAAGCCAGGACCCATTACCCCAGGGAGAAGTTTGGCGCGAGCAGGCAACCCCGAGTCCTCGCCAAACGACTTTGGTTATTGGAGCGCGGGCCTTCTGAAGCCTCGGGGCCGCCCGCGCCTCACACCGCAATGATGTGATCGTCGATCTCGTCGATCCTGTTGACGCCGCACAGGCCCATGGTCGTGAGCAGCTCCTTCTGGATGATGTCGATCGCCTTGGCGACGCCGGCCTGGCCGCCGGCACCTAAGCCATAGGCGTAGGCGCGGCCGATCATGCAGGACTTTGCGCCGAGCGCGAGTGCGCGCATCACGTCCTGCCCGGAGCGGATGCCGCCGTCGAACATGATCTCCATCTTCGAGCCCACGGCGTCGACGATCTCGGGCAGCACCTCGATCGAGGACGGCGCACCGTCGAGCTGGCGGCCGCCATGGTTCGACACGACCAGTGCCTGTGCGCCGGTCTTGGCGGCTTCCTCGGCGTCCTCGACGTCGAGGATGCCCTTGATGATGAGCTTGCCCGGCCAGATGCTGCGGACCCACTCGACGTCCTTCCAGTTCAACGAAGTGTCGAACTGCGACGCCGTCCATTCGGCGAGGCGGTTGAGGTCCTCGGTGTTCTTCACGTGGCCGGCGATGTTGCCGAAGGTGCGGCGCTTGCCGCGCAGCACGCCGGAGACCCAGGCCGGCTTGCTGGCGAAATCCAAGAGCTTCGACAGCGACCATTCCGGCGGCACGGTCATGCCGTTCTTGATGTCGGCGTGGCGCTGGCCGATCACCTGGAGATCGACGGTCAGGACCAGCGCGCTGCACTTCGCTGTGATCGCGCGCTGGACCAGATCTTTGATGAAGCCGCGGTCCCTCATCACGTAGAGCTGGAACCAGAACGGCTTGTCGACATTGGCGGCGATATCCTCGATCGAGCAGATCGACATCGTCGACTGCGTGAACGGGATGCCGGCAGCCTGCGCGGCGCGGCAGGCGTAAATTTCGCCGTCGCCATGCTGCATGCCCAAAAGGCCCACCGGCGCCAGGATCAGCGGCATGGTCGAGGGCTCGCCGAGTATCGTGGTCGAGGTGTCGCGCTTGGAGACGTCGACCAGGATGCGCTGGCGGAACTTGATCGCCTGCATATCCTCGCGATTGGCGCGCAGCGTTTCCTCGGCATAGGAGCCACGGTCGCAATAGTCGAAGAAGGCTTTCGGCACGCGGCGCATATGCAGCGCGCGTAGATCGTCGATACAGGTGATATGCTTCATGAACGTTCCCCGGCCCATCTTGCGTCAGAAGATTTCAGGGGTCATCTACCATGGTTGGATGCACAGCCAAATCATTTGCCGGATCGTTTTCTAGGGAGGCCGCCATGAGCAAGCCGCGCGGTGAAGCGACGTCGGAAGCGACCAAGGAAAAGCACCGTCTCGAAGAGGCGCTGGAGGAGGGTCTGGAAGAGACCTTTCCGGCCTCGGATCCCGTCAATGTCACCCAGCCGCCGCCGTCCCGCGAGGATGGCCACGTCAAGCGCACGGACTAGCGGGCCGGTTCCATTCCGCTCCCCCGCCTCAGCGGGAATTTCAACGTTAACATGTGGTTACCGGGGTACCGGCGCGCCCGGTTCCGTAACGATTCATCATATTTTTTGAAGCCAAGTTAGCCCTGTTGGCTTTATAAGGCAGAAAGCAAATCAGGGATGCGGGGCCCGTTCGGGCACCCGATGGTTGTAGCGGGGATCCCTGATAGTTGCGTGGGGGATCATATGAGCCGCAAATATTTTGGGACGGACGGGATTCGGGGCCGCGCTAACGGACTGATCACGCCGGAGCTCGCGCTCAAGGTCGGTCAGGCGGCCGGCCTTGCGTTTCAGCGCGGCGAACACCGCCATCGCGTCGTGATCGGCAAGGACACCCGCCTGTCCGGCTACATGATCGAGTATGCCATGGTCGCGGGCTTCACCTCCGTCGGCATGGACGTGCTGCTGGTCGGCCCGATGCCGACGCCGGCGGTGGCGATGCTGACCAAGTCGATGCGCGCCGATCTTGGCGTGATGATTTCGGCCTCGCACAATTTGTTCGAAGACAACGGCATCAAGCTGTTCGGGCCGCAAGGCTTCAAGCTCTCCGACGACGTCGAGAAGCAGATCGAGCAACTTCTCGACGAATCCCTCGACAAGCGGCTGGCCCAGAGCGCGAGCCTCGGCCGCGCCCGCCGTATCGACGGCGTGCATGACCGCTACATCGAATTCGCCAAGCGCACGCTGCCGCGCGACCTGTCGTTGGACGGCCTGCGCGTCGTCATCGATTGCGCCAATGGCGCCGCCTACAAGGTCGTGCCGGAAGCGCTGTGGGAGCTCGGTGCCGACGTGGTGCCGATCGGCGTCGAGCCCGACGGCTTCAACATCAACAAGGAATGTGGCTCGACCTCGCCGGAAGCGCTGGCGAAGAAGGTGCGTGAGATGCGCGCCGACATCGGCATCGCGCTGGACGGCGATGCTGACCGCGTCATCCTGGTCGACGAACGCGGCCATCTCGTCGATGGTGATCAGCTCCTCGCCGTGATCGCGCAGAGCTGGAAGGAAGATGGACGGCTGTCGCGGCCCGGCATCGTCGCGACCGTGATGTCCAATCTCGGGCTCGAGCGCTTCCTGAAAGGGCAGGGGCTCGATCTCGTGCGTACGCCGGTCGGTGACCGCTACGTGCTCGAGCAGATGCTGAGCGGCGGCTACAATCTCGGCGGCGAGCAGTCCGGCCACATCATCCTGTCCGACTATGCGACGACGGGCGACGGCTTCGTCGCGGCATTGCAGGTGCTGGCGGTGGTGCAGAGGCTGCGCCGGCCGGTCTCGGAAGTCTGCCACCGCTTCGATCCGCTGCCGCAGATCCTGAAGAACGTCCGCTACAAGAGCGGCAAGCCGCTCGACGATTCCGACGTCAAATCGGCGATCTCCGACGGTGAGAAGCGCCTCAACGGCCACGGCCGCCTCCTGATCCGCTCCTCCGGCACCGAGCCGGTGATCCGTGTGATGGGCGAGGGCGAGGACCGCGTCCTGGTCGAGGATATCGTCGACACCATCGTCTCCGCGCTTGGGCACGCGGCCGCCTGAGCTTATAGCCATCCTTCGAGACGCCCGCCTTCGCGGGCTCCTCAGGATGAGGTCGTGCTTCTCGATGAGATCTAGGACCCTCATGGTGAGGAGCCCGCCAGAGGCGGGCGTCTCGAAGGATGCAGGCCGCTCTGCTTCGAAGTGAAACCGGGCAAGCGCATCCCAGCCATCGGCGATTGGCGCTGGTTCCACCGCCATGGGCGTCGTATCTAGCGGATGTGGCGGTTCGCCGCGCCTGCCGGGATTCCTCCATTGAACAAGCCAGTCGTCGTACCTGAGGAAACGCTGACCGAGCCAGTCGTCGTGGATGATATGGCGTCCGCAGCAGTGAGGCCGAGCGCGGGGCCGGCCTACATCGTGCTTGCCGGCATCAGCTTCTCGCATTTCCTCAACGACACCATGCAGTCGTTGATCGCCTCGGTGTATCCGATCCTGAAGGACACCTACGCGCTCGACTTCGCGCAGATCGGCATGATCACGCTGGCCTTCCAGTTCACAGCCTCGCTGCTTCAGCCGGTCGTCGGGCACTACACCGACAAGAAGGCGCAGCCCTATTCGCTCGCGATCGGCATGGCGTCGACCTTCTTCGGCCTGCTGCTGCTCAGCATCGCGCATCAGTATCTTGTCATCCTCGTTGCCGCCGCGCTGGTCGGCCTCGGCTCGGCGGTATTCCACCCGGAATCCGCGCGCATCGCGCGGCTCGCCTCCGGCGGCCGCTACGGCTTCGCGCAATCGGTGTTCCAGCTCGGCGGCAGCTTCGGTACCTCGATGGGGCCGGTGCTCGCCGCGCTCATCGTCGTGCCGTTCGGACAGGGCAGCATCGCCTGGTTCTCCTCGATCGCGTTCCTTGCGATCCTCATCCTCTGGCGCATCGGCCGCTGGTATGCACCGCAGATCACGACGAAGAAGGTGGCACCGGCGCACGCCCAGCCCGGCGGGCCGAGCTCGCGCCGCGTCGCGGTTGCGCTTCTCGTGCTGGTGGCGCTGTTGTTCTCCAAGCAGCTCTACGTCTCGAGCCTGTCGAGCTACTACATCTTTTATCTGATCGACCGCTTCGGCGTGTCGACACAGGCGGCGCAGATCTATCTCTTCGTCTTCCTGGCGGCGAACGCGGTCGGTGCGTTCCTCGGCGGGCCGCTGGGCGACCGCTTCGGCCGCAAGATCGTGATCTGGATCTCGATCGTCGGCGCGTTGCCGTTCACGCTGGCGCTGCCCTATGCGGGTCTCGTCGGCAGCGCGGTGCTCTCCGTGATCATCGGACTCATCATCTCCTCGACGACGTCGTCGATCATCGTGTTTGCGCAGGAATTGGTACCGCATCGCTTCGGCATGATCTCCGGCGTGTTCTTCGGCGTCGCCTTCGGCATCGGCGGCTTGGGGGCGGCGGTGCTCGGCAAGCTCGCAGATCACACCTCGATCGAGTTCGTCTACCAGGTCTGCGCCTATTTGCCGGCGATCGGCTTGCTCGCGGTATTCCTGCCGAAACTGCCGCGGCACGCGCGTTAACGCATCCTCTCCTTCGGTCTCGCGCTTTCATACATCGTTAGCAATTGGGCCCCGTGGGCATCGCATTTTTGCAACGCTCGTACGGCGGCTGCGTGTGTAGTGGGAAAAAATCAACCTTAAAAATTAGGGTTAAGTGGCGCTTAAGCATTTAGTGCCATCGTCCGTCCGTGAGTTTCCAGAACGTGAGGCCTGCGTATTTTGCCTCACCGGCCAAAAGGACGAAGCCAAATGCGTAGCGTTAAGTCTCTCCTTGCCGCGGGTGCGGCAACCCTGATCTCGTCGGTGGCGTTTGCTGCCGATATGCCGATCGCGGCGCCCCCTATGTACGCGCCGGCTCCGCCCGCCGACTTCGGCGGCTGGTATCTGCGCGGCGATATCGGCATGACGAACCAGAGCGCGAACCGGATCGACAGCGCGACCGCGCGGGCGTTCCCGACCACGACGGTGGGCCTCGGTTTCGACTCCTCGCCGCTGTTCGACCTCGGCGTCGGCTACCGCTTCAACAACTGGTTTCGCGCGGACTTGATCGGCCAGTATCGCGGCAAGGCCAACCTGCACGGCTCCGACAACGTCATCCTCGGCCCCGCCGACGTCGAAGCCGACAACTACAGCGGCAGCAAGTCCGAGTGGGTCGTCATGGCCAATGCCTATGTCGATCTCGGCACCTGGTGGTGCATCACGCCGTTCATCGGCGCCGGCGTCGGCGGCTCCTTCAACAAGCTCAGCGGCTTCCGCGATGACGGCGTCCGCTACACCGCCGGTGCGCTGTCGAACAGCGTCACCTACTTCGGCGACAACGGAAAGTGGAATTTCGCCTGGGCCGCGCATGCCGGTCTCGCTTACAAGGTCAATCCCGGCTTCACCGTCGAACTGGCCTACAGCTACATGAATCTCGGCGATGCGGCGCCCGGCAACTACCGTGCGTTCGACAACAGCATCTCGGGCCCATCCACGATCCAGATCAAGGACATCACCTCGCACGACGTGAAGCTCGGCGTGCGCTGGGATCTCAGCAGCCCGCCGGTTTATGCGCCGCCGCCGCTCGTCACCAAGGGCTGATCGGCAACTCAGGTCGCTTTAAAATTTCTTAACGGCGCGGGATCATCTCGCGCCGTTTTGCTTTGCGTATTTTTCACGGCTGGGCGTGACGAAATTGCCTAGTTCAACCATTGGTTAAGGTTAACGCGCGATGATTACAGCGAAAGTTCGAGTTTGATGGAGCGTTGCAATGCGTAGGCTTTGGTTGGCGGCGGCGATGGCGGCGGCAGCGTCTGCGGCACAGGCGGCCGATATGCCGGATCTGCCCGTCCTGCGCGGCGGCTTCACCGACGGCCTGTCGAAGACGACCCACAATTGGGACGGCGTCTATGTCGGTGGTCATGTCGGCTACACCAGCGACTCGACGGATTTCAGCCAGAGCGTCGTCGGCCTGACGAACTACATCTTCCGCGACAGCGTGCTGCAGCAGCCGACGTCGACGTGGTCGCTGATGAACAAGACCACCACGCAAGGCACCAATTTCAGCGCCTTCATCGGGCGCAACTGGCAATGGTACGATGCCATTCTCGGTCTCGAGGGCACCTACAGCTATTTCAACAACATGGCGACCGCGACGAGAGGCACCAACGCGCTCGACATCATCAACCCGCCAGGCGACACCCCGCCCGCCAACACGATCGACCACTGGAACGTGTCGTTGACCGGTGCCGCGACGGCGCAGGTCAAGGACATGATCACGCTTCGCGGGCGCATGGGTTGGGATGGGGGCGACTTCATGCCCTACATGTTCGCCGGCGCCGCCGTCGGCCGCATGGACGTCTCGCGCACGGTGACGAGCAACGTGACCCTGCGCCAGGATACGACGACAACGGACATCTTCGGCAACACGACGGTCACCTCGGTCGGACCGAACCCCGTTCCGGCGCAGTCGCAGACGCAGGGCCAGCATAGAACCAACGCCTTCGCGGTCGGTTGGGTCGCCGGCCTCGGGCTGGAATACTGCCTGTGGGAAGGGTTGTTCGCGCGGGTGGAGTACGAGTATGTAAAATTCTCTCCCGTCATGAACACCTCGGTGACGCTGAACAATGCGCGCGTCGGGCTCGGTTACAAGTTCTGACGCGGCTGCGCGGCGCCGTGGTTGACAGGCTCGCGCCGTCCTGATGCTCTGTCGCGCGAAGCGGG
Source organism: Bradyrhizobium sp. ISRA430 (assembly GCF_029909975.1). Taxonomy (NCBI): domain Bacteria; kingdom Pseudomonadati; phylum Pseudomonadota; class Alphaproteobacteria; order Hyphomicrobiales; family Nitrobacteraceae; genus Bradyrhizobium; species Bradyrhizobium sp. ISRA430. Next base: position 6,647,250 of record NZ_CP094516.1, read on the forward strand.
GCGGCAGCGATGAAGATCTACGGCGACAGCAATTCCGGCAATTGTCTGAAGGTGAGGTGGGTCTGCGACAGGCTCGCGCTGCCCTATCGCTGGATCGAGATCGACACGCGCAAGGGCGAAACCCGCACGCCGCAATTTTTGAAGCTGAACGGCGCCGGCCAGGTGCCGACCGTCGAATTCGACGACGGCCGCACGCTGGCGCAGTCCAACGCCATCATCCGCTATCTCGCTCGCGACAGCGCGCTCGTTCCGCGCGATGCCTTCACGGCCGCCAAGATGGACGAATGGCTGTTCTGGGAGCAGTACAGCCACGAGCCCTATATCGCGGTGTGCCGCTTCCTTATCGTCTATCTCGGCAAGTCCGCGTCCGAGCTCGATCCGGAGAAAGTCAAGCGCGGCTATGCGGCGCTCGACCGCATGGAGCAGCATCTTGCGGCAAGCCGCTTCTTCGTTGGCGATGCCGTTTCGCTCGCCGACGTCGCGCTGCTCGCCTATACGCGCCTCGCGCATGAAGGCGGCTTCGACCTCGACCGTCACGCGGCGATCCGCCGCTGGATCGGCGAGGCCGAGGCCGGTCTCGACCTTCCGCCGGCGCGCTGACTCTGGAGTTCTAAGCATGAATGCGAAATCCGTCTCCATCCGCCGCGCGCGCCGCGACGATGTCGCGGCGATCGTGGCGATGCTCGCCGACGACCATCTCGGGCGCGCCCGCGAGCGGCTCGAGGATCCCTTGCCCGCCTCCTATTACGAGGCGTTCGAGCGGGTCGAGCGCGATCCCAATCTCCAGCTCGTGGTCGCGGAGAGCGAGGGCAAGGTGGTCGGCTGCCTGCAACTCGCCATCCTGCCCGGCCTCAGCTCGCAAGGCGGCGTGCGCGGTTTGCTTGAGGATGTCCGCGTGGCTTCCGACTGCCGCAGCCGCGGCATCGGCGAGCAACTCGTGCAATGGGCGGTGACGGAAGCGAAGGCGCGCGGTTGCAATCTCGTCGAGCTGCTGACGCACGCGAGCCGCGTCGATGCACAGCGCTTCTACAAGCGGCTTGGATTTGAACCGAGTCATGTCGGCATGACTGTCCGCTTTTGAGGACGCCGCCGCGACCGTTGCGTTGCTTGCAAAATCGGATCGCGCATTCGTTCGTGTTAAGAGCTGATAAACTACCGGGCCGTCGTTCACGTTTGCCGGCGGGCGAACGGTGCTACGCAGCGTCGAACACCGGGCTCGGTTGGTTCGGGGATTTCGATGACAAGCTATTCTCTGATCAAGGTCGGCAACGACTATGTCGTGCAGGCCGGCGACAAAAGCATTTTGAAAGTCGGTAGCCGCCGCCGGGCCGCGCAATTGATCAGCGAGGCAACGGATTTGCTGAATGCGCTGGCCGCAGTCGAAGCCCCGGAAACTGCACCGGAATCGCCATCACTCCAGCGTGAGCCACCCGAACTTCCTTGACGATGCTACCCGTTTCCCGTATGAGCCGCGGCGGGACACCTCCCCCCAACGGGAGGCTTACTATCTGGAAGGGTAGATTATGACTGTTGCGAAGCCCGCTTCGCGGCCGAACGTGCCGCATTTCTCCTCCGGCCCCTGTGCCAAGCGCCCCGGCTGGAACGCCCAAAATCTCAAAGACGCAGCTCTCGGCCGCTCGCATCGCGCGAAGATCGGCAAGACCAAGCTCAAGCTCGCGATCGATCTGACGCGCGAAGTGCTCGAGGTGCCCGCCGATTATCGCATCGGCATCGTGCCGGCGTCCGATACCGGCGCGGTCGAGATGGCGCTATGGTCGCTGCTCGGAGCAAAGCCCGTCACCACGCTCGCCTGGGAATCTTTCGGCGAAGGTTGGGTCAGCGACATCGTCAAGGAATTGAAGCTCAAGGACGTCACCAAGCTCAATGCGGCCTATGGTGAAATCCCCGATCTGTCCAAGGTTGATCCGAACAGCGATATCGTCTTCACCTGGAACGGCACCACCTCCGGCGTGCGCGTGCCGAACGCCGACTGGATCAGCGCGACGCGCGCAGGCCTGACCATCTGCGACGCCACCTCGGCAGCGTTCGCGCAGCCGCTCGACTGGGCAAAGCTCGACGTCGTCACCTTCTCCTGGCAGAAGGCGCTCGGCGGCGAAGCCGCGCACGGCATGCTGATCCTCTCGCCCCGCGCCGTGGAGCGGCTCGAGACCTACAAGCCGGCCTGGCCGCTGCCCAAGATCTTCCGCATGACCAAGGGCGGCAAGATCAACGAAGGCATCTTCGTCGGCGAGACCATCAACACGCCCTCGATGCTCTGCGTCGAGGACTATCTCGATGCGCTGAACTGGGCGAAGTCGATCGGCGGCCTCAAGGCGTTGATCGCGCGCGCCGACGCCAACACCAAGGTGCTCGCCGACTGGAAGGCGAAGACGCCCTGGATCGATTTCCTGGCCAAGGACGCCTCGATCCGCTCCAACACCTCGGTGTGCCTGAAGTTCACCGACCCGGCGATCACCTCGCTTCCCGCGGACGCGCAGGCCGACTTCTGCAAGAAGCTGGTCGCGCTGGTCGAGAAGGAAGGCGCCGGCTTCGACTTCGCGTACTACCGCGATGCCCCGGCGGGCCTGCGCATCTGGTGCGGCGCCACGGTCGAGGCCAAGGACGTCGAGCTCCTGACCCAGTGGATCGACTGGGCCTTCGCCGAGACCAAGGCCGCGCTGGCGAAGGCGGCGTAACTTTTTCACCTCTCCCCGCTTTTACGGGAGAGGCCGGATTGCACCTGGCGACGCGAAGCATCGTCCAGCGCAAATCCGGGTGAGGGGCTCTCACCGCCTGCGCTGGTGCTTGTGGCTGCCCCTCACCCCAGCCCTCTCCCCGTAAGGACGGGGAGAGGGAGAGAACGAACTTCCGCGACACTCACCCATTCCGGCCCTCGTAGGCCGATCCTCTCCTCAGGGAAGGTGAAGGACTATTCCCATGACCAAACCCAAAGTTCTCATTTCCGACGCGCTCTCTCCCGCTGCCGTGCAGATCTTCAGGGATCGCGGCGTCGAGGTCGACTTCCAGCCCAATCTCGGCAAGGACAAGGACAAGCTGGCCGAGATCATCGGCAACTATGACGGCCTAGCGATCCGTTCCGCGACCAAGGCGACCGCCAAGATCATCGAGAAGGCGACGAAGCTGAAGGTGATCGGCCGCGCCGGTATCGGCGTCGACAACGTCGAGATTCCCGCGGCGACCGCCAAGGGCATCATCGTGATGAACACGCCGTTCGGCAATTCGATCACGACCGCCGAGCACGCCATCACGCTGATGCTGGCGCTGGCGCGCGAGATTCCGCAGGCCGATATCTCGACCCAGGCCGGCAAGTGGGAGAAGAACCGCTTCATGGGCGTCGAGATCACCGGCAAGGTGCTCGGCGTGGTCGGCTGCGGCAACATCGGCTCGATCGTCGCCGACCGCGCGCTCGGCCTGCGCATGAAGGTCATCGCCTATGATCCGTTCCTGTCGCCGGAGCGGGCCAAGGACATCGGCGTCGAGAAGGTCGAGCTCGACGACCTCTTGAGGCGCGCCGACTTCATCACGCTGCACACCCCGCTCACCGACAAGACGAAGAACATCATCGACGCAGCCGCGATCGCCAAGATGAAGAAGGGCGTGCGCCTCATCAACTGCGCCCGTGGCGGCCTGGTCGACGAGCAGGCGGTGGTCGAGGCGCTCAATTCCAAGCACATCGCCGGCGCCGCCTTCGACGTCTTCGTCGAGGAGCCCGCCACCTCGAACGTGCTGTTCGGCCATCCCAACGTGATCTGCACGCCGCATCTCGGCGCCTCCACCACCGAGGCGCAGGAGAATGTCGCGCTCCAGGTCGCCGAGCAGATGTCGGACTATCTCATCTCCGGCGCGATCTCCAACGCGATCAACTTCCCGTCCATCACCGCGGAAGAAGCGCCGAAGCTGAGGCCGTTCATCGCGCTTGCCGAGAAGCTCGGCTCTTTCGCCGGCCAGCTCACCGAAACCGGAATCTCGAAGGTCACGATCACCTATGAGGGCCACGTCGCCGAGATGAAGATCAAGGCGCTGACCTCCGCGGTGCTGTCGGGCCTGCTGCGGCCGATGCTGGGCGAGGTCAACGTCGTGTCCGCACCCGTCGTCGCCAAGGAGCGCGGCATGGTGGTCGACGAGGTGACCCGCGCCGCGCAGAGCGACTATGAGAGCCTGATCACCGTCACGGTCGCGACCGAACGCCAGGAGCGTTCGGTCTCCGGCACCGTCTATCACGACGGCAAGCCGCGCCTGGTCGACATCAAGGGCATCCGCGTCGACGCCGAGTTCGGCAAGTCGATGATCTATGTCACCAACGAGGACAAGCCGGGTTTCATCGGCAAGTTCGCGGGGCTGTTGGGCGACGCCAAGATCAACATCGCGACCTTCCATCTCGGCCGTGTCGAGCAGGGCGGCGATGCCATCGCGCTCGTCGAGGTCGACGGCGCGGTGCCGGCGGACGTGCTCGCCAAGGTGCAGGCCCTGCCGCAGGTCAAGCAGGTCAAGGCGCTGACGTTCTGATCGACGATTTTGTCATTCCGGAGCGCTTCGCGCGTCCCGGAATGACGGATATCATATCATATATTCCGACCTACGGAACAAACGCCGCTCTCCTGCGAGGGCGGCGTTTTTGTTTGATCAGGCCGGCGCTTTATTTTCCCCGCGACCTCCAAACTTTGTGTACCAATGGCGCGAGGATGCGACCTCCAAGTCGCTAGCTCCAAATCGTTCGAAAAGGGAGAAACCAATGCGTGAAGCCGTCATCGTTTCCTATGCGCGCACGGGCCTGGCGAAGTCCGCCCGCGGCGGATTCAACATCACGCCGCCGATGTCTCTCGCGGCCCACGCCATCCACCATGCGGTCGATCGCGCCGGTGTCGAGAAGGACTATGTCGAGGACTGCTATCTCGGCAATTGCGCCCATGGCGCGCCGAACATCGGCCGGCAGGCCGCACTGCTCGCAGGCCTGCCGAAGACCACCGCCGGCGTGTCGGTGAACCGCTTCTGCTCCTCGGGGCTGCAGACCATCGCGATGGCCGCCAACTCGATCCGCTCCGACGGCGCCGATTGCATCGTCGCCGGCGGCGTCGAGAGCATCTCGATTCCCGGCGGCGGCTCGCCGAAGGAATCGATCGATCCGGAACTGCTCAAGGTCGCGCCCGACATCTTCATGGCGATGATCGACACCGCCGACATCGTCGCCGAGCGCTACAAGCTCAGCCGCGAATATCAGGACGAGTTCTCGCTGGAGTCGCAGCGCCGCATGGCGGCGGCGCAGCAGGCGAACAAGTTCAAGGACGAGATCGTCCCGATGAAGACCAAGATGAAGGTCGTCGACAAGCAGACCAAGGCGGAGAGCATCGTTGACTACATCGTCGACCGCGACGAGTGCAACCGCCCCGAGACCACGATGGAAGGTCTCGCCAAGCTCGAGCCGGTCAAGGGCCCCGGCAAGTTCGTCACCGCCGGCAATGCCAGCCAGCTTTCCGACGGCGCCGCGGCCGTGGTGCTGATGGAAGCCAAGGACGCCGAGAAGCGCGGCCTCAAGCCGCTCGGCCGCTTCGTCGCCTGGGCGACCGCCGGCTGCGAGCCTGACGAGATGGGCATCGGTCCGGTGTTCGCGATCCCGAAGCTGTTGAAGCGCACCGGCCTGAAGATCGACGACATCGATCTCTGGGAGCTCAACGAAGCCTTCGCCAGCCAGTGCCTGTACTGCCGCGACAAGCTCGGCATCGATCCGGCCAAGTACAATGTCAACGGCGGCTCGATCGCGATCGGCCATCCCTTCGGCATGACCGGCGCACGCCTGACCGGCCACCTGCTCCAGGAAGGCGCGCGCCGCAAGGCCAAGTGGGGCGTCGTGACGATGTGCATCGGCGGCGGCCAGGGCGGCGCCGGCCTGTTCGAGATCTATAGCTGATCAAGGCCGTAAGAATGCAAAAGGCACGGCGCCGCAAGCGCCGTGCCTTTTTGTTTGGGGCCGGCCAAACGCTCGGTTCGGTCATAGGTTCGTGGCGTGATTCTGGTCAGACCTTCTTCGATCAGAGTCGCTCGAACAAGATGTCGAAATAGGCGCCACCGGATGCGCGCTTCGCAAACCGATCCTCGCGGTTCACCTGAAATCCGAAGGGTTTCAGATACGAGCATAGTTGGTCAACGGTCGCACAATTTCGGTACGACTCGAAGTCCGCCGCTTCGGCCTTGATGAATCGGAACTGCCGCAAGATGTCCTCCGCACCTCGCAGGACCAGCAACTCCGAGCCCTGAGTGTCCAACACAAGGGCATTGTATCGACCCGGATCGATCCCCGACATCTCAAGAGCCGTTTTCAAGGTTGACGAATGAATCGTTATGTCGCGGACGTAGTGCACATCTGGCCAAATGTCCTTGTGGCCGCGCAAATCCAGAATAGATGACGACAGGCCATCATTGTTCGAGACATGGAAGGTGTAGGGCTTGCCATCGCTATCTGCGATCAGCGCATTGATTGCTCGCTGGTCGGGCAGGGAACGGATGTTTTGCTGAAGCTTCTCGAATTGTTCCGGGATAGGCTCTATCCACGCCACCTTGAGCTTGTGTCGAGCATAGAGGTCTCGTTCTTGGCCAGCATTTGCGCCGACATGAATCACACCGGAACATAGTTGCAGATAGTTGTCCGGATCGCCGTAAACGCGGCGATAGAGATAGCGGCGCAATCGACCGGCAATGTGTAGCGGCGCCCTAAGCATAGCGAATTCGCCTGTGTTCTTGTCGCCCGAACAGCCCACCGGAAAATTAAACCTAACGATGATGGCAACGCGGTGACATCGTGGAACTCGATGGCGCGAGCCACCTCTTTGCAAATCTCAATGAGCGATGGGCTTGACGTTCTGCGGCGGCATGGCGCAGCCTTCTGCGAGTGACCGGAGGTATTGATATGGCGAATTCTGTAGCCGGGCATTACGGGGCGCAGTTCTACAGGGAGCAATCCGGCGGGTCTTTCGAATCTGCGTCGGTCATCGTCCCGCTGGTGCTTCGACTTTTCAGGGTGAATTCGGTCGTCGACGTCGGTTGCGGCGTCGGCGCCTGGTTACATGAATTCGCCACGAACGGTGTTGGCGACTATCTCGGAATTGACGGCGACTATGTGCCTCGGGATCAGCTCAGGATTCCGTCAGAAAGGTTCAAATCCATGGACCTTCGATACATCACCGATGTCGGCCGCAAATTCGATTTGGCGTGCTCGTTGGAAGTCGCGGAGCATTTGCCCGAGAGTAGTGCCGATGATTTCGTTTCCGCGCTCGTGGTCGCTGCACCGGTCGTGCTGTTCTCTGCTGCCGTCAAAGGACAAGGCGGAAGAAACCACCTGAACGAACAGTGGCCATCCTATTGGGCAAGACGTTTCAGTAGCCACGGTTACCACGCCGTCGATTGCATCCGGCCGCAGATCTACGACGATCGCCGGATTCGGCCCTGGTATCGACAGAACCTTCTCGTCTTTTGTCGAGGCGATTATTGCCCCCAAGGCTATTCCCCGACGACCGGAGCCTTCGATCTGGATCGTGTCTTGCCGGACTACTTCGAGTACAAGCTACAGGAAGTCACCGAAGGCAAGAGTGCGGCGATAGCGGCAAGGCATCTTCTCGGAAACATGGGGGTCTTGATGAGAGCGGCAAGACGTCGGTCCGGTCTCTGACGCGTCGTTCCCTCACTCGCGCCTCGCATGGCGAGCGCGGCGGAGCGCACCTCACCCTTGGCAGCAATCAACCTGATCTCGCTTTAAGCCCGCGCCAGCGCCGGCGCGAACACGACCTCGATCAGCGTGCCGGAATTGGCGGCGCTCTTGATGTTGAACTGGGCGCGGTTGGCTTCGACCAGCGCCTTGGTCAAGGACAGGCTGAGCGCTGAATTGTCCGAGGCATCGCCGGGCGGCGGCGTGCGGAACGGCTCCATCGCGGCCGCGACCTCCTTCTCGCTGAGGCCATGGCCGGTGTCGCGGATGCGAAGGGCAACCTCGCCGCGATCGGTCAGCGCGGTCGAGACGATGACCTGGCCGCCGGCGCTGGCGAGCCGGATCGAGTTGGAGATCAGGTTCATGGTGATCTGCCGCACCGCGCGTGCATCGGCCATGACCTGCGGCAGCGCGTGCGCGAGCGAGGTGCGGATGATGATGCGCTCGCGGTTGGCCTGCGGCTGCATCACCGTCACGCAGGCTTCGACGAGATCGTTGAGGTGGAGCTTGGCGAAGTTGAGGTCGAGCTTGCCGGTCTCGATGCGCGAAAGCTCGAGGAGATCGTCGATGATCGCGATCACGCGCTCGCCGGAGGCGCGGATGTCCTTCATATATTCGCCGTAGCGCTCGTTGCCGAGCGCGCCGAAGCGTTCGGAGATCATCACCTCGGCAAAGCCGATGATGGCGTTCAGCGGCGCTCGGATCTCGTGGCTGATCCGCGCCAGCATGTCGGCCTTGGCACTGGCGGCGCCGTCGGCGAGCCGCCGCGCCTGCTTCAATTCGCTCTCGCCCTTCTTGCTCTGCGACAGGTCGCGGAACACGGCGAAGAAGTTCGGGCCGTCGGGCCTGGTGCGGCCCATGATCATGGCAAGCGGAATGACGCCGCCCTTCTTCTCGCGTCCCAGCACCTCGCGGCCGTGGTCGAGCAGGCTCGAGATGTCCTGGCTCCTCAGGCTTTCCAGATAATCGGTGACGACACGCTGGCTCTCGGGCGCGAACAGGGTCAGCAGGTTCTGCTGCAACAGCGCCTCGCCGTCATAGCCGAACAGCGCCTCGGCGCTGCGGTTGCAGGCGTGGATGTTGCCTTCGGCATCGAACATGACGATGCCTTCGGCTGTCGTGTCGAGGATCGCCGCAAGGTCCTCGGCATCCGCCTCGCCGGCATCCAGCTCCGGCTCGGGCGCATCGGCGATCATCACCACACCCTCCGCAACCGCGGGCTCGGCAGCAACAGCGGCGGCCTGCGGCAGCGCGCAGATCAGCGCATGCGCGGTGTCGCCGTCCCAGGCGATTGCGTGCAGATGCGCCTCGGTGGCGGCGAGCGGCTGATCGCCATTCGTCATGCTCGTGCTGATCGTGACCGGCGTGCCGGCTTGCGATGTGCTGCTCGCCGCAGAGACGCCCGCCTCGATGTAGAGCGCGTCCAGTCCGCCGGCATTCTCCAGCGCGCTCAGGCTGTCATAGGCGATGCGCGCGAGAAAGGCGGGGTTGGCGTAGAGCAGGCGGTCGAGGCGATAGATCAGGATGCCTGTCGGCAACAGGTCGAGCAGCGTGCGGTCGCGCCCGCTGTCGCCATGCGCCGGCGGCTCGGGCTCGATCAGCCATCCCGCAGGCAAGCGCGGCGGCTCCGGCTCCGGCGGCGATGGCTCGGCGGCGACCTCGCCCGTCGGCGGCTCGGACGGTGCGCTCCCCATCGCCTCCCGCTCGCGTTCGAGCCGCTCCGACAATTGCCGGGCAAGCTCGTTGAACGCGCTGTTCTCGACCGGCGTGAGCGTCGGCGATTTGGCATCGCCGAGCGGGCGGAACGGCACAACGTTGGGAGGCGTTTCCACGGGCGGAGGCGTTTCCACTGATGTTTCCAGATCGGTTGGGTGTGAATTCGCGTCGGTTGCAGGCTCGGGCAGCTCGGCTTCGTTCGGTTCAGGCTCGGATGGTTCAGGTTCTGGCAGTTCGGGTGCGGACGAGATCGGCTCGAGCGGCGGAGGCGGCCCCTCCGGTTCGGGCTCAGGCCCAGGCTCGACGATGTCGGCGGAATGGCGCTGCGGCGTCGGAGATTCCGTGAACAGCTCGAACCGCCGCAGCGCGTCGAGCCGGTTGAGGCGGTCGAGATCGCGGCATACGCCAAAGCCCTTGAAGCCGGCGAAGTTGCGCATCCGGTCATAGACCGGCAGGCCGGCGAGCTCGACCGGGATTCGTTCGTCGCCGTCGACCGGCCAGTTCACCGTGATCCCGGCCCAGGTGTCGCGGCTCGCCAGCGCCTCCGCGACGCGGCCGTCCGGATCGAGCGAAAGCTCCTGCGCGATTTCGTGCCAGGACCGGCCGAAGCTGGCCGCCGTGTGCGCGCCCATCAGGCGGATGAACTCGTCGGAGCCGAGCACGAAGCGTCCCTGCGCATCCATCTGCCACACGAAGCGCAGCGGCTGATGGCGCGGTGCAGGCGGCTCCGCATGTGCTGACGGCGGCTCGACCATGACAGCCGTGATCGGCTCGGCTTGGGGCGAGACAATGGCCTCTGCCAAGCTATCAACCGGAGAATCGATTGCAGCCTGCGCCAGCGCCGCGTTGGACGCGGGCGGCTCCGGCTCGGTCGGCACGGGCGCCGGCATCTCGACGGGCTCGGCGAACGCGTCGAACAGCGCAAATTCGGCAGGCGCCTCGTTCGACAGCGCCGGCTGCTCATAGTCCGGCACCCCGGCCGGCTCGCGCCCGGTGTCTTCAGTGGCCCCAGCCGTCGTCTCAGGCGGCACTTGCCTGGTGTCCGGCGCGAGCAGCGCGATGAGACCGACATCGGCCCCCAGGCCGACCCGTTGCAGCACCATGTGGCCGATACCGATCGGCGCCTCGACGCGGCCCTGCCCCAGCGCCTCGCTGCGAGCCTGTTCGAGCCCGGCCTCGCCGAGATCGCGAAAGCCGAGCAGGGGGCGGGCGGCTTCGCTTGCGCCGATGAAAAGCCCGTCGGGCGCGAACGCGGCCATCGGCAGGTGGACACCTTCGACCAGGCGCTGGAGGCGCTCCACCAGCGGCATGGTGCGGCCGGTCGGGTCCATCGCGGTGACGAGCACGCCGCGGCCGCCGTCGGGAAAGTCGAGCCGTGCGCAGGCGCAGGTCATCAGCGTGCCGAGCCGGGCGCCGAAGCCGCGCAGCCGCTCGAGCCGGACCGCGCCGCTCGCCGCAAGCTGGCGCGCGAGACGGGCAACCTGGCGGCGATGCGGATCCGCAGGTCCGAACGTCCTTGCCGCGAGCGCTGCGGCATTGGGCGCGCCGAACAGCCTTGCGCCAACGGGATTGGCCCAGAGCACGTGCGTGCCGTCGGTCGACCAGAGCCACGCAGGCAGCGGAGAGGTCGCATGCACGGCCAGCCGCGGATCGCCCACGCCTCGCAACTGGAAATCCGAACTAGTCATCCAACCGGCTTGCTTTTCACTCTCACGCGTCGCTCTCACGCGTCTTGGGCGTCGGGTTGCGGGGACTGCCGGAATGACAGCCTTAAGAAAGGGTTAGTATCGCGCGCGGGCGCGGGCAGGTCCACGCCGCTAGGCCAAAGGAGGAGCCGAAAGCCGCGATAACCTTAATCTGGATGAACCCGCAAGGGTGGGCCTGCGTTGCTTCCCCTGAGATTCGCGAGGGGCCGGGTGCTGCGTCATACCGGCAATATCCCCGCTGCTAGTCTCATCGCGGGCAGGTCAGGGACGGCCCGGGCGCGTCGGGGGACGGGCGCAAAGGCCGACAGCAACATTGACAGGAGTAGCAGGCATGACCCAGCAGGCGCATGAACGTTTTGAGATTCCGGCGGAGATGCGATCCATGGCGGAAACGAACTTCAAGCGGGCGCGCGAGACGTTCGAGAAGCTGTTCGCCGGCGCGCAGGCCGCGGCCGGCTCGATGGAGGAGCGCGGCGCGACCATGCGCGCAGGCGCCAGGGACATCGGCGCGAAGGCTAGCGCCTTCGCGGAAACCAATGTGCAGGCTTCCCTCGACTACGCCCAGTCGCTGGCCCACGCCAGGGACCTCTCCGAGGTGATGCGGCTGCACGGCGAATATGTGCAGGCTCAGATGCATACGCTTGCCGAACAGGCCAGCGAAATGAGCCAGGTCGTCAGCCGCGCCGCGATCGACGCGACCAAGCCCAAGCACTAGGAAAACGTCATTCCGGGGCGCGCCACTTGGCGTGCGCCCGGAATCGATTCATCCACGTTCGCTGCGGCCCGATGGATTTCGGGCTCCCGCGCTCCGCTCGGGCCCCGGAATGACAGAGGAGCTGCCGCAACCAAGAGTTCCCCCGGCGAGGAACCGCATCCTGGCCGGGTTAAATTTTCGCGACGCACCTCCGATCACATTGCATTGCACAATGTTGACATGATAGGCGTGGAGAATGCTGGCGCTGGGCGAGCCATCTCTCGTTTGAAGCGTTAGCAGTTTTCGTACCCGCCGATCTTGGCCGGCGGGCGCGCCGGACGGCTCACTCGATTTTCAACTTAATCGTGAGGGACAATCATGACAGGTGCGACTGATCCATTCTCCGCCTCGATCATTCCGTTCGAGGTTCCGGAACAGATGCGGGCGTTCGCCGAGAAGGGCGTTTCGCAGGCCCGCGAAAGCTACGCCAAGTTCAAGGACGCGGCCGAAAGCCAGAACGGCACCATCGAGGCGGTGTTCACCACCGCCAGCAAGGGCGCGAGCGAGTACACCGCCAAGCTGATGGAGTTCATGAAGGCCAACACCAGCGCCCATCTGGACTTCGCCCAGGAGCTGCTCGGCGTCAAATCGCCGTCGGAAGCGATGGAGCTGTGGACCAGCCACACCCGCAAGCAGCTCGAGACCTTCCAGAGCCAGGCCAAGGAGCTCGTCGAGATCAGCCAGCGCGTCGCCGCCGAGACCGCCGAGCCGATCAAGGCCAGCGCCGCGAAATTCGGCAGGCCCGCCGCCTGATCGATTTGGCCCGTTTTAGTTAAGAAACCCGGGCCCAGTGGCCCGGGTTTTGTTTTGGAAATAACGTCGTTTGAAGGGGCGATTCGCGGGGATTGCGGCCTTGCCAAAAACCCCCGTTGCACCTAGTTTCCGCCCCGTCCAGCCCCCTTGGCCCGGCCTGCTCAAGGCGCCCAAAGCGGCTCGCAAGGATGCAGTTGTAGCTCAGTTGGTTAGAGCGCCTGTCTGTGGAACAGGAGGTCGGTGGTTCGAGCCCACCCAACTGTACCAATGATTTCAGATCAGCCTGCAGTTCTTTATCGTACTGACAAGCTTAACTTTTTTCGCCTTGAAGACATGTGCGGGGCGCGTTGCGCGTGGTCGCGGTAGATCGAGCGATGGGGCCGCAAGAGGTAAGGCGTACGCCTCGTCAGAACCGGAAGGTAAGCTGCGTATCTGAGTCAGATGGCTCATCGCGCTCGACAAGCCGAATGCCGTCGCGGGTACGCTTGGGGGCGCAGTGAAAACCTCAGGCGGCTTCGCGGGCGCGCTCAATGGCAAAACAGTCGACTGTTCGCTCGATGTGCTCATAGTGCGGCCACTCTCGGTAGTTCCATCTATTCGGAATGCCACTTAGGGCCGCCAGATGCTTACGGAAGTACTGCGATTCCGGCTTTGTGGGGATGCCTACGTACGCTGTCGTTGAGGTCGCAATCAGGTAGTACTCGGCGTCAGGGCGGACCGTGGCCCAAGGATCGACACTGTCAACTTCTGTCCATCCCACCGACTTGTCAGCCAAAACGAACTCCAAGAGCTTTAGCGGCGTAGGCACGATGTGCAGGTGCGCTTGATCGACCCCACAACCGACAACGCTCTTCCTCGTACTGGGACCGTGCTCGAAGTAATGGACGTTCGGGTTAAAGCCAGAAAGCGAGTCCGCGACCGCTTCGCAGGACCTCAGAAATGCCGTTCGTTCATTGGTCGGAAGCTGGCGAATCGAGAGGAGCGGCTTTCTCGGGATGGCCAAGACCCAGCCCGGGCAAAGAGAACCAAGGCTCGGAACGACGGCGAACGGACCGCCGGGCAAGAGGTCTACGTCGCATTTTAGGTCTGGCCCCACGGTTTGTCCTTGGATGATCCAGTCAAAGCGGCTTCTCATGTTGATCGTTTCTTTCGAGGGTAGGCGCACAAATGTATTGATAGGATAGCTGATTTCCAGTGTCTCGGACAGAGAGCCAAAACTACTTGGAGCAATCCTTAACGCGTGTGGTCGCCTCTACACAGCCCCACAATGAATTTGCCCTCGCGGGTTCTTCCGATACAAAATCCGCTACAAAGCAAAGGCGTCTTTTCCGAAAATCTGCAGTAAAATCAATAGCAAGGTGGCGGTAAGGCAGCCCCACCAACTGTACCAGTGCTCTCAATGACTTAAGCCGAGCTCACGCAGCGTTCCCCGGAAGGCGATGCGCCTAGCCCTGCCGGCCGCCCCACGTCAATTGCCGCAGGCAGCGACCCGTAGCGCATGGAGATCCTGTTCGAACTCGTTTTCGACGGTGCGGAGTTCATATTCGGTCTGCTGATCGATCTGATCGAGATCGTTGGCCGTCTGATCGGATGGCTGCTCAAGTGCTTTCGCCGCTGGCCGGACATTCAGCCGGATGTGTCGTGGCGCAAGCGCGCGCGGTTGTCTCTCGGCGTTGGCTTGAGCCTCTGCGTCCTGGCGCCGCTGCTCTGGCTGATCTGGCGTTGACCAGCTCTATTGCGCGGAGTGTACCGCTCTCCGATCCTCGCTTCGCGTGAATGGCCCGAGCGTAGGCCTCCGCTCAGGAAGCTACTTCATCCCAGCCACCACCACCGGCAACGTCACCGCCGCCAGCAGTGTCCCCAGCGCAACCGCGCCCGACACCGTTCGCCAGCCGCTCATACTGAACCGCAAAGATATACGCGTTCGCGCCGGCTGGCATCGCCGCGAACAGCACGACCAGGCCGGCCGCTAGCGGCTGCAGGTTCAAGAGCGTTGCCAGCAGGAAGGCGTCCGCCAGAGCCAGCCGCTCAATGCGGTCGCAGCAGCGGCGGCCAAGAGCTGAGCGATGATGAAGGGGATAACGCCCGCGGGCGCAATTCCGGCGAATGTATCGGATAGTGATCTTGCTATCGTCACGGCAGGGTTGGCGAACGATGTCGAGGCCGTGAACCAGTAGGCCGACGTGATGTAAAGGCCGACCGCATAAGGGATCGCGCTCGGCGATTTGGCAGCGCAGCCGAAGATCGTGAGCACAAGGCCAAAGGTCGCCACGCCCTCCGCCAGCCATTGAGCGCCGCCCGTCCGCTGCGTCATCGAGACTTGCCACAGGGGAAGCTCGAACATCAGATGGGCGATCCAGACCCCCGCGATAGCACCAGCAAGCTGGGCCACGATGTAGGCTGGCGACAGTCGCCAAGGCAGTTCGCCGCGTGCAGCCAGAGCCAGGGTGACGGCTGGATTGAAGTGAGCGCCGGAAACGGGTCCGAAGATCAAGATGAGTACGACGAGGATTGCGCCGGTCGGGATGGTGTTGCCGAGCAGCGCAATCGCTACATTCCCACCGGCGAGCTTTTGGGCCATGATCCCTGAGCCGACGACTGCGGCCAAAAGGAATGACGTCCCTAGCCATTCGGCAAATAGTCGCCGCCCCAGCGACTGCATCTATGTCGCGCCCTTCGTTCTCTTGTCGATGACTCGCTCGCCGTCTTCCTTGACGAATTCGCCCTGCTGGGGCGGAAGAAGGTCAATGACGGCCTCCGACGGCCGGCAAAGCCGCACGCCGAGCGGTGATACGACAATCGGTCGATTGATGAGAATTGGGTGCGCCATCATGGCGTCGAGCAGCGCATCGTCGCTCAAGCTCTCGTCGTCCAGCCCCAAGTCTTGGTAGGGCGTGCCCTTTTCGCGGAGGAGCTCGCGTGCGCTGATGCCCATGCGAGCGATCAGCGCCTGCAGCATCGCCCGAGATGGCGGTGTCTTGAGATACTCGACGACATGCGGCTCCACGCCCGCATTGCGGATCAGCGCGAGCGTGTTCCGGGAGGTCCCGCAATCGGGATTATGGTAGATGATGACATCCATCAGCAGCACGCCGAATTGGGCTTGGCGGCGGCTTGCGGAGCACAGCAAGCACCCTGCTTCTCATGAGCCACGCGTGCACCGTTCTCGCCGGAGCCATCGCCATAGGTCGTGCTTTCGCCTGTGGTGTGGAAAGTCTCCCAGGCGATCCCGGCCGGATCGTCGATCCACGATTTCTCCGACTTCGCGTAACAGCATGCCGTCTGGCCTTGCTCGATGATATTGCCGCCAGCTTGCCGAAGCCGCTCGTAGACTTCGTGCAACTCCTCGGTGCTCTCCACTTGGATGCCGAGATGGTCGAGGCCGGGCTGACGGCCACGCGTAGAGATCGCGAAATTGACGCGGGGATCTTCCAGCATCCACTTCGCATAGTCCGGCTTCACGACCGTGGGCTTGGACGCGAAGAGCGCCGAATAAAAGCCGATGGAGTGCGTGATGTCTTCGACGGAGACGTGAACGTGAAGGCGCTTCATGGCGTGTCCTTTCAAGCTGGCACTTTGGTCTTGCGCGTAGGCTTGCACGCGGTCGCTGGGGCGCATGGTGCGCCGCCGCAGCAATTCTCGGTCAGGAAGGCGAGCAGAGCGTTCATCTGCTCGAATTGCGCGGCGTAGATCATCGAGCGGCCGTCGCGGCGGACGGTCACGAGGCCGGCCATGCGCAGGCGGTCGAAATGGAAGGTCAGCGTATTCGGCGCAACATCAAGCGTAGCCGCGATGGCGCCCGCGGCCATGCCTTCCGGTCCGGCCTGCACGAGGAGCCGAAAGGCATCGAGCCGGTTTTCCTGGGCCAGCGCAGAAAGGGCCGCGACAGCATCTGTCTTTTCCATAATTCAACGATTATCGAAATGACTAGGGACAGTCAAGGGGGCCTCAAGCACCGCTTTCCGGAGCTAACCCATCCCCACCACGATCACCACCACCGGCAGCGTCACCGCAGCCAGCAGCGTGCCCAGCGCCACCGCGCCCGACACCGGGTTCACCAGCCGCTGATACTGGACCGCAAAGATATACGCGTTCGCGCCGGTCGGCATCGCCGCGAACAGCACGACCACGCCGGCCGCCAGCGGCGGCAGCTCCAATAGTTTTGCCAGCAGGAAGGCGACTGCCGGCATCGCCAGCAGCTTGAGCGCGCACATGACGGTGATGCCGAGCTTCTCGCCCTTGATCTCGAAGCGGAACAGCGTGATGCCGAGCGCGATCAGCGCCGCCGGCGATCCCGCCTGTGCGAGCAGCTCGATCGTCCTGTCGACGACGGGATGGAGGCCGAGTCCGGCAAGGCGCCAGACCAGGCCGAAGCCGATCGCCAGCATGATCGGGTTGCGCGAAAGATCCAGGAGCACCGGCAGGATGACGGACAAGGCCGGGCCTTTCTGCTTGCGACCGGTCCATTCCATCTGCAGCGTGCCGCAGAGCCAGAGCAGCGGCGTGTTCACCGACAGGATCAGCGCCATCGGTCCTGCCGCCTCGTTTCCCAGCGCCGAGAGCGTTAGCGGAATGCCGAGCATCACGATGTTGCCGTAGACCGAGCCGATCGCGAACACGACGCGGTCCGCGCGGTCCTCGCGCTGCTCGCGCAGCAGGGTCGACAGCGCGAGCGCGGCGATCCAGGTGATGGCGAGGGCGCCGTAATAGGCGCCCCACATCCGGAAAGGACTCAGATGCGGGAATTCCGAGACGACGATGGTGCGAAACAGCAGCGCAGGGATGGCGATGCTGAAGGCGAATTCGGAGATGCCCTTGTGCGCGGTCTCGGAGACGAAGCGAAACAGTACCGCGGCATAGCCGGCCGCGATCAGGGCAAAGACCGGCGCGACGATCAACACGGTGGCCATGCGGCCCTCACTTTACGGGGATATCCGCTGAGACCACCCCACACCCTCGATGATGGCATCATGCCGCTGTTTTGCCCGACGTGTCAAACGGGTTTCGTAAAATCAGCAATCGGCCGCTTCAGCCCCATCGGCTACTTTGCATGGGGTTGTTTTCGCGTTTTTTTGTCGGACCGTCACCGGAGCCTCAGGCCGTGGGCTGACCGCTCTGTTGCCGAGAGCGCACAGCTTGCGGTTTTCGCATCTCGGCTCGGTTGCCAACGAATGAGCGTTCACCCACTATCCCCTCCAACTTGACGATTGGAGGGGATCGATGGCGTTTCGCTCTAGGAAGTCCTTGGCTGCAATCTGTGGGATTGCCCTGGCCATCCTCGTCCAGCCTGGCGCTGGCTTCGCCTACACTCCGGAGCAGCAGCAGGCCTGCACGCCGGACGCGATGCGGCTGTGTGGCGAGTTCGTTCCGAACGTCGATGCCATCACCGCCTGCATGATCCAGAAGAAGGCGCAGCTCTCGCCGCCGTGCCGGGTGTTCTTCCGGCAGGGACCGGAGCCGGGCGAAGTCCGCGCCCGGCGGCCGACCGAGATCAAGCCGCATACGGCGAAGAAGAGCACCAAGCCGACCTCGAAGCCGACTTCCAAGGCGAGCAAGAAGAGAAAGACCGACGAGGGCTGATCTGCCTTGAGTCAAAATGGCTGGCGGCATCAGCTTCGCGAAAGCCAGCGGACTCCTTTTGTTCACCCATCGCGCGCACGCGACTGCAGCGAACAGCGTCGCGATTGGCGGAAAAGAGCCGGAATAGGATTTGCGCGGCGAGGTTGCATCCGTCATTTTCCCGGCTCGCTGCTCAAAGAGCGCACGGTATGCTGGTCTGACAGGCGTTTTGTTACAGTTCGCGTCTGCGTCGCGCGCTGCAGTGTGACTCAAAAGCCAACACGTCTTGTTATTTCGTGGCCGCAACGCAACTCCCGGTAAATTTTTCTTTCACGAATCAGCGTGGTGATTCATTTTCGCGACCTGGGGTCAATCTGGAGGCCAAGGTATGAACGTTATTGTTTTTGCATCGCGTAAAGGCGGCTCGGGCAAGAGTACCCTGGCTGCACATCTCGCCGCGCAGATCAAGGCGACCAAGCCCGTTCTGCTCGTCGACGCCGATCCACAAGGGTCGCTCACGCTGTGGCACAAGCTGCGTGGCACCAACGAGCCGCAGATCAAGGCTGCGGTGAACTCCGTCAGCGGCATCGTCTCCGCTGCCAGGCGCGACGGCTATGAATGGGTGTTGATCGACACGCCGCCGAACCTGTCGGCCGTCGTCGACGATGCCATCAGGAACGCGACCATGGTGATCATTCCAGCGCGTCCCGGCGTGTTCGACGTCAACGCGGTGCAGGAAACGATCCAGATGTGCCGCGCGGCGCGCAAGCCCTATGCGGTCGTGCTGAACGGTGCGCCGGCTCGTCGCGACGAGGCCGAAAGCCCGATCGTCACCATCGCGCGCGAGGCGCTGGCGAAATTCCGTGCGCCGGTGTGGGGCGGCCAGATCACCAACCGTTCCGATCTCTTGATGGCGCTGAGCCACGGCGAAGGCGCGCGGGAATATCAGGCCGAGAGCCGCGCGGCTCAGGAAATCGCAAGGCTGTGGGCGGCGATCGAGCGTTCAGTGAAGGCTATTCGCGGCACGGCGTCGGCATCCGGCGCAATGCACAAGCAGGCGGCTTAATTTCTTTGTTCATTGCTGGCTTACGAAAAACGCGCGGGCGAGCCGCGCGTTTTGCGTTTCGGAAGAGCTGGTAGAAGCGCCTTACGCCACCATCAGCATGTAGAACACGATCACCGGCGACAGGGTCAGGATCACCGACCAGATGCCGACGGCCCAGAGAATGTCCTCGGTGCTAAAGCCTTGGTCGGCAAAGTCCTGATTGGCCAAGTCTTGGTTGGCCAAGTCCTGGTTGGTAAAGCCTTGCCGTCCGGCGTCGTAATGCGACGCCATATCATTCTGACTATTCACAAACGCCCCCGCGATTTCTTCGCTGATGGGCTTAAGTGATAAGCGTGATGTTTTAAGATCCGGGTCGCAACTCCGCTCGCATTTGAACACAGGTGCTACCGCGGATTAACCATCCGCGCTCGACCAGCGTCAGCCCAGGAGCCAGACGCGGAAGAGCAGCACCGGCATCAGGCCGAGCATCACGGCCCAGAAGCCGAACGACGATACCACCAGGATTCCCTGCAAGAGATCGGCGGGCGCGAATTGGCGCGCGGCCGTAGGCCGGGTTCGATGTCCCATGGCTTTCCCCCTTTGGAAGATCTTAGGACGACGATAGGCGCGATTGCGTAAACGAGACGTGGATGCGCTATGCGGCGCCTGCGAAGACGATTGGGGCGGGGTTAACCAAGGATGCCGGTCTCTCGCTCCCTCTCCCCGTTCTTACGGGGAGAGGGTGGGGTGAGGGGCTCTATCCGCGATCACGGTGAGAGCTGGACTCGCGGAGAGTCCCCCTCACCCGGATTGCATCTTCGATGCAATCCGGCCTCTCCCCGCGAGCGGGGAGAGGCAAGAAGCAGCTACGCCGCGACTTTCACGCGTCGCTCGATCTCGCGATCGAGTGTGGCGGCGAGCTCGCTGCTTACCTCCACCATCGGCAGCCGCACTTCGGGGCTGTCGATCAGGCCGCTGCGCCACAGCCAGTACTTCGCCGGCGCGGGACTTGGCTCGGCGAACAACAGGCGCGTCAGCTCCTTTACCTCCTGCCAGTGCGCCAGCGCCGCGCTTGAGTTGCCGCGCTTCAGCTCCGTGTAGACGGCGGCGAAAGTCGCGGTCTCGATATGGGCGGAGAGCAGGATGCCGCCGTCGGCGCCATCGGTGAGCGCATCGTGATAGTTGGCGTCCTCGCCGGTGAGCACGCGGAAATTCTTCGGACGATCACGCAGCAGCGCGATCGATTGCTCGCGGCTCGCGCCGCAATCCTTCAGGCCGACGATGTTCGGATGCTCGGCAAGACGCAGCAGCGTCTGATTGGTGATGTTGACCGAGGTGCGATAGGGAATGTTGTAGAGCGCGAGCGGCCAGGCGGCGTGATCGGCGAGCGCCTCGAAATGCGCCAGCATTCCGCGCTGCGACGGCCGCACATAGTAGGGGCTTGCGATCAGGTAGCCGTCGATCGGCCAGTCCGCGGTCTCGTCGAGACGATCCTTGAGCCGCGACGTGTCGGCACCGGAAAGGCCGAGGCAGATCGGCACTGTGCGGCGGCCGGCTGCCATCTCGTCACGCACGATGGCGACGAGGCGTTCGAGCTCCGCGTCTCTCAGCGTCATGCCTTCACCGGAGGTCGCACCCAGGATGAAGCCGTCGATGGCTTGCGCGGTGTAGTGCCGTGTCAATCGCCGCAGCGACATCTCGTCGAGGCGGCCGTCGCGAAACGGTGTCACCAGCGGCAGCCAGAGTCCGTGCAGATGATGTCGTAGACCGGTCATGTTCCATCTCCTTCAGATTTGACCTGAGACGGAGGGCACATGAAAAAACCCCGTCCAGGTGGCGGGGTTTTCGGGATTGCGACGATGACGAAGCTTTACCTAGCGCGCGCAAATATCCCTGGTCCCCGGATGGGGGCCTTTTTTCGAGATAGGTGCGCACGACTTCGTGATCATTGGCAAATGATGCGGGGTATGCCTGGAACTGTCAATACACGCGGAGCGCGAAGGCCAAAATCGACGAAAAAAAGCCGGACCCGAAGGGCCCGGCTTAGGTATTGGCCACGTGAGGCCGACACAATCACCTTCCAAGAGGGATTACTGAACTCCCGCGCCACTGGAGGAGGGGGACAAATGCGCAACGCGAAGGCTCAGCGTGCAAATATTATGGGCTCGCCCCGCGCCCTGCAGCAACCGTTGAGGTCGCATGTCAGTCATGCGGAAATCAGGACGGCCAGCGCTGCGCCTTGCTCACCACGAAGTCGCGGAACACCTGCACGCGCGCGACCGTCTTCAACTCCTCGGGATAGACGAAATACGTGTCGAGTTGGATCGAATCCGATTCGCCGAAGAGCTGCACCAGACGGCTTTGCTCCTCGACGAGGTAATCGGGGAGCGCGGCGATGCCGAGGCCCTGCTGACAGGCGCGCACGAGCCCTAAGATGTTGTTGACCTTGAAGTAGGCTTCGCGCGGACCGCTGCCATTGCGCCCGGCCTCGATCAGCCAGTTGCGGTTCTGAAGATGCGCAGCGAAGTTGCCGTCCGAGAGCGTGATGATGCGGTGCGAGTCGAGCTCCTCCAGCGTGCGCGGCGTGCCGAAGCGCTTGATGTATTCCGGCGAGCAATACGCGTGGAAGCCCATCGCGAACAGCTTGCGCTGGATGAGGTCGGGTTGCGTCGGCTTGCGGGTGCGGATCGCGACGTCGGCCTCGCGCATCGACAGGTCCAGCTCCTCGTCGGTGACGATCAGCGAGATACGGATCTCCGGATAGAGCGCGGTGAATTCGCCGAGCCGCGGGATCAGCCAGTTGATGCCGACGCCGGGCGTGGTGGTGATCTTTAGGTCGCCGCTCGGCCGCTCGCGGCTGTCGGTCAATTTCGCGCGTGCCGCCTGGAGCTGCATGAAGACGTCATGCGCGGTGCGGAACAAGAGGTCGCCCTGCTCGGTGAGGATCAGGCCGCGGGCGTGGCGGTGGAACAGCGAGACCGACAGCTCCTGCTCCAGCGCGCTGACCTGGCGTGAGACCGCCGATTGCGACAGGCCGAGCTGTTCGCCCGCATGCGTGAAGCTGCCCGCCTCCGCCGCCGCGTGAAACACCTTCAGCTTGTCCCAGTCCATATCCGTGAATCCGTCGCGTGTTCGTGCCATGGTCTTCATTCCGCTGCCGCGCGCTCGCTGGCGCGCAGGGCCAAGAAACGTTCGGCTTCGAGAGCTGCCATGCAGCCGAGGCCGGCGGCCGTGACGGCCTGGCGATAGGTCTCGTCGGCGACGTCGCCGGCGGCGAACAGGCCGGGCACCGAGGTGGCGGTCGAGTTCGGGGCGACCTCGACATAGCCCGACGGTTTGAGCTTGACCTGATCCTTCACGAGTTCGGTTGCCGGCGCGTGTCCGATGGCGATGAACACGCCGTCGGCTTTCAGCTCGGTGAGCTTGCCGGTCTTGACGTTCTTCAGGCGGACGTGGGTGACCTTGCTCGGATTGGTCTCGCCGCGGATTTCGTCGATGACGCTCTCCCAGACCACCTTGATCTTGGGATGCTTGAACAGGCGCTCCTGAAGGATGCGCTCGGCGCGGAAATGGTCGCGGCGGTGAACGAGGGTGACCTGTGAGGCGAAATTGGTCAGGAACAGTGCCTCCTCGACCGCGGTGTTGCCGCCGCCGACCACGATCACTTCCTTGCCGCGATAGAAGAAGCCGTCGCAGGTGGCGCAGGCGGAGACGCCGAACCCCTTGAAGGTTTCCTCCGAGGGGATCCCGAGCCAGCGGGCCTGGGCGCCGGTGGCCAGGATGACGGTGTCGGCGAGATAGACATCGCCAGAGTCGCAGGTGAGGCGGAACGGACGCTGCGAAGTCTCCAGCTTGGTCACCAGATCGGTCTTGATCTGGGTGCCCATGTGCAGCGCCTGCTTCTCCATCTGCTCCATCAGCCAGGGGCCCTGGATCACGTCGGCGAAGCCGGGATAGTTCTCCACGTCGGTGGTGATGGTGAGCTGGCCGCCCGGCTGGATCCCCTGGATCAGGATCGGCTCGAGCATCGCGCGCGCGGCATAGATCGCCGCCGTGTAGCCGGCGGGGCCGGAGCCGATGATGACGACCTTTGCATGGACGGGAGTTGGCATTTTCTTGGGACGCCTTTCTCGGGGGAATCGCAGCGCGGGCGCGGAACGTGCCAAGGAAGGCTTGCGGAGGCGCTGGAATATCAGAGCTAATCTAAGCCTTCTGGTGAGCTATGCAAGAATTGCATTCCCTCTCGGCGGATTTTTCCAACAAGGAACAAAAGTCGATTGCGCTGCACGCGCAATAAAATTGCGCACCCGGTGCGGACTCGGCTATGAGGATTGCGACAGACCCATCCGATATCGCCGCAAGGCCAGGAGTTCCAATCACGTGTCGCGGAACCTAGACGAGATCGATCTCAAAATTCTCGCCGAGATCCAGGCCGACGGTCGAATCACCAATGTCGAGCTGGCCAAGCGCGTCGGGATTTCGCCGCCGCCCTGCCTGCGCCGCGTCCGCGCGCTGGAGGAGGAGGGCTATATCCACGGCTACCGCGGCCTGCTCGATGCGCGAAAGCTCGGCTTCGATGTCACGGTATTCGCCGCGGTGCATCTCTCCAGCCAGGCCGAGGCCGACTTAAGGGCGTTCGAGGAGTTCGTCCGCGCCGAGCCCCTGGTGCGGGAGTGCTGGATGCTGTCGGGCGAGGTCGACTTCATCCTCAAATGCGTCGCGCCCGACATGGCGACCTTCCAGGATTTCGTCACACATCTCACCGCGGCTCCCCACGTGCGCAACGTGCGGACCTCGCTTGTGCTGCACAATTCGAAATACGAAGCCGCCGTGCCGCTCGATGTGAGGGGGCGGCGTTAAGCCCATCCTTGGTGACGAGTCATCCATCTTCTCCGTCATTGCGAGCGAAGCGAAGCAATCCAGACTGTCGCCGCGGGAAGATTCTGGATTGCTTCGCTGCGCTCGCAATGACGGGTGGTGAGCCTGCGAGCCCACCTTCCGCGCCAAACAACACGCCGAAACAAAAAGGCCGCGCGAGGCGCGGCCTTTTCAAAACATTGTCAGATGTGGCGCTGACTACCGCCACTCCACCTTGGTGATCTCATAGGCCTTGGCGCCGCCGGGCGTGTTGACCTCGACGGAGGCGCCCTTCTTCTTGCCGATCAGCGCGCGCGCGAGCGGCGAGGTGATGGAGATGCGGCCCTTCTTGGCGTCGGCCTCGACCTCGCCGACGATCTGCCACACCGTCTTCTTCTCGGTGTCCTCGTCGATCAGCGTCACGGTGGCGCCGAACTTGATGGTGTCACCGGATAGCTTGGTGATGTCGATGATGTCGGCGCGCGCGAGCTTGTCCTCAAGTTCGGCGATGCGGCCCTCATTGTGGGACTGCTCTTCCTTCGCGGCATGATATTCCGCGTTTTCCGACAGGTCTCCGTGCGAGCGCGCCTCCGCGATATGCTCGATGATCCGCGGACGGTCCACGGACTGGCGCTGCTTCAATTCTTCCCCGAGCGCGGTAAAACCGGCCAGAGTCATCGGAACCTTTTCCATCGCTTCTCTCGTTCTCCGGTCGCGGGTCCCCAAAAAGAAAGGGCGCCGCGACCATGATTCGTCTCTGTTTCCGGAGGCGGAACACGCGGCCACCGGAACGTTATGTGGGTCTGGCGCCGGAACAGAACAACCACATGGCCGGACAGTTCCTCCGGCCATTGTAGCTTCATTGCCAATCACTTAGCGAAAGGCTGGCCTCCGCCAACGATCAGGTTTCCGAAAAATAGCTCTGCAGGGTACGAACCTCAAGGTCCCCGCCCAGATAGGCGCGGATGCCCTGCGCGGCCGCCACGGCCCCGGAAAGAGTGGTGTAATACGGCACTTTATGCAAGAGGGCCGCGCGCCGCAGCGAACGGCTGTCGGCGAGCGCCTGCGGGCCTTCGGTGGTATTGAAGACGAGCTGGATATCGCCGTTGGTGATGGCGTCGACGATGTGCGGCCGGCCCTCCAGCACCTTGTTGACCTTCTCGGTCGGGATGCCCTGGTCGGTGAGGAAGCGCTGCGTGCCCGACGTCGCCAGCACCTTGAAGCCGAGCGAATGCAATAGGCGCACCGCTTCGGTGATGCGGAGCTTGTCGCTTTCGCGCACCGAGACGAACACCGTGCCCTTGCCCGGCACCCGCGTACCGCCGCCGAGCTGGCTCTTGGCGAATGCGACCTCGAAGGAGCTGTCGATGCCCATGACCTCGCCGGTCGAGCGCATCTCGGGGCCAAGCACCGTGTCGACGCCCGGGAAGCGCGCGAACGGGAACACGGACTCCTTGACGCCGACATGCTTGAGCTCGCGCTTCTTCAGCTTGAAGTCGGCAAGCTTTTCGCCGGCCATGACGCGCGCGGCGATCTTCGCGACCGGCGTGCCGATCACCTTGGCGACGAACGGCACCGTGCGCGAGGCGCGCGGGTTGACCTCGAGGACGTAGATCTCGTCGTCCTTGATGGCGTATTGCACGTTCATCAGGCCGACGACGTCGAGGCCAAGCGCCAGTTCACGCGTCTGTCGCTCCAGCTCATCGATCATCTTGTCATCGAGCGAATAGGGCGGCAGCGAGCAGGCAGAGTCGCCGGAGTGGATGCCGGCTTCCTCGATGTGCTCCATGATGCCGACGATAAAGACGTCCTTGCCGTCGCTGAGGCAGTCGACATCGACCTCGGTGGCATCGGTGAGATAGCGGTCGAATAGTAGCGGGTTTTTGCCGAGCACGGTGTTGATCTGCCCGGTCTTGTCGTTCGGATAGCGCGCCTTGACGTCGGCCGGCACCAGCTCCGGCAGCGTGCCGAGCAGATAGTCGTTGAGCTGGTTCTCCTCGCGGATGATCTGCATCGCGCGGCCGCCGAGCACGTAGGACGGGCGTACCACCAGCGGCAGGCCGAGATCGGCGGCGACGAGGCGGGCCTGCTCGACCGAATAGGCGATGCCGTTCTTGGGCTGCTTCAGCCGCAGCTTGTCGAGCACGCGCTTGAAGCGGTCGCGGTCTTCGGCGAGATCGATGGCGTCGGGCGAGGTGCCGAGGATCGGCACTTCCGCCGCCTCGAGCGCGCGCGCGAGCTTCAGCGGGGTCTGGCCGCCGAATTGCACGATCACGCCATGCAGCGTTCCGTTCTTGCGCTCGGTCGCGATGATCTCAAGCACGTCCTCGGCCGTGAGCGGCTCGAAATAGAGCCGGTCGGCGGTATCGTAGTCGGTCGACACCGTCTCCGGATTGCAGTTGACCATGATGGTCTCGTAGCCGGCGTCGTCCAGCGCGAAGCAGGCGTGACAGCAGCAATAGTCGAACTCGATGCCCTGTCCGATCCGGTTCGGGCCGCCGCCGAGGATGATGACTTTCTTCTTGTCCGACGGCGCGCTCTCATCCGCGAGGGCACCCGCGAACGGCGCCTCATAGGTCGAGTACATGTAGGCGGTGGGCGAGGCGAACTCGGCGGCGCAGGTGTCGATGCGCTTGAACACGGGACGGACGGCGAGCGCGTGGCGTTTCGCCGCGACCTCCGCCTCAGTGGTTTGCGAAAGTACCGCGAGCCGCGAGTCGGAGAAGCCCATGGCCTTCAGTGTGCGCATGCCGAAGGCATTGGATGGAAGCCCGTTCTTCTTGACCTTCTCCTCCATCTCGACGATGCCGCGCATCTCGGCGAGGAACCACGGATCGATCTTGCAGGAGTTGAAGATTTCCTCGTCGGACCAGCCGAGCCGCATCGCCTGCGCGACCTGCAACAGCCGGTTCGGCGTCGGCGTGCCGAGCGCCGCGCGGATCGCGTTCTTGTCGTCGCCATGGCCGAGGCCCTCGATCTCGATCTCGTCGAGGCCGGTGAGCCCGGTCTCGAGCCCGCGCAGGGCCTTCTGCAGGCTTTCCTGGAAGGTGCGGCCGATCGCCATGACCTCGCCGACCGATTTCATCGAGGTCGTCAGCGTGGCCGAGGCGCCCGGGAATTTCTCGAAGGCGAAACGCGGGATCTTGGTCACCACGTAGTCGATCGTCGGCTCGAACGAGGCCGGCGTCGCGCCTCCGGTGATGTCGTTGGCGACCTCGTCCAGCGTGTAGCCGATCGCGAGCTTGGCCGCGACCTTCGCGATCGGGAAGCCCGTGGCTTTCGAGGCCAGCGCCGAGGAACGCGACACGCGCGGATTCATCTCGATCACGACCATGCGGCCGTCGACCGGATTGATGCCGAACTGCACGTTGGAGCCGCCGGTTTCCACCCCGATCTCGCGCAGCACCGCGATCGAAGCGTCGCGCATGATCTGGTATTCCTTGTCCGTCAGCGTCAGCGCCGGCGCGACCGTGATGGAGTCGCCGGTGTGCACGCCCATCGGATCGAAGTTCTCGATCGAGCAGATGATGATGCAATTGTCCTTCTTGTCGCGCACCACCTCCATCTCGAACTCTTTCCAGCCGAGAACGGATTCCTCGATCAGGACTTCGTTGGTGGGGGACGCGTCAAGGCCGCGCTCGATGATGTCGAGGAACTCTTCCTTGTTGTAGGCGATGCCGCCGCCGGTGCCGCCGAGCGTGAAGGAGGGGCGGATGATCGCGGGCAGTCCGATCTCGGACAGCGCCATCATCGCTTCGCCGAGCGCGTGCTCTTGATAGCGCTTGCGGCGCTCGTTCTCGCCCAGCGACCACTGCCGGTCGAGCTCTTCCAGCGCGGCGCCGGACAGTTTCTCGCGTTCGGCGAGGTATTTGTCGCGATAGGATTTCTTCAGCGCCGAGGCGTTGGCGAGCCGCGACTTCGGCGTCTGCAGCCCGATCTTCTCCATGGCGTTGCGGAAGAGCTGGCGATCCTCCGCCTTGTCGATCGCATCCGCGGTCGCGCCGATCATCTCGACGTCGAACTTGTCCAGCGTGCCCTGCTTGCGCAGTGAGAGCGCGCAGTTCAGCGCGGTCTGGCCGCCCATGGTCGGCAGCAGCGCGAAGCCGCCGGGGATGACGTGGCGTTCCTTCTCGATGATCTTGGCGACGATCTCGGGCGTGATCGGCTCGATATAGGTTGCATCGGCCAATTCCGGGTCGGTCATGATGGTGGCCGGGTTGGAATTGACGAGGACGATGCGATAGCCCTCTTCCTTCAGCGTCTTGCAGGCCTGGGTGCCGGAATAGTCGAACTCGCAGGCCTGGCCGATCACGATGGGACCGGCGCCGATGATCAGGATGGTCGAGATGTCGGTTCGTTTGGGCATCACCGCTCGCGGGCTGGAATTTGGGCACAAAAAAAGGGCGCGCTCGCCGCGCGTCCCCTTTAGCCGAGAGCGCGGGTTTCCCTCGCGCGCGGGTGGGTCTTAGACCAGTTTTCGGGGCGGCGAAACCCCGAAAAATGCCCATCAACCGGCAATTTTCACGGGTTTTGGTCGAGCTTGCCAGCCGCGGGCAAGGTGCACCAGGAGCGAGGCCGTGACGCTCGATCCGCCGACCCAGCCGAGGTCGGTTGGCGAGAGCGTCGTCAGCACAGCGCCTCCCAGCGCGCCGCCGATCGCGAAGCCGAGGTACATCGCCGAGGCGTTGAGCGAGAGCGCGATCATCGAGGCCTGCGGCTCGATCCGGATGATGCTGGCCAATTGGGCCGGGTAGAATGCCCAGCCCGAGATGCCCCAGAGCAAGATCGCGCCAAGCACCGCGTAATGCGGCTGGCCCGGCATCAGCTTCAGCACCAGCGAATGCAGGATTAGGGCTGTCGCCATACCGGCAAGGCCGAGCGCGGCGGTGGCCAGCGTGCCGAGCCGGTCGGCGAGGACGCCGCCGAGCATGTTCCCGATTGCGGCGGCGCCGCCGAAGACCAGGAGCGCAAGGCTGATCCTGGAGGCATCGAACCCGAGGCTTTTCAGCGGGACCGCAAAATAGGTGAAGACGGTGAAGCCGCCGAGCGCCCACAGGATGGTGATGAGAAGCGCGATCAGGACGTTGCCGTGCCGGGCCACGGCCAGCCGCTCGGCAAGCGAAGCCGTATTGCGCGGCAAGCCGCGGGGCAGGCCGAACAAGAGGCCGGCGAGCGCAACGGTGCCGAGCAGGGCGACCATGGCAAAGGTCGCGCGCCAGCCGAACAGGCTGCCGACGAAGTTGCCGAGCGGGACACCGACGACGGTCGCAACCGTAATGCCCGACGTGACCAGCGCCACCGCGCGGCCGCGCCGCTCGGGCGAGGCGACCGCCACCGAGACGCCGAGCGCTGTCGGCATGCAAAGTCCGGCGCCAAGCGCCATCAGCATGCGCGAAGCCAGCAGAAGCATATAGCCCGAGGTCATCATCGCCACGAGATTGCCGGCGATGAAGGTCGACAGCGCCAGCGCCAGCACGGTGCGGCGGTCGACGTTGTTCAGCGTCACCGCCAGGATGGGCGAGCCCACCGCGTAGGTGAGGGCGTAGGCCGTCACGAGTTGCCCGGCTGCCGACACCGAGATCTGCAGGTCGGCGGCGATCCCAGGCAAAAGTCCTGCAATCACAAAGCCTTCCGTGCCGATCGCAAAGGCTGCCAGGGCCAGCCAGAACACGCTCATTCGAAGCATCCCTATGTTCAATGTTTATTGAACTATTGTTTGTCGGGTTTCCCATGTCAATTGGTTCAAGAACTATTGAACATTGGCCTCGCCGCGCTATCATCCAGATATGAGCCGCACCCCACTGCATCCCACCCGAGAGCAGATCGAACTCCCGATGGTTCTGGATTGCCTGGGCGATCCGATCCGGCTTGCGATCGTCTATCAGCTCGCCCAGCAAGAACGTGGCAGCAGCGAGCTGCGCTGCGGCGATTTCAGCGGCCTCGGGGCAAAGTCGAATCTTGCCTATCACTTCGCTAAGCTGCGCGAATGCGGATTGACGCAGACCCGCATCGTCGGCACCAGCCGGCTGACGAAGCTCCGCCGCGCGGATCTGGAGGCGCGCTTCCCAGGTCTGCTCGATGCCGTGATCAACTCCGCCGCCAAAGACGCCGATCGGCTTCTGCTTCTGTCCGAGTGCGACGTGGTGGAGGTTGACTGAAGATGAGAGGCACCGCGGCGCCCGGTCTGCCCGACGCGTCAATGCTTTCGCAAAAATGCAGCCAAGCATCGCGCCGGAATCACCGGCTATTTTGCATGGGGTGTTTTCGATATTTTGGTTCGGCTGGCTTGCCGAGCGGAAGCGGCGTTAGCCGCGAAGGCTGGAGACCCGGCCTGGACTTGAACCAGGATAAAGAGCGATGCACCGCTCTCGCGTGGAGCTTCCGCCACCGGGCCGTCGCGATCATGGCTGATCGGGATACCGCAAGCCACCTCAGCTAAGTTTTAACCCTAACCGCGCACTAACGGCGGCCGTGCGATGAAGGTCATGCGCCAGCGGTTGTGGCCGATATTGGCAGGGGCGCGCTGGACCGCGAACCCGGCTGCGGTCAGCTTGGCGGTGATCTCACCCTCGCTGTAGCGCTGCAGCCCAATGCGCGTACGCAGGTGACGATAATCCGACAGCGCGGTGCTGATCAGCCCGATCAGCGCGTCCTTGAGGAAGCCGTGACGCAGGCCGAAGCTGAGCAGCGCCATCACGTCGCGGCCCATGCCGACGTTCGGCTGGAGGATGTCGCCGAGCACCAGCTTGCCGGACGGTCTGAGCAACCGGCGGATGTTGCGAAGCGCGGAATCGAGCTCGTCCGCCGTCATGTATTGCGCGACCGAATTCATCACGACGAGATCGACGGACTGCTCCTGCATTTTCCTGACGTCCTCGAGCGAGCGGACGCGGATTTTCGTGTTCGGGGCAAACCGCGCGATCAGCCGGCCGCGGACTCCGGGCGCAGGCTCGGCAAGGATCAGCTTGCCGCAGGCCGTCGCCACCTCGCCCGCCGACAGCGCCTCGCCGCAGGCATAGTCCAGCACCGTCGCGTCGGGCGACGGGATATAACTGATGATGTCCCGCGCGATGATCTGGAAGTGCAAGTCGCGATGCAGCTTGCTGACATAGATCGTGTGCGTGGAGTCGTAATAATCGATCCAATCGTCCATGGTACTCGAGGGTCCCGGCCAAACAGTTCCTGTGCAGGAACCGGCGCTGCCCGCCTTGCGTTAGGGGTGCGACGGCGCGCCGTCAATGTCCGCGTCCTAACAGGAAGGTTTCCCGTGAGCAAAGCCAACAACAAGGTCTCGCCCGACCTAGACACCCCCACCGATCTGTCGCCCCAGGCGGTCAACAAGGTTTCGGAGGCACTCAATGTGCTTCTGGCCGACGCGTTCGCGCTCTATCTCAAGACCAAGAATTTCCACTGGCACATCAGCGGGCGGCACTTCCGCGACTACCACCTGCTGCTCGACGAGCAGTCGGACCAGATCTTCGCCACCACCGACCAGCTCGCCGAGCGGGTCCGCAAGATCGGCGGTACGACGCTAAAGTCGATCGGACAGGTCGCCAAGCTCCAGACCATCAAGGACAACAACGAGCCTTACGTACCGCCGCGTGAGATGCTGCGCGAACTGATGCAGGACAACAAGCACGTCGCTAGCGCGATGCGCAAGGCGCACGAGGTGTGCGACGAGGCCGGCGATGTCGCGAGCGCGAGTATCCTCGAGGTCTTCATCGACGAGACCGAGCGCCGCACGTGGTTCCTGTTCGAAGCCTCCCGCCAGGAAGGCAGCAACGCGGCGTAAGGCGCTTTGCTGTAGGGTGGGTTAGCGAAGCGTAACCCACCTCTTTTATTTCCGCGTCGATAGACGTGGTGGGTTACGCCTTCGGCTAACCCACCTACAGCACCGTGTTGACGGCTATCGCCACAGCCGCATCAGCGCTCCCTCTTTGCCAGTCACCGGATCGGCCGGCGGCATCGCGACCTGCGGAATCGTCTTCAGCGCCTTGGCGTGGTTCCCGGGCGTTGCCCGCGTGATCTCCATCTTCGCGCCGGGCGGATAGGCGCCGATCACGCTGAAATCGTCGCTGGCCCTGATGCATTGATGTCCGGTGCCGGCGGGAAGGATCGCGACGTCGCCGGCCGCAATCTCCAGCTCCTGGCCGTGATCGCCGCCGAAGCGGACGCGGGCATGGCCGCGCGCGACCCCGAGCACCTCATGCACGGTCGAATGATAATGTAGATAGTCGTAGACACCGTTGCGCCACGTGCCGCCCCAGCCGTTAGCGCCGAACAACGTCTCGATCGTTTCCTCCGGGGTCTTCGGGTCGAGCGTGAGTGCGCCCTGATAGACCAGGAAGGGAAGGATATTGTTCGGCACGAGACCGTCGTCCTCGAAGACGATGGCGAGCGGCTCGGCATTGTCGCGGACGACGGACATGAGGGGCTCCAGCGTCAGAGTAGCAGGGATCAACGAGGGGCGTGAAGCGACGTTCCTTTGTCGTAGCCTCCGTCATTCCGGGCTCGAGCCAAGTGGCGCGCCCCAGAATGACGGGCTGCAGCCAAAAACGAAAATGCCCGGGACCAAGCCCGGGCAAGATGTTGTGGAAATGCGAGAGAGCGCCTCAGGCGCTCTTCTTCTGCCGCATCAGGTCCGCAAAGCGCTGGAACAGATAATGCGAGTCGCGCGGGCCCGGCGAGGCCTCGGGGTGGTACTGCACCGAGAACACCGGCTTGCCGTCGAGCTGGATGCCGCAATTGGAGCCGTCGAACAGCGAGATATGAGTCTGCGTCGCGCCCTTCGGCAGCGTCGCCTGGTCAACGGCAAAGCCGTGGTTCATCGAGGTGATCTCGACCTTGCCGGTGGTCTCGTCCTTGACGGGATGGTTGGCGCCGTGATGGCCCTGATGCATCTTCTTCGTCTTGGCACCGACGGCAAGGCCCAGCATCTGGTGGCCGAGGCAGATGCCGAATGTCGGCGTGCCGGACTTGATCACGTCCTGGATCACCGGCACCGCATATTTGCCGGTCGCGGCCGGATCGCCCGGACCATTGGACAGGAACACGCCGTCGGGCTTCATCGCCAGGATGTCTTCGGCCGAGGTCGTTGCCGGCACCACCGTCACCTTGCAGCCGACGCCGGCGAGCAGGCGCAGAATGTTGCGCTTGATGCCGTAGTCGATGGCGACGACGTTGAACTCCGGCTTGTCCTGCCGGCCAAAGCCGTTGTTCCACGCCCAGGGCGTCTCGTCCCAAGTGAAGCGCTGGCCCGAGGTAACCATCGGCACGAGGTCCATGCCCTCCAGGCCGGGCCATTCGCGTGCCTGTTCCTTCAGGCCGTGCAGGTCGAACTCGCCGTTCTTCGAATGCGCGATCACCGCATTCGGCATGCCCTTGGAGCGGATAAGCGCGGTCAGGGCGCGGGTGTCGATGCCGGAGAGCCCTATGATGCCGCGCGCCTTGAGCCAGGCGTCGAGGTGCCTGGTCGCGCGGTAATTCGAGGGGTCGGTGATCGCGGTGCGCAGGATCACGCCGCGCGCGCCGGGCGTCGCGGCCATGTTCACCGTCTCGATGTCTTCCTCGTTGGTGCCGACGTTGCCGATATGCGGGAAGGTGAAGGTGATGATCTGTCCGGCATAGGAGGGATCGGTCAAGATCTCCTCATAGCCGGTCATCGCGGTGTTGAAGCAGACTTCACCGACGGCGTGGTCTTCGGCGCCGAGACCAAAGCCCTCGAGCACCGTACCATCGGCGAGCACGAGGAGCGCGGTCGGTTTGTGGTCCGGCCAAGCGGGATCGTTGTCATGTTGTGTCATGAGCCCGCTTCATAGTCCGGCAAGTGGCGCCCGTCAAAGCGGGAGAGGCCGGATTCACATGCGTTTTTGCATATTTGACAGGCCCACCCGGGCACTTAGGCTGGAACTGGCAATTTTGAGCAATTTCCGCGGTCGACGGGGAAACAATGAACCAGAGACAGCCTGGTGTCCGGTATGGCCTCTTGCCAGCGAACGGCTTAGATCAGGCGCGATAGATTGAGAGGATCACGGCCATGTTGCGCGACGACATCAACAATGCGGTCAAGGAGGCCATGAAGGCCAAGGACGAGCGCAAGCTCTCGACGCTGCGCATGGTCAACTCGACCATCAAGAACGCCGACATCGAGGCGCGCGGCAGCGGCAAGCCGCCGCTGTCGGATGCCGACCTGCTCGGCGTGCTCCAGAAGATGATCAAGCAGCGCCAGGAGGCGGTCGAGCTCTACGACAAGGGTGGCCGCGCCGAGCTCGCCGCGCAGGAGCGCGCGGAGATTGCGGTGATCTCGGTGTACCTGCCGAAGCAGATGTCGGACGACGACGTGAAGAAGGCGATTTCGGACGTCATCGCCGAGACCGGCGCGGCCGGTATGAAGGACATGGGCAAGGTGATCGCGGCGCTGAAGGCGAAGTACACCGGACAGATGGACTTCGGCAAAGCCTCTGGTCTCGTGAAGGCTGCGCTCACCGGATAGGTGTCATTCCGGGCGACGCGAAGCGTCGAACCGGGATGCGGAGTTGCGCATCCGAGAAACCATGGCGCCGGCGAATCCGTTGATCAATGGATTCCGAGGCGAGACGTTTCCCTATCGTCATGCCCGGGCTTGTCCCGGGCATTCACGGCCTTAAACTGGCGGTTAAGCAAGAAGCACGTGGATGGAGGAAACTCCGGCTGTCCACGCCAGAGGGAAACGCCCGCAGCCATGCTGACCGAAGCCGCAACTTACGATGAGCTCTACCGCAACTTCCGCTGGGACATCCCGGCGCGATTCAACATGGCGGAGGCCTGTTGCGATCGCCACGCCGACGGCACCGGCCGCCTCGCGCTGGTCTATGTCGACGAGAACGGCACGACGAGCCGCACCTCGTTCGACGAGATCGCGGAGCTGTCGCGCCGCTTCGCCAATGTGCTGAAGGCCGACGGGCTGACGCGCGGTGACCGCGTCGCGGTATTCTTGTCGCAGTCGCTGGAACTGCCGATCGCGCATATGGCCGCGTTCCGTTCCGGCATGATCTCGATCCCGCTGTTCGCCCTGTTCGGCGAGGACGCGCTGGAATTCCGCCTGTCGAATTCGCAAGCAAGAGCCATCATCACCGATGAGGCGGGCTGGGAGAAACTCACGAAGATCCGCGATCGGCTGCCTTATTTGCAGGACATCTATGTCACGAGCGGCGCCGTCCACGCCGGCGCAAAACCGTTCTGGTCAGCGATCGAAACCGCATCCGAGGACTTTGCGCCCGTCGACACCTCCGCCGACGATCCCGCGCTGATCATCTACACCTCCGGCACGACCGGCAATCCCAAGGGCGCGCTGCATGCCCATCGCGTCGTGCTCGGCCATCTGCCGAACGTCGAGATGTGTCACAACTTCCTGCCGCGTCCCGGCGATCTGATGTGGACGCCGGCGGACTGGGCCTGGATCGGCGGACTCGTGAATGGCCTGTTCGCGTTCTGGTATCACGGCATTCCCTTGGTCGGTCACCGCGCGCGCAAATTCGAGCCGCAGGCGGCGATGCAGATGATGGCTGACCTCGGCGTGCGCAACGTCTTCCTGCCGCCGACGGCGCTGAAGCTGATGCGGCAGGCCGGCGTGAAGCATCCCGGGGTGAAGCTGTGCAGCATCTTCACCGGCGGTGAATCCCTTGGCGGCGAGCTTTTGGGCTGGGTGCACGAAACCTTCGGCATCGACGCCCATGAGGTGTTCGGCCAGACCGAGTGCAATCTCGTGATCGGCAGCAACTCCAATCTGTTTCCGATCCGCCCCGGCTCGATGGGCAAGGCGACGCCGGGCTTCGATGTCCGCATCGTCAACGACAAGGGCGAGGAAATGCCGCGCGGCCAGCGCGGCATCATCGGCGTGCGCCAGCCGTGCCCTGTCACGATGATCGAATATTGGCGCAATCCTGAGGCGACGGCGAAGAAATATGCCGGCGAATTCCTGCTCACCGGCGATCTCGGCGTGCAGGATGAGGACGGCTATTTCTGGTACGTCAGCCGCGAGGACGACGTCATTACCACCGCCGGCTATCGCGTCGGCCCCTCGGAGATCGAGCACACGCTGATGAAGCATCCATCGGTAGCGATGGCGGCGGTGGTCGGCATTCCCGATCCGATCCGCACCGAATCGATCAAGGCCTGGATCGTGCTGCGCCCCGGCTTTGCCGCAAGCGATACGCTCGCGCGCGAGATCCAGGAATTCGTCAAGGTGCAGCTCGCCGCCCACGAATATCCGCGCTTCGTGGAATTCGCGGAGACGCTGCCGATGACCGCCACCGGCAAGGTGCTGCGGCGCGAGCTGCGGGCGAGGGGATAAGGTCAGGTCATTCACTGGCGGCGCTACGGCGTCTTGATTCCCATCGCCTTGAGCGCATCGAGCATCCGCTGCGGCGGGCCCAGCTTGATGACCAGTGGCTTGCCGGTTTCGAGTACGCTCTTGAGGCTGGACAGGATCGCCGGCCAGCCCGAGCGGCCGCCGGCCAGAATGTCGTCGCTGAGCGGCCGGTCGTGGCCTTCGCTCATGGTGAGCCGGACCGCGTCGCCGACCTGTTCGATCTCGTAGGTCACGAGCGTCGGTCCGAGCTTCTCGACCAGCTCCGGCCAGTTGACGTTGAAGGTGACGGAGAGCTTTCGCGGAGGGTCGTAGGCGAGGACCTCGCCGCTGATGTGCAGCGCCCCGTCCGGCGTGCGCACGGTGAAGGCGCCGCCGAGCCGCGGCTCGACCTCGACCGCATTGCCGAAGAAATACTTCCGACTGAACTCGGCGGTGGTCAGCGCCTCCCACACCTTCTCGGGCGTGGAGGCGATGTAGATGGTGTAGACCGTCAGCGGCTTGAACTGATCGAGGTTCATCATTCAAATCCTTCGATGCCAAGCGCCGCGGGCGGGATCGTCGGTGCCTTGCCGGTTTCAAGTAAGCTCTTGAGCCCGGACAGGATCGCCGGCCAGCCCTTGGAAATGCCATCGAGCAGCTTGCTGCCTGCGGCGAAGCCTTCGTGGGTTACGGTCAGCTTCACAAGGCTGCCCCAAGGCTCGAGCGTGAAAACCACCTTGGTCGGTCCTTCGTTCCGCATCTCCTCATTCACTTCGTGCTTGAACGTGTACGACAACCGTCGCGGCCGGTCGGCCTCGAGGATCTCGCCGGTGTCGGTGGTCGTGCCGCTCATCACCAGCGCAAAGGACGAGCCGACCTTCCAGTCGGACCTGACCTCGGTGTCGAACCAGTATTGCCGGGTGAACTCGCTCTTGGTGAGCGCGTCCCACAGCTTTTCCGGCGTGGTCTCGATATAGGTGACATAGATGAATTCGGGCCGGGCCATCACGCAGCGTCCTTCGAGTAGCTGGGCGGGACGATTCCGATCGTATGCCCGGTCTCGAGCAGGCTCTTCAGGTTCGACAGCACCATCGGCCAGCCGCCGGAGATATCGCGCAGGGTCTTGCCGTCTTCGCCGAGCTCGTCATGAGTGACGGTCAGCTTGACGACCTTGCCGCGTGGCTCGAGATCGAAGCTGACGCGCGAGATTCCCTCGCCCGCGGCTTCGGGCTTGCGATTGTACCAGCTATAGGCGAGTCGCCGCGTCGGATCGAAAGTGATGACCTCGCCCTCGACCGTTGGATTGCCGTTATTGGTGAAGCGGTACGGCGCGCCTTCCTTCCAGTCGGAGGCGATGCGGTGGCCGAACCAGTAACGTTCGGTGAAATCGCCGTCGGTCAGGGCCTGCCACAGCGCCTCGGGCGAGGTCTCGATGTAGGTCACGTAGACATAGCTCGGCTTACTCATCGCGTTTCTCCAACTGACGTTTCAACTCGCTGAGAGCGGCAAGCTTGCCGCGCTCGAATTTCCTGATCCAGCGTTCGCCGATCTGATGGATCGGCACCGGGTTGAGGTAATGCAGCTTCTCGCGGCCATGCTTGAAGGTCGTGACCAGATTGGCCTCTTCGAGGATGGCAAGGTGCTTGGTGACGGCCTGGCGCGTCATCTCCAGGCCCTCGCAGAGTTCGTTCAACGTCTGACCGTTCTTGGTGTGAAGTCTGTCAAGGAGTAACCGTCGTGACGCGTCGGCCAGCGCTTTGAAGACTTCATCCATGGCGGAGATAATAGGCAACCAAATGGTTGCATGTCAAGATGGTGTCTTTGGCGGGCGCGAACCCCTGTGTTAGCCTTGCATCTCAGCCAACGCAGATTGGTTCCGGGAGGATCAATGATCAGCCGCGTTCAACTTGCTGCTTGCCTTGTCCTTTTCGCCGGCAGCACATGCCTCCATGCGCAGAAGCAGCAGGTGATCGGCGCGCCGCCGGAAGCTTCCAACATGAAGCTGGTCGGCACGAACGACCTGCAGGCGCGCAGCGCCTATCAGCCGACCATCCATCACCAGGGCGATCGCTGGATCGCCTATATCGGACATCACGGCGGCACCGACGCGGTGCCGAGCCCTGTCAATCCGATGACGGGACAGGCCGAGCCCAACGGCACCTCGATCGTCGACGTCACCGATCCCGCGCATCCCAAGTACCTGCGGCACCTGCCGGGGCAGGAGGGCAAGTACGAATCCGGCGGCGCGCAGATGGTGCGGGTCTGCGACGGCAAGGCGTTGCCGAAGGGCGATCCCAACGCGGTCTACATGCTCCGTACCTTCGGCAGCGAGGCGCACGAAATCTGGAGCGTTGCCGATCCCGCCAATCCCGCGCTCGTCACCCGCATCGCTGGCCTGAAGGACACGCACAAGAGCTGGTGGGAATGCGACACCGGCATTGCCTATCTCGTCTCGGGCGCGCCGGACTGGCGCACGCGCCGCATGACACAAGTCTATGATCTCTCCGATCCCGCGCATCCGCAGAAGATCCGCGACTTCGGCCTGCCCGGCCAGGAGCCTGGCGCGACCGGCGCGGTGCCGACCGAATTGCACGGGCCGATCTCGACCGGCCCCACAGGCAACCGCGTCTATTTCGGCTACGGCACCAATAAGGGCGGCATTCTGCAGATCGTCGATCGCGAAAAGCTCTTGAACGGGCCGAAGGAGCCGACGCCGGACAATCTGCGCTATCCCGAGATTGCGCGACTGCCGATGTCGGCCTTCAACGGCGCGCACACGACGTTTCCGATGCTGGACATGCCCATCGCCGAATTCGCCGAGGACAAGGACGGCAAGACCCGCGACATCGTCATGATCGTGGACGAGGCGATTCTGAATGAATGCGGCGAGGCGCGGCAGATGGTGTGGTTCGCCGATGTCACCACCGAGACGCGGCCGATGATGATCTCCAGTTACACCGTGCCCGAGGCGAGCGGGCAGTTCTGCCAGCGCGGCGGCCGCTTCGGCTCGCATTCCTCGAACGAGAGCATGGCGCCGGTCTATTACAAGAAGATGGCCTTCATCGCCTTCTTCAATGCCGGCGTGCGTGCGCTCGACATCCGAGATCCCTATCATCCCAAGGAAGTCGGCTACTTCATTCCTTCGATCACGAGCGCGACCGACAAGCGCTGCATTCCGGTCGAGGGTGGCGAGCGCTGCAAGGTCGCGATCCAGACCAACAATGTCGAGACCGATGATCGCGGCTACATCTACATCGTCGATCGCGCCAATACCGGCCTGCATATCCTCGAGCTGACCGGGCCCGCGCGCGCCGTCGCCGGCCTGCCGAAGAACTGACGATGCGCCGTGCGGTGACGATAGCGCTCGCGCTGATCGCGCTGGGTGCGTCGGGCGTCGGAGCCAATCAACTCGCGCCGGCGCCGACGGACGGGCCGACGCATTGGCGCGAGATCGCCTGGCCGTTCCCGCGCGACGGCTGGCCCGCCGGCCGCGCATTTCGTTGCGATGGGGCCTGTGAGGGTGTCGAGCTCTACATCCGCGCCAAGCTCGGCTTCTGCAACTGCGACCGCGGCGTCGCCGATGACGACGAGGTCGATCAGGTCACCGACATCGACTTGATCAGCCCGCGTTTTGTGGCGATGGCGCCGGGCGAGGAAGCGCGCGTCGGCGAGTTGCGCGGCCGTACCCGGCCCTACGATCTCGACATGCCCGACGGCGCGCGCCGCGCCGCCACCGGCATCGCTCTCTCGCGCCGCTGCGATCTGCTGGTCGCGGTCGTGCAAGGGGCGGGTGAGGTGGTGGCTGTGAAGCACGCGGCGCTGGAGTTTTTGGAGACGCAGGAAATGAAGCGATGGATTACGGCAGCATTGGACGGAAGGTGATGCAGGCCTTATCGCGCCACTTTTTCCGCCGTCGTCACCCGCGAAAGCGGGTGATCCAGTATTCCAGAGACGGTCGTGGGATACGGAGAGGGCGCGGCCCACTGGATACCCCGCTTGCCGCCTACGCCAAAGCTTCGGCGGCCCAAGAGCGTGCG
Organism: Bradyrhizobium sp. ISRA430; assembly: GCF_029909975.1. NCBI lineage: Bacteria > Pseudomonadati > Pseudomonadota > Alphaproteobacteria > Hyphomicrobiales > Nitrobacteraceae > Bradyrhizobium > Bradyrhizobium sp. ISRA430. The sequence continues at coordinate 6,687,722 of NZ_CP094516.1, forward strand.
CCCCGGCGAAGCCTTGGCGTAGCCGGGTCGCGGGGTATGACGACGGCGTTTGTGACCCGTGCGTGCGACACACGTCGAGCTTTCGTCCACGCGCCAAACATGCATTAATTGCACCCAAACGCCTTCAGCGAGCCTTCCCCATGATGTCCTTGCAAGCTTATCTCGCCTTCGTCGCCGCCTGCATTGCGCTGGCGCTGCTGCCTGGTCCGATCGTCACGCTCGTGATTGCCAATGGCTTGCGCCACGGCACCCGGGCGGCGCTGACCAATGTCGCGGGCGCGCAGGCCGGACTCGCGATCGTGATCGGCGTCGTCGCGATCGGCCTGACCTCGCTGATGGCGACGATGGGCTATTGGTTCGACTGGGTGCGCTTTGCCGGCGCTGCCTACCTGATCTGGCTCGGCATCAAGCTGATCTGGGCGCCGGTCGAAGGCGTCCATGTGGATGAGCCGCCGGCGCCGCCGCGCGGCGGCTTCTTCCTGCAAGGCTTTCTGGTGCTGCTGTCGAACCCGAAGGTGCTGGTATTCTTCGGCGCCTTCATCCCGCAGTTCATGGACATGAACCGCGACCACTTTCCGCAGGTCGCGCTGTTGGGAGCGACCTTCATGGTGACGGCGGCGATGACCGATGCGCTCTACGCCACGCTTGCTGGCCGTGCGCGAAAATTCTTTTCCGCGCGCCGCACCCGGATGCTGTCGCGCGTCTCCGGCGGCTTCATGATCGGCGGCGGAATCTGGCTGGCGCTGACCCGGGCGAAGTAGCCCTGGTTGAAGCTGTCAGGCGTAGATTGATCCGCGCGTTCCGCTCTGCTCCCTCCCCCCTTGCGGGGGGGGGGGCCGGGGAGGGGGTAGCCGAGGAAACGGTGCAGCCGTGGTCGAGATCGGGTGTGCGATGGGGCTGTAGCGTTTGATGCGTCGAGACGGACTGCATCGCGGCGGTTGGGACGCAAGCCGCTTACACCAATCCCTCTGCGCGCAGCTCCGCTTCGATCTGGCCGAGGATCCGCGACAGCCGTTCGGCCCATTGCTGCTGGCCGGATTGATCGGTGATCAGGTCCTGGCGGATTTCGATTCCGGTGTTGATCAGGCCGCGGGCTTCGCCGTGTACGGGGATGGTGTAGTCGGTGATATCGCTCACGGCATAGGGCTGGTTGTCGCCGACGACGAGATCGCCCTCGCTGCGCAAATGCTTCAACAAGAGGCGCGGCAGCACCGTGTCGCGGTGATAGAGCGTGCCGATGTGCCAGGGCCGGGCGACGCCGGCGTAGACCGCCGTGAAGCTGTGCAGCGACACCAGCACCGTCGGCCGCTTGGCGTGCACGCGGCCGCTGACGACGGCATCGATGCGGCTGTGATAGGGATCAAAGATCTCGCGGCGCCGCGCCTCGCGCTCCTCCGCCGAAAGCCCCTCATTGCGCGGGATGGCGGTGGCTTCCGAGATCGCCGGGATCGAGCTTGCGACGCTCGGCGGACGGTTGCAGTCGATCACGAGCCGCGAATAGCGCTGCGCGATCAGATGCGCGTCGAGCATATCGGCCAATCGTTCGGCAACGCCGGCAATGCCGATGTCCCAGGCGATGTGCCGCGTCAGCTCGCTTCCGGCTACGCCGAGGTCGCCGAGCGCGTGCGGCAGGAGCCGCCCGTAATGGTCGGAGGTGAGCAGGAACGGAGATCGCCCCGCTCGATTGGCCTCATGAACCGGATCGGCGTCGTTCGTGCCCAGCAGTCGAGCCGGCGCGCTCGTTGCGTCTGAAGTCATTCGGATTGCCTATCGAAGCAGCACTCTGGTCGAGATCGGACAACGCTATAGAGGAGGCGGCCTCAAAGCACCATCGTCAAGACGAGATGGCTTGCAAGACGACTTGAATCGACGCGTGCGCGCAGGATAACAAGCGCACATGAGCTCCGATCTTCTCTTCGTCTACGGCACCTTGATGCGCGGCTTCGATCATCCGATGGCGCGGCTGTTGTCGATGCATGCGGATTTCCTGGGGGAGGCGACCTGTCGCGGCCGGCTCGTTCTCGTGAAGCATTATCCGGGGCTGCTGTTGTCGGACACGTCGTCGGACCTCGTCCATGGCGAGCTGTTCCGCCTGCGCGCGCCCGACGAGCTGCTGCGCGAGCTCGACATGTACGAAGCCTGTGGCGAGAGCTTTCCGGAGCCGACCGAATATCTGCGTAAGCTGATCGACGTGATGATTGCGGACGGCGTGGCCACTCAAGCCTGGACCTACATCTACAATTGGCCCGTGACCGACTTGCCGCTGATCGAGTCGGGCCGCTTTCTCGATCATTAGGCTGAGAGCACCTCCCGCACCAGGCGCACGTCGACCTCGCGCTCGACGTAAGTCCACTCCTCGGTCCGCCGCAGCATCGCGACCAGCTCCTCGAACATCGAGGCATCCGCCGGCGTGAACTCGAACCAGGTGAGGAAGTCGAAGGGCTCGCCGAGGTCGCGAGAGTGATAGAGCTGCCGCGCGATTGCGGGAAGGAAGCGCAGGCTGCTTGCGATGTGGTGCGACTTGTCCTCGAAGATCTTGCGCCGCTCCTCGGGCGCGAGCTCCCACCAGGCTTGCGACTTGCGGATCGGGATCAGCGCCGCGCTGGTTGCCTCGGGTCGGCCGAGCCCGGCCTGCGCGGCCGTGAGCTGCTCCCTCTCGGCGCGCGTGGTGTAGCGCGGATGGCTCGCAACACCGACCAGCCGCCACGCATTGCGCGAAGGCACCAACGGCAACGAGACCGCATCGCTGTCCGTCACCGACAGCGCCGGCACGAAGGGCAGGGGGTCGCCCGTCACTGATGACATCGAGGTGACACGCCAACCCCCGCTATGGCCGCCTCGAAACGTCATGAACATGGCGCTATGGAAGCGCGGAACCGGCCGGGGTTCAAGGCTGCTTTTTTCGCCGCTCCGTCATTCCGGGCGCCTCGAACAGGCTAGCCCGGAATCCATTGCGCCGCCGGTATGTTGGGAGGAATGGAATCCGGGCTCGCGCTAGCGCGCCCCGGAATGATAGAGAAATGACGGAAAGGACTGTGAACAGCGCGGATAACCCGGATAAGCCTGACAATCCTGACTTTTCGGCGAGCCGCACCTATATCCGTAACCCTTCGTCCGACTCACACGATTTCGCGCTAAACACAGGCCCATGCGCTTCACGCCCCAATTCCTCGATGAATTGCGTGCCCGGCTTCCGGTCTCGGAAGTCGTGGGCCGGCGCGTGAAGCTGAAGAAGGCCGGCAGGGAGTGGAAGGGGCTGTCGCCGTTCCAGCAGGAGAAGACGCCGTCCTTCTATGTCAACGACCAGAAGGGCTTTTATCACGACTTCTCGTCCGGCAAGCATGGCGACATCATCACCTTCGTGATGGAGACCGACGGCGTCCCGTTCAGCGAAGCCGTGGAGCGGCTTGCCAACATGGCGGGCCTGCCGCTACCGGCGGTGACGCCCGATGCGGCGCGACATGAGCAGCGGCGCAAGTCGCTGCATGACGTGATGGATCTCGCGGCAAAATTCTTCGCGGAAACGCTGGCCTCGCGCGTCGGCGCAAAAGCGCGCGGCTATCTCGCCGATCGCGCGATCTCGCCGGCGACGCAATTGCAGTTTCGCCTCGGCTATGCGCCGCCCGATCGCTTTGCGCTGAAGGAGCATCTCGGCAAACAAGGCGTCTCCGTCGACGACATGGTCGAGACCGGTCTCCTGATCGGCGGCAACGACATTCCCGTTCCCTACGACCGCTTCCGCGACCGCGTGATGTTTCCGATCACGGACTTGCGCGGCCGTGTTATCGCCTTCGGTGGCCGCGCGTTGGAGAAGGACGTTCCAGCAAAATACCTGAACTCGCCGGAGACGCCGCTCTTCCACAAAGGCGATAATCTCTACAACCACCAGACCGCACGCGCGGCCTCCCACGATGGTGCGCCGCTGATTGTTGTCGAAGGCTATGTCGATGTCATCGCGATGGTGACCGCCGGCTTTGCCGGTACGGTGGCGCCGCTCGGCACCGCGCTCACCGAAAGCCAGCTCGCGCTGCTCTGGAAGATGGCGGATGAGCCGATCCTCTGCTTCGACGGCGATCGGGCCGGACAGAAGGCCGCTTATCGTGCCGCCGACCTCGCGCTGCCGTTCCTCGCGCCGGGAAAGAGCCTGCGCTTCGCCTTGCTGCCGGAGGGGCAGGATCCCGACGACCTCGCACGGTCTGGTGGCCGCGGCGCGATCGAGGAGGTGATCGCCGCGGCGCGTCCGCTCGCCGACATGATCTGGTCGCGCGAACTCGAAGGCGGCAGCTTCGTCACGCCCGAGCGCCGTGCCGCGCTGGAGGCGCGTATCAAGGAGCTCTCCAACGGCATCCGCGACGAAGTGGTGCGGCGCTATTATCGCGACGATTTTGTCCAGCGGCTCCAGCGCGCCTTTGCACCCGAGGGCGGAGGTGGCGGCTTCGCCGGCCGCGGCAATTTCCGGGGCGGCTCCGGCCGTCCGTTCCAGCCGCGCGGCGCCGGCGGTGCGAATCGATTCGCTGGATCAGGTCGCCGTGGCGGGCCCGTTCCGACCCTGCTCCCGTCCGGCCCCTACCAGGCGGCGAGCCCGCAGCTCGCGGCTAGCCCGATTATGCGCGGCCAGCGCAGCGCCATCTCGCGCCGCGAGGCGCTGATCCTGCAATGCCTGATCAACCACCCCTGGCTGCTGCATGAGCACCTGGAGGAGATAGCGGCACTGGAGCTCGCCCATCCCGAGGCCCACAAACTGAGGGCCGGCATCATCGCCGCCTTTGCCCACGACCACCACCACAGCCCCGACCCCACCGAGCAGGCTGAGAAGATGCGCGCCGATCTTGAGAAGGGAGGATTTATCCCGTTACTTCAAAGGGTTGAGCGCGCGATCACGACCCAGGCGGTATGGGGCGCGCGGGAGGGCGCGGCGCGGGATGATGTTCTCGCCACCTGGCACCAGCTCGTTGCCTTGCATCGGCAGTGGCATTCACTACTTAGGGAGTTGAAAGACGCTGAGCTGGCCTTGGGGGAGGACCCTAGCGAGGCCAATTTGGCGTGGCTGCGTGACGTCAAGGCCCGGATGGGTGAGGTCGATGGCACCGAGGCTCTGATCGAGGGTTTTGGCGAGCTGTCGGGCCGGTTCCAGAAGAGCGTTTGATGAAGAATCATGCGGACGGCCGGGGCCGGAACCGCTAAAAGACTCGCCAAATCCAAGGTTTGGCGGCAGAAACAGGGTTAATCGAGGCTTAACGGAATTGTAGCACTTTGGCCCACAGGCGGCCGCAGGCAGAACAGACGCGTCAGGGATGAATCCGCGCAGGACTGTTGACATTACACCTGCATCCGCCGCGACAAAGGTGCTCACGAAGCGTTAGGCAAATCCGGCGAGAGAAGTTTTGGGGTGGCGAAAGAGGTTTGCGCCGCCCTTTCCGTGTCGAGAGCCGACGAAGCGAGAGCGTCGAGCAACAGGTTCAGGTGAATTCAGGCAGGCGCGGCGAACGTCTGTGTGAAGCGCGTTTAGGAGCAATGGATGGCCACCAAGGCAAAGACGCTGCAGGCGAAGGACAAGGAAAAGGACGACAAGGCAGCGGACGCTCCCGAGAAAGATTCACAGGACGCGCCTTCGCCCTTGCTCGACCTGTCCGACGCGGCAGTGAAGAAGATGATCAAGCAGGCCAAGAAGCGCGGCTTCGTGACCTTCGATCAGCTCAATGAAGTCCTGCCGTCCGACCAGACTTCGCCCGAGCAGATCGAGGACATCATGTCGATGCTCTCGGACATGGGCATCAACGTCACCGAAGCCGACGACAGCGAAGGTGAGGACGAGAAGGACGATGGCGAGGACGAGACCGACAACGAACTCGTCGAGGTCACGCAGAAGGCCGTCACCGAAGTCAAGAAGAGCGAACCGGGCGAGCGCACCGACGATCCCGTGCGCATGTATCTGCGCGAGATGGGCACGGTCGAGCTGCTCTCCCGCGAAGGCGAAATCGCGATCGCCAAACGCATCGAGGCCGGCCGCGAGGCGATGATCGCGGGCCTCTGCGAAAGCCCGCTGACCTTCCAGGCCATCATCATTTGGCGCGACGAGCTCAACGAAGGAAAGATCTTCCTCCGCGACATCATCGATCTCGAAGCGACCTATGCCGGCCCCGACGCCAAGGGCGGCATGAACACCGCGATGATCGGCGGTCCCGCTGGCGAGAACGGCGAAGCGACGGCCGAGGGCGGCGAGGCCGCTCCGGCCGCAGCCGCGCCCGCGCATGTCGCTCCGCCCGCGGCACCGCCGTCGCCAACCCCGTTCCGTCCCGCGCCCGCTGCCGGTAACGGCGAAGGTGGCGAGGAGAAGGATCCGGGCGAGGCCGCAGCCGAAGCCGACATGGACGATGACGAGTTCGAAAACCAGATGTCGCTCGCGGCGATCGAGGCCGAGCTCAAGCCGAAGGTCGTCGAGATCTTCGACAAGATCGCCGAAAACTACAAGAAGCTGCGCAAGCTTCAGGAGCAGGACATTGCCAACCAGCTCCAGAACGAGTCGCTCTCGCCGCACCAGGAGCGCAAGTACAAGAAGCTGAAGGACGAGATCATCGTCGAGGTGAAGTCGCTGCGCCTCAACCAGGCCCGCATCGACTCGCTGGTCGAGCAGCTCTACGACATCAACAAGCGCCTCGTCTCGCATGAAGGCCGCCTGATGCGCCTTGCCGACAGCCATGGCGTGGCGCGCGACGACTTCCTGCGCAACTACACCGGCTCGGAGCTCGATCCGCGCTGGCTCAACCGGGTGTCCAAGCTTTCGGCCAAGGGCTGGAAGAACTTCGTCCACCACGAGAAGGACCGCATCAAGGACCTCCGCCACGAGGTGCATCAGCTCGCAGCTCTCACCGGTCTCGAGATCGGCGAATTCCGCAAGATCGTGCACTCCGTGCAGAAGGGCGAGCGCGAAGCGCGCCAGGCCAAGAAGGAGATGGTGGAAGCCAACCTCCGCCTCGTCATCTCGATCGCCAAGAAGTACACCAACCGCGGCTTGCAGTTCCTCGACCTGATCCAGGAAGGCAACATCGGCCTGATGAAGGCGGTCGACAAGTTCGAGTACCGCCGCGGCTACAAGTTCTCGACCTACGCCACGTGGTGGATCCGGCAGGCGATCACCCGCTCGATCGCCGACCAGGCGCGCACCATCCGTATCCCCGTGCACATGATCGAGACAATCAACAAGATCGTGCGCACCTCGCGTCAGATGCTCAACGAGATCGGCCGCGAGCCGACGCCCGAAGAGCTCGCCGAGAAGCTCGGCATGCCCTTGGAGAAGGTGCGCAAGGTCCTGAAGATCGCCAAGGAGCCGTTGTCGCTGGAGACGCCCGTCGGTGACGAAGAGGATTCACACCTCGGCGATTTCATCGAGGACAAGAACGCGATCCTCCCCATCGATGCCGCGATCCAGTCGAACCTGCGCGAGACCACCACGCGCGTGCTCGCCTCGCTCACCCCGCGCGAAGAGCGCGTGCTGCGCATGCGCTTCGGCATCGGCATGAACACCGACCACACGCTGGAAGAAGTCGGCCAGCAGTTCTCGGTCACCCGCGAACGCATCCGCCAGATCGAAGCCAAGGCGCTGCGCAAGCTGAAGCATCCGTCAAGGAGCCGGAAGCTGCGCTCGTTCCTGGATAACTGATCGGGATTGATTTGGCCGGCGAGGTCCGGCTTCTGACTCAATAAACGGCGGGCCGAAAAGCCCGCCGTTTATTTTTGGTCTTCAGCGTCGCCCGGGGCTGGCAGGGCAACAACCTAGAATAGAATACTATAGCTCGCGCTCTACGATGGCAAGGCCAATCATTGCGGCGTCGATGTCGCAGCAGGCGGAACAGATGTGCGTTGATTGCGAGTTCTGGTTCCAACCTGTTCCTGAATCAAATGGTTTGGATGGTCGAAGCATTTGCCCATCATTGTCTGCTCTGTGCCGCAACGAGAGCTGCGTGCCTTGCTCGGGAGTGCGTAGAGCTGCACGTCTTACGTCTTGTGCGCAGATGTCCGGATCCGACGCACGCTGAGAGTTCCATCTCGCAGCGCACACCTCGCGTTTCCCGCGCCCAAATTGTTAGCGCCGGACGAAACTCAATTCTATGGCGCGCACTGTCCTCTCGTCATTCCGGGGCGCGACGAGTCGCGAGCCCGGATTCCATTGTGCCACCGACACTGCCGTACGATGGAATCCGGGTTCGCGCTGACGCGCGCCCCGACAGGAGGGCGCGTGTGTCTCGCGTAGCGCGGTATCGATGTCGGCGTGGTCGGCGATGACGACCGTTGAGCTGTGGCTGACTTGCGAGCAACTTTGCGATCTGCTCCCGCGTCGCAGGGCCGTTGGCGAGGGTTTGCCGCTTTGACGGGACTCCTGTTCCCGGGCATGATCGCCCGCCGCGAATTGGGGGATCATTCCATATGCTGAGATTTGCTCTGGCCGTCGCTTCCATGGTTTGTCTGGCTGGCGGCTCCGCTGAGGCTGCGCGCTGTGGCGGCGATTTCAACAGCTTCATTGCCGGCATGTCTGCGGAGGCGCAGGCCGCCGGCGTCTCGGCGAGCGTGACGAGCGCGGCGTTCAGCGGCGTGACGCCGGACGGCGCCGTGCTCGCCTTCGACCGGCGCCAGCGCTACACCTTCAAGAAGAGCTTTGAGCAGTATGTCTCGACACGCGTCGGCCCGGGTCGCATCAATGGCGGTCGTGCGCTGCTCCAGCGTCACGCCGCGCTGCTGTCGCGCATTGAGCAGCAGTTCGGCGTGCCCCGGCAGATCCTGGTCGCGATCTGGGGCTTGGAGAGCGATTTCGGCAAGGGCGACATGGGCAAGCTGCCGGTGATCCGTACGCTCGCCACGCTCGCGCATGATTGCCGCCGCACCGAGCTGTTCCAGGGCGAACTGCTGGCCGCGCTCAAGATTGTGCAGCGTGGCGACCTGCCGCAGCGCGACCTCATCGGCGCCTATGCCGGCGAGATCGGCCAGACCCAGTTCCTGCCGTCGTCCTACATCAAATACGGTGTCGACTTCGACGGCGACGGCCGCGTCGACTTGCGCCACAGCGCCGCCGACGTGCTCGCCTCCACCGCGAACCTGCTCCACACCAACGGCTTCAAGATGGGCCAGCCCTACGGCGAAGGCACCGCTAATTTCGAAGCCATGCGCGAGTGGAACAGGGCGCTGATCTACCGCAAGACGATCGGGTATTTTGCCGATCGGCTGATGGCGCAGTGATCTCGCACGGCTGAGAGAAGGAGCGCTCACGCCACACACTCTGCGTCATCACCCGCGAAAGCGGGTGAACCAGTATTCCCGAAGCAGTGACGCGATAGGGAGGAGCCGCGGTGTACTGGATGCCCCGGTCAAGCCGGGGCATGACCGCAGAGATATTGGCGAAGACTCTCTCCAACGTCGTCCTGGCGAAAGCCAGGACCTATTACCCCGGGGAGGAGTCGTTACGACGACTCGCAATCAACTTCTATTGGCTGAGCACTAGCAGCCTCCGCCAAACTGAATTCGGTGGTTATGGGTCGCCAGGGCGACCACACCAAATTCGGAAGAAGGAACTTACATGTACATTTTTTCAGTTTGGAACTGAACCATATCGCGAAAGCGCCCTTAACATACGTTACTTCAGCAAGGACGATCATTTTTTGGAGCGGCCACATGGGACAGGCAGAACCATATCGGGCGACCGCGCTGATTGTCGAAGACGATGCCATGCAGCGTGCGATGCTGTGCCTCCTTTTGGAGGAAAGCGGCTACGAAGTGATCCAGTGCGAGAGTGCCGAGGCGGCCGCGCGCGTCCTGGACAAGGATGCCGGTGCGCTATGCCTGATGCTGACCGACGTGCAGCTTGCCGGCCGCATGAACGGAGTCGAGCTCGCCTATGTCGCAAAGGATCGCAATCCGAAGCTCGACGTCGTCGTCACCTCGGGCCGTCCCCTGGCGCAGCCCCTGCCTGACGGCGCAAAATTCTGGGCCAAGCCCTGGGCGCCCCTCGACGTGCTGCGCGAGGCCGAGATCGCGCAATTGTCCTGACGGTACGTTCCGGGAGCTCGCTTTCTCGGCGCGAGAGGCAGTGATAGGGTCCATCCATGACCTTATCCTTCCTGCTCACCTCACTGATCGTGGTCGCTTCGCCGGGTACCGGCGTCCTCTACACGCTGGCGGCGGCGCTGACGCGCGGCTCGCGCGCAAGTATCGCCGCAGCTTTTGGCTGTACGCTCGGGATCGTTCCACACATGACGGCGGCGATGCTCGGCCTTGCCGCGGTGCTGCACACCAGCGCGCTGGCTTTTGCCGCGCTAAAGTGGTGCGGCGTGGCCTATCTGCTCTACATGTCATGGCAGGCACTGCGCGAGACCGGCGCGCTGGCGGTCGAGGGCGAGATCAAGGAACGCTCGAGTAGCCGCGTCATCATGACCGGCTTCCTGATCAACATCCTCAATCCAAAACTGTCGATCTTCTTCCTCGCCTTCCTGCCGCAGTTCATCGCGGTCGACGAGCCCCATGTGCTGGCGCGGATGCTGGAACTGAGCGGCGTCTTCATGGCGATGACGTTTGCGGTGTTCGTCGTCTACGGGCTCTCTGCGGCCTCGGTGCGCGCGCGCGTCATCTCCCGCCCCGGCGTCATGGCCTGGCTGCGCCGCAGTTTTGCAGCCGGCTTTGCGCTGCTCGGCGCGAAGCTGGCGTTTGCGGAGCGATAGAAAGAGCGCTGCGATCTTCCCTTCACCTCTCCCCGCAAGAGCGGGGCGAGAGAGTGAGAGAGCTAAGCGCCGGTCAACAAAAAAGCGGGCCCCGCGCCCGCCACCTTCAAACTCTCTCAACCCTACCCGACGCCCGGGCGGAGCGAGGCCCCACCCGGGCAAAGAAAAAGAAGCCGCGTTACTTCTTCTTCGCCTTCTTGGCCTTTTTCGCCTTCTTCTTCGCCGCCTTCTTCGCTTTCTTAGCCATAGTATCCTCTCAAGGGTTAATGGTGAAACGCGACACGAGGGATGCTCGGCGGAGGGCCAGCCTCGCAACATCCTCAATGGCAAGCTCAGCAGATTCGCGGGCAACTGCCTCGCGCCGTCACATCTCCGTCATTGCGTTATCCACAGCTCAGAAGCATTTTTGGATGATTTTTGCCTGCGAATCCGCATCGCGACGGCGCGGCACGGTCAGCGCCTGGGCATCAGGCTTTGCTTAACGAAGCGGGTATCCGCCTCCACGATTCATCAATCCAAAACCAAACGTCGTGTTTGCGCGATTGCGGTGAGACTCCATTAAGCGCACCACGCGCATGGTCCTCCGCAAGAACACGGGGGCGGGTTATGGACGGGCGGTTGCCAAATGAAGGGAGCGGGACGCTGCGTGTCCTGCGGTCGCCATGCTGAGCGTGCCGACACTCTGGACGGTCATCGTCATCAACTTCCTGGCGCTGGGCCTGATCTGGGCCTACGTGACGCGCTCCTATCCGAAATTCCAGGCGGCCCGATACTGGATGGCGGCGGCCGTGCTCCAGGCCGTCGGCGCAGGCATCTCCATGCTGCGCGATGTCATGGATCCAGCGTTTCCGCTGATCGCCGGCGGCGGGCTGATGATCTTCGCGTCCTGCCTCGCCTGCATGGGCGTGATGCGCTTCTACCACCGGCCGGTGTCCTGGCCCGCCGCGATCGCCGTTTCGCTCCTGAGCTGCGCCGGCCTCACCTGGTTTCTGGTCGTCGTCGATAACATGCCGATGCGGGTGTTGATCTATTCTGTGGGACAGTCGACCCCGATCCTGATGGTGCTGCAGCGCCTCCTAGGTAGGCAGGACGGACGCGAAAATCCCGGCGCGCGCCTCGCTGCGATCGTGGCGTTCATGATCCTTGGCGTGCACGTGGTCCGCTCCGGCGCGGCGCTCACCGGGCTGGGCGGCGGCATCACCGCGGTCAATTTCAACGGGCTGCAGGCGCTGCTGATCCTGATCCTGGTCTTCCTGGCAATGGCCTGGAATTTCGGCTGCCTGCTGATGGCGATCGAACGGCTGCGCAACGAGGTCGCCGACCTCGCGCTGCTCGACGATCTCACCGGCGTCGCCAACCGGCGGCATCTGTTGCAGCGCCTCGCCGAGGAATGCGCCCGCTCGGAGCGCAGCGGCCAGCCCTTCGCGTTGCTGCTGATCGACATCGACGGCTTCAAGACGATCAACGACACCCACGGACACGCCGCGGGCGATGCTTGCCTGCAGCACTTCACCCTGATGGCGCAGACACGGCTTCGGCCGGGCGACATGCTCGCCCGCACCGGCGGCGACGAGTTTTGCGTCGTGCTGCCGTCCTCATCCCTGCACGAGGGCGCGCTGATCGCCCGCCGCGTGCTGGAGGTCTGCCGCCAGGATGCCGCCGCCTGCACCGGCAACGATATTCCGATCGCGATCTCGATCGGCGTGGCGCAATGGGATCGTGCCATCGGCCAATTCCCGGACCGCCTGATGGCCCGGGCCGACGAGGCGCTCTATGCCGCCAAGAAGAACGGCAAGAACGATTTTGCGCTCTATGATCCGGCGCCGCCGCTCTCGCCCGAGCTGACCGCTCCGGCCGCGCGCAAATTCGCTTGAAGCAAGCGCGATCGTCGTCGCGCTCAAACTTGTTGTTTGAGCATGACCTCCGCGCAAACGCGTCCCGCGTTTGTCGCGCGGGAAAACCGGTGCACACTTTTCCGGATCATGCTGTAGGCTCGGGTCCGCATTTGGACCCGCATGATGATGTCTCGCCTGCTCGCGGCCGTTCTCGCCGCCCTTGCTTTGACCATTCACGCCGCTGCAACGGATGCCGACCTCGCCAGGCTCGCGCATGTCGCCGGCACGCCCGACATTCCCGGCCTGAAGATCGTCTGGCTCGCACCGTGGGGTGACGTCGCGCAGGCCCACGCCTGGCGCAACATCATCGTGCATCAGACCGAGGGGCCTGCGGGCTCGGCACGCGGCGGCGCGCAGGAGCAGTCGAAGAATCCGACCCGGCGGGGCGTCACTGTCTGGGTCGAGACTGACGGCACGGTCTATTGGGCGGTCGCGGAAAATCTGGTGCCGACCCATGGCGACGGTGCCAACCGCAACGACAACAAGTACATCGACAACAAAGCGACCTATCGCCAGGTTGTGCGCGACAACTCGATCGGCGTCGAGTTCGCCGGCAACTATCCGGACGTCGCGGCGGGGCCGACCGAGGCGCAGGTCGCGGCCTGGCGGATCCTCGTCCGCGTCCTGCGCGCGCGCTACGACATCCCGCTCGACCACGTCTATGCGCACAACTGGATCGACTACAAGGACGCGCGCTATTGCGAAGGCTGCTGGCTCGCGACGCTGGCGCGGGTGTGGGGAGAGTAAAGCCCCGTCGCGCCCCGGAATGACAAGAGGGATTAAACCGCCGCCGTCATCCAGCCGAACAATCGCGCGTTTTATTAGGCTGCAACCACGGCCGTCATCGCCCGGCTTGACCGGGCGATCCAGTGTTCCAGAGACCTGTGTTGGGATCTCGCTCTCGCAATTGACATCGCGGAGTACTGGATGCCCCGGTCAAGCCGGGGCATGACACCGAAAGTGTAGCCGCATCTTCTTCAAGGCAAGAAAAAAGCCGGCGTTGCCGCCGGCTTTTCTGTCTTTTCGATCCGCCAATCTCTGGGGCCGAAAGTCGCGCTTAGTGCGCGGCTTCCAGCGCAGCCTGTTCCTGCTTCGCGATCGCGCCCTTGACCGCGGTCTGCACCTTTTCGAAGGCGCGGACCTCGATCTGGCGGACGCGTTCACGCGACACGCCGAACTCGGCCGCAAGGTCTTCCAGCGTCATCGGCTCATCGGCGAGGCGGCGCGCCTCGAAGATGCGGCGTTCGCGCGGGTTGAGCACGCCCATGGCGCCGTTGAGGGCGTCACGGCGGTGATCATACTCCTCGTGCTCGGCCATCATGGCTTCCTGGTTGGGCGAATTATCGACCAGCCAGTCCTGCCATTCGCCGGCTTCTCCGTCGTCCCGGATCGGCGCGTTGAGCGACGCGTCGCCACCGAGGCGGCGGTTCATGTCGATCACGTCCTGATCGGTGACGCCGAGGCGCTTTGCAATCATTTTCACCTGGTCGGGGCGAAGATCACCCTCGTCCAGCGCGTTGATCTTGCTCTTCGCCTTGCGCAGGTTGAAGAACAGCTTCTTCTGGTTCGCGGTGGTGCCCATCTTCACGAGCGACCAGGAACGCAGGATGTACTCTTGAATCGACGCCTTGATCCACCACATGGCGTAGGTGGCGAGGCGGAAGCCCTTCTCGGGCTCGAAACGCTTTACCGCCTGCATCAGGCCGACGTTGCCTTCCGACACGACCTCGGAAATCGGAAGGCCGTAGCCGCGATAGCCCATGGCGATCTTGGCCACGAGCCGGAGGTGGCTGGTGACGAGTTGATGTGCCGCGTCGCGATCGTCGTGCTCGCGCCAACGCTTGGCGAGCATGTATTCCTGCTGGGGTTCCAGCATCGGAAATTTACGGATCTCGGCGAGGTAGCGGGAGAGGCCGGATTCTCCATTGAGGACCGGCAAAGCAGCGGTACGGGCCATAGTGCGCCCTCCAAAGGTTCAGGCCCCCGATAGCGGCGGGCCAGGCAGACGACCGCTTGGTTAAAGCCGGCCGGACTGCGATGTTCCGCGTTGGTCTTCCAACGCACGCGCAATATACCCCATCGAGGGTCATTTAGGGAAGGATTGCTGACGTCACGTCCCCGTGTGGCAGCTATAACTTTTTGTAAGGTAAGGGCTTTCTGAAGCCGCCTGCGTCATAGCGCCGCTTTCAGGGCACTCTCGAGGAGAAGCAAATCCTCCGGCAGAGGCGCCTCCCAGTGGAGTAATTCTCCTGTCCTCGGGTGCTCCAATACCAGCAGATAAGCATGCAAGGCCTGTCGTCCAAGGGCCGCCAAAGCTGCCTGCGACTCAGGGCCGAGCTGGTTCGCCTTCGTCTTGAAATGCGGCCCATAGACGGCGTCGCCCAGCAGGGGATGGCCGATATGGGCGAGATGGACGCGGATCTGGTGGGTGCGTCCGGTCTCGAGCTCGCACGCGAGCAGCGCCGCCACGCCCTTGCCGTCGCGCCCCGCAAAGCTCTCCAGGATCTCCCAGTGGGTGATGGCCTCGCGGCCGCTCTGGCGCACCGCCATCTTCTCCCGCGCATACGGATGGCGGTCGATCGGCGCGTCGACCGTGCCGCGCTGGCGGTTCGGCAGCCCCCAGGCAAAGGCCATGTAGCCGCGCCGCATCGCGCCCGTCCGGCCGTGATCGGCGAATTGCGCCGTCAGCGACTGGTGGGCGAGGTCGTTCTTGGCGACCACCATCAAGCCGGTCGTGTCCTTGTCGAGCCGGTGCACGATGCCGGGCCGGCGCACCCCGCCGATGCCCGACAGCGAAGAACCGCAATGGGCGACCAACGCATTTACCAGCGTCCCGGTCTCGTGGCCGGCCGCCGGGTGCACGACCAGCCCCTTCGGCTTGTTGATGACGATGATGTCGTCGTCCTCGAACACGATATCGAGGGCGATGTCCTCGCCTTGGGGCTCGGCGGGCGCTGCCTCCGGCACGTCGATTATGATCGTATCGCCCGCGGCGACGTGATAAGCGGGGTCGCGGACCGCGGCGCCCCTTTGGCTCACCGCGCCCGCCAGAATCAGGGCTTTCAGCCTTGATCGCGACAGGTCCGGCAGGCGCGCGGCCAGCACCCGGTCGAGCCGGGCCGAACCCTCGTCGCCGGCAACGACAACCTCCAACCTTTGCGCTGAACCAGAGCCCTGCATGACGACCGAAACCGCTGTTCCCGAACCGACCCCCGAGCAGGCCGCGTTGTTCGCGCGGGTGCGGCGGATGATGCTGATCGCGGGGTTGACCACGGCGCTGGCGATCTGCGCCGTGCTGATCGCGGTGGGCTACCGCCTTTTCAAGTCGGAGGGAAGGCCGGCCGAGGCCTTGAGCGACGTCACCGCCACCCTGCCGAAGGGCGCCAGGATCGTCTCGACCGGGGTTGCGGGGGACCGCCTGGTGGTGACGCTCGACGTCGGCGGGGCGATCGAGATCCGCACCTTCGACGCCCACACCTTGAGGCCGGCCGGCAAGCTGAAATTTGCCAATGAGCCATAAAAGGCAGGTTCGGTCCTTGCGGCGGACAAATTTCGAGGCTATTGGCTAGCCCTCACGCTCCCTTCGTCTAGCGGTTAGGACGCGGCCCTCTCAAGGCTGAAACAGGGGTTCGATTCCCCTAGGGAGCGCCATTTTTCAAGTACTTGGCTGGATTGCTGGGGCAAGTGTCCAGTTGGTGTCTCGCCTGCGCAAATGGCTTCGTCATCATTCGACTCCTTGAAGCCGCTTGCCTTCGGTCATGCCGCATTATCAGCTTCAGCTCGCCAGCTTCCCCTACCTCGTTCCTGTGGAATTTGAGGGGACAATTCGATCGGGTAAACGTCGCAGACTCCTGAAGCTCACGCGCGGCGATTTTGCTCTTCAGCAAGTATTCGTTTGCCGGAGGAAACCAAGAGGCTGCGGTGCTACCGTTTGGCAGCCGGATGCTTCGTCACCAGAAAGAGCTCGGAACAATAAGTGCAACTTTGGCGATGCGGGTCGGTGACTTCGCGATTTGCTGAAACATTGAATTGATGCGGACAAGAGCAGCTGACTCTTAATCAGCGGGTCCCAGATTCGAGCCCTGGTGCGCCCACCAAAATCAAGCGTAAATCAATCATCTTAGAAGGCACTCAGAACTTACGTCGATTGGCGTCACGACTTGGGTCACGCCTGGATCACGCGAAAAAAGCGAGACCCTGGGCGGTTTCGATCCGGGTATCGAATCCTTGGATCGGTTGAATCGAAAAAGAAGCTTTGATCGCGACCGAATAGTTGATTTCTTGCGTTGTCTTTTGGGGCAGCCATTTTCCGAACCTCGGTCTAGTACGCAATGTGAGCGAACAGCATTTCAAGGCGCATGCGCTCGATGACTTCCTGATCATCGCTGCGCACTACGGTGATTTGAAAGGCTCGGCTCAAGACGGTGCCATCCGCAATCACCTCGCCGAGGTCGAGCAGAGCTATCGCGTGTTGGCGAAGAGCAGGAAACTGCTGTCGAGTTCGACGGCCAGTGTCGCACCCGCGATGCGTTCAAGGCCCATGCCGTAGACATGTCCCTCCTCACCCGCAGGGCAATCGACCACGCAGGAAGCAAGCCCGTCTGGAGGGTCTTGGATTGTTCCGCGATCCGGCATAGTGCGACCGCCGTCGCGAGCAGCGTGTCTGCCTCGGCAAGCAGCCGATGAGCGTCCTTTATGGCATCCTCCGCCCGTGCAAGCAGAGGGTCGCGGTTTGTGCCGTGCATGGTTCGCAACTCACGCTGCACCACGAACCATTGCCGACCAACTTTGTTCCGTGGAGCGTTCTCCACGCTTGCGAGGCAGAGTGCGGCAGATGCTTCACACCGCGCCGGACACGACTACCAAACCGCTTACGGCATTATAGGTCGCGCCACTTGATGGACCGCAAGTAAGCGATGCAATCTGTCCGGCCCCGTTGAATGTCAACACGGCACTGACCACGCCGTCTGGCGCGACATACGCGATTATTGTCCCGCCTTCCGATGGTTGGAGGTTATCCAGGTCGGATGCGGGGTATTCCCGAAGGCGCTTCACCCAATAGGCCCGCAGACCTTCCTTCCCAGTGATCGTTTTGATCCCTCCGCAGCCACAATGGACCACCGCATCATCCGCGTACATCTCAAGAAGTGCATCGACGTCGCCAGCGCGGTAGGCATCAAGCCAGTTAACCGCAGCGGCCATTGGGTCAAAGGACATATTCCTACCTACATGCCGTTTCGAGCGGCAACCGTTAGGATGAATGCGAAAGAAAACAAAACGGCCCCGTGCTTCCATCCGGCAGCGGGACCGTTCCGGGACAACCATTGAAGGTTGCATTTCCGCACTCCCGTGATGTTCCCGCCATAACATAGGACAGGTTTTCGCCGGCCTGCCTCCCCAACCCGCTAGGCGGAAGCACGTTTCGCCATCCTGCTTAATCGACTTGGTAGTTCCGCCACTACATCATTCGGGAAAAGTGGCATCGGAGGCTACCGATGAAGGACTATCAGGCACAGCTTGAGAAGCTGCGCAAGGATGCGGCGGAATGTGCCCTCGTTCGCGATCTGGCGACTGACAAAGCCAAGCGCGAATTGACGGTGCTTGCAGACAAAGTCGAGCAAAAGATGCTGGAGCGAAGGAAGACCACCGGTTGAACTGATGTCGTCAGGTAATCTCTGTGCCACATCAGCGACATCATTCGATTCGTCAGATGGACAGGCGGTCGGCCACGTACGCCGTGCCGGCGCAGTGCGAATGTCATTGAAGGGCGATGTTGGTTTTGGAGACGAAGCATCTACCCATCCATCTCTCGTGATCGCCTTCTGAGACCCTTGCCGGACATAGGCAGCGGCGGATACGATAATCGCTACCTAGCTCGCGATCCTCTCGTCTTTCTTGAGCCCGAGGTGGGTCGCAATCTCGACCAGCTCCGAGGCCGCGAGCGAACCGGTACGATCGCCGGTGGCGATGGAGGGGCTTCTCATGCCAATGCTCCAGCACCGCCCCCACGCGCGGGCAATCACAATGTGCACGAAACTGCGGACAAGTCCTATCAGTCCAGAGCCACAAGCGCGCGAACGCGGACGGAGCGGCGCTTCAAGACCGAGCGCGGCTTTTCTGATGCTCGCGCATCGTAGGCCTGGCAAGCTCGAAAGGGCAGAAAAGTTGCCGATTCTCGACCGTTCTCGGCATCGGCCGGATGCGGCGGGAACGGTCGCAATCCGTATTTGTTGGCGGGGGAGCAAAGATTTAGGAGCCGTTAGAATGATCGAAACGGACACCCTACTGGTGAAGTGTCCCAATTGAGGGGCTTGGCCGATGGCCGCCAACGTACTGAGACCGACGTCCGCGCAGCCCGAGCTCCGTCTCAAGTGCCCAAGGTGCCATGGCGGAGGCCGGCCGGCTGCGCCTAGGCGCGGTCCTGCAGGCGGATTTGCTTCGGGATCTGGACGCAGCCTAACGCGATGAAAATCAGCTCCCATTCCGAGAGTCACGTCGTCGAGCTCGATGACGGCTCACGATGGCGGATCTTTCCCGGAGAATCGATCTCTCGCTGAACTGGAAGCCCGAAACGGATCTGACGGTTGTCCAGGCCGACGATGACCTCAGTTCTCCTCATGCGTTGCTCGGCGGCGGCGTGAAGGTGCGCGTGATGCCCATCGGCGAGAGCTGGCCAGTGCGCGAGGTCAAGGACGCGCTGAAGGTCGGTCGAGCCACGCTGTGGCTCCACGGGATCACTCGGGCGGTTGGACCTTCTGAGCGACAACACGACCTGACCGCTCGTCGAGCGCGAAGTGCGAAAGGGCGTGGTGCTGCCACGACGCCCGGGAAGCGGCGGTCCAGCCGCGAGCGGGAACGAAAGAGGCCGCAAGCACCGCCTGCAGCCTCCATCCGGTACCATGAAATCGTGCTCAAATGCCTTCCGGTGCAATGACACTATCGCTACCAGCGACAATGTCCGACTCCGGGAATCTACGGAACGGAACCAGCTACGATGCAGGCGTGCCGCTCAACGCTCGAATTCGTCGGACTCGTCGCTTGGCCTTGGCGAGGCGGCGCTCTGCGCATTCTGCGCGCGCGTCTCGCTTTGGTGACGTACGGCTTGGCGCTCCCGGGGCGCGGCCGATCTTGGCCTGCAACTCTGCCGGACATCAACCAACCGATGACCATCGCCGAATCCGTCGAAAGCGACCCTGGCTGTTCTCCAATTCCGGGCATGCGGTTAAGACTCTCCAGATACATCTTGCCGGGTTCATGGTTCTCTCCGCGGTAGGGGCATGCCCTCCGCATGATGTCGTAGGATGACGCTGATGGATCAATGTGTGAAGCGCGCTTGCTCTTTTTGAACATCGCAAAGTCAGGGGCGATCGCACCAACGCCAGCGTCCCGGCAGGGACATTGGTTCCCGCCGTCGTCGGCGGGGTTCGATAGTCTTACGCTGTTTGGTCGGCAGTCTCCTTTGACGACCATGTGAAGTTGATCCCGTCAACCCACATCCGGTGCAGAATGACGGCAAGTTTTCGGCCAACGGCAACGTTGGCTTTGCGCAGTCCGCTTCGTTTCGCGAGCCGAATGACCCGGGCTTTGAGCGTCGACCATTTTGCTACGCGGGTGAGCAGTACGTTGGCTGCCTCGTAGAGGTAGCTGCGCAACATCTTGTCGCCGCACTTCGAGATTCGACCCTTCCAGTCGAGCTCGCCGGAAGCATACCGTCGGGTCGTTAATCCGACATAGGCTCCGACGCTTCTTGACCTTCTAAAGCGCCTAGCGTCGTCGATCGTTGCAAGAAAGCAAAGAGCCGTAACAGGGCCGATTCCGGCGCCGTCATGAACTGTCGCACTTGAGCATTGTTGCGCGCGAGCTTTAGCTTCGCCGGTCTCTTCGCGGCCGCGCCATCGGTCGCGCTCGCCACGCTCGGAATCGCTGTGTACCAGCTTGGAGCCCACTATCCTGCGAACTCAAGCGATTGATCGCGCTCGCCCTCTACAGTGTCGTCGTTTGTCAAATCCTCGCTCGCGCGCGGCTGCAGGCCTTACCCGCCACTTTGCTATCCCGCGTCGTAGGCTTTTCCTCGGCCCTTCCGGCGATCTTGTGCGCCAGTATCATGTTGATCGCGACGGACGAAATCCGCGGCGAGCGGGAGGCCCGGCTTCGTCGGCGAGCCGCAGGCAAATGGCAGCCGCGGTCGACTTCGCTGGCACCGCGCTCGGCATGCTGGCCTTTGCGGTCGTCTTTTCGTTGACGGCGGAAAGTAGCCTCGCGGCTGACTTCATGAGCGCGTCGCTCGCCTGGTTGATCCTCCGTCGCGGCTTGATATGTGCGGCACAAGACGTGCACAGTGCGAAAAGCGTGGACCGTACAACAAGGGCAGCGGCTCCGCGGTTCGGCGAAGCGGCTAAGAGAGTTCGACTCCGGCATCAAACCGCGGTCGAAGCCTTGGCGTTGACGCCCTTGCGCAACGCCACCGTGTTGAGCTTGGTGTTGGCCGCCTTTTCCTCGTTCAAGTTGGTCGTGAGGAAACGGACGATCTCGTCGTGGCCGAGCTGCTCGGTCCAAGCGATCAGCGTGCCATAGCGGCAGATCTCGTAGTGCTCGACGGCCTGAGTGGCAGCGACGATGGCGGCATCGAGTACGGCCTTGTCCTCGACCTCGCTGGCGATCTCGTCGGCCTCCTTGATGAGGCCGTCGATCGCCGGACACTGCGTCCCGCTGGGCTGCTTGCCGAGCTTCTCGAACACCTTCTGAAGCCGCTCCACCTGCTTGTTTGTCTCCTCGAGATGGCCTTTCAGGCCGGCGACAAGGTCGCGGTTGGTTGCCTTTTCGATCATGTTGGGCAGCGATTTGATGATCTGCTGCTCCGCGTAGTACATGTCCTGAAGACCGTGGATCAGCAGGTCTTCCATCGATTTTATGTCCTTGGTGAAGAGTCCCATTCAACGGCTCCTTTCGCAATGTTGGCAATGGAACGCCGCCGACCAGCCGCCGTTCCCGCCGACATGGATGGATCGGAACGCTTCGCCCAACCTGCTGGGATGGGCGGCGATGGACGTATGGGGCGATATGCCGCGCGACATCCAGGAAGCGCTATTTGAGATCGCGGTAAAGGGGCGTGAGACGGAGTGCGAGGATCTCGCGCCTGCTGCACGACCGTCAACCCGGCCCTGCACCGCGGCAAAGCCGGACTGAGGAACCGGCGTCGCGAACGCGTGTTGACGCAAGCCGCCCGTTGCCTGCAGCTTGTTCAAGGTTCAAGATGGCTGACGAGACGATCACGACCACCGGCATCGCTGCTCATGGCGCTTCCCGCCTTCCGTCAGTGGATGTCGACAGCTTCAACATTGAACTGAAGGATGAGGACGGATTTCTTGGGGACCGTGCCAGCAAGGGCGCCTTCCGGGACACCCTCGAAAAGTGGCGGAAGCCGTTGCGTAGATCCGGCGAAGATCCGTTCGGCAAGGAGCTTTCCGAAGAAATCAGCAAGAAGGAACTCGACGCCATCCTGATCGGCGAAGATACCGACGCTTGGGCAGTTGTGCAGAGCGCGATCGAGGACTTCGCACAGGAGCTCGCCCACGTGACGCGTCGCTTCCTCAAGACCAAAGCCTGGGAGAAGACTGAGCGCATCGTAGTGGGCGGCGGCTTTAGCAATAGCCGCCTCGGCGAACTCGCCATCGCGCGCGCCGAAATCATCCTGAAGTCCGAGAACTTCAAGATCGAGATGCTGCCGATCCATCAGCACCCCGACGACGCAGGCCTAATTGGCGCGCTGCATCTTGCTCCTTCCTGGATCTTCGAAGCTCATGATTCCATCCTTGCCGTCGACATCGGAGGCGCCAACATCCGCTGTGGCGTCGTCGAAACGCGTCGCAAGAAGGCGCCGGACCTCACGAAGGCGTGCGTCTGGAAGTCCGAGCTATGGCGTCATGCCGACGACGATCCGAGCCGTAAGAACGCCGTGAAGAGGCTCGTCAAGATGCTCACGGACCTAATCGCGAAGGCGCAGGAGGAAGGGTTCAAGCTCGCGCCGTTCATCGGCATCGCGTGTCCTGGCGTCATCGAGAGCAACGGCTCGATCGCGAAGGGCGCGCAGAACCTGTCCGGCAATTGGGAGAGCAGCAAGTTCAATCTGCCGGCAACTTTGGTCGAAGCCATCCCTCAGATCGGAGAACACGACACAACGATCGTCATGCATAACGACGGCGTGGTGCAGGGCCTGTACGAGGTCCCGTTCATGCAGGACGTGAAACGTTGGGGCGTGCTGACGATCGGCACCGGCCTCGGCAATGCCCGCTTCACCAACCGCAACGGCAAGGGCGAACGCTGAGCCTAACCCTCTTTCGGTGTAGGCCGACACAGCAAGAATATCGGAGATGGAGGAACGTCGCGCCCCGCCGCCTGTTTGCTTCAAGCATTGCGGAGCATAGGAGGAGCATCCATGCCTACGCAGATCGTTTTGGACCATAGCGGTGACACGCCGCACGCATTTGATGCGGCAAATCCGGAAGCATTGGCCAAGGCGGAGCAGCGCTTCAAGAAATTGACCGGCAAGGGATTCACTGCGGCAACGCGGACGAGGCCCGGCGAAGTTGCCATAGTGCGGGCGTTCGATCCGACAGTCCAGGAGACGTTATTCTACCCGCGTCTCGTCGGCGGCTAGGTGAGCGCTGGGCCATGATTCTGCTCGGTGCTCGACGCCGGGCGGGTTCGCGGCTGCAAACGCTCCGCGAGCTCTATGCCAGCGTCATCGGAGAAAACTCGCCAGAGGCCCGCGGCCGCCATCTGCTGCGCGCGTGGCTGTCACCGGCTCAACTCGCGCAGTTCGACGAATATCGGTATTTCGATGTGGTCGGCTGCGATACCGGCAAGCGGTACCGCATCAACTATGGGACGGCCGCGAACGTCCACGAGCTCGACGGGGCCGGAACGCCGAGGGTGGGTTGGTGCTTCGTGCCTTCAGCGCGCCTGGTGCCCGGCGACGTGATGCTCGCGCAGAAAATTGCGCTGGAAACCAACGAGAATGCCGCGCTCGCGGTGGCCAACGAGTTTCCGCCACGGATGCCGTTTAACTGATGATCATAGGGAGAAATGCCATGCTCGATTATCCGCGCCCGCCTTATCCCAGCCAACAGCAACCGATGCCCGGCTCGACGTCGGCGATGAAGCCACGTCCGGACCATGGCGAGGAGAGCTACAATGGATCGGGCCGTCTTGCAGGCAAGAAGGCCGTCATTACCGGAGGAGACAGCGGCATCGGGCGAGCGGTGGCAATTGCATATGCCCGTGAGGGGGCCGACGTGCTCATTTCTTATCTCGACGAACATCAAGATGCAGAGGAGGTGAAGGCTCTCGTCGAGCAGGAAGGCCGCAAGGTTGTCTTGTTTCCCGGAGACCTGCGAAAGCCAGATTACTGCCGCGCCGTCATCAAGCGTGCCGTCGATGAGCTCGGCGGGATCGATATCCTCGTCAACAATGCGGCCCACCAGGCCACGTTTAAGGATATCGCGGATATCAGTGATGACGAATGGCAGAGCACGTTCGAGGTCAACATCCATGCGATGTTCTATCTCGCCAAGGCGGCCGTTGCGCATATGAAGTCGGGGGCCGCCATCATCAACACCGCTTCGGTGAATGCCGACATGCCAAACCCCATCCTGCTGGCCTATGCGACCACCAAGGGTGCGATCCAGAATTTCACGGGCGGTCTTGCCCAGATGCTTGCCGAAAAGGGCATACGCGTTAATGCCGTCGCGCCGGGCCCGATCTGGACGCCGCTGATCCCGTCGACCATGCCGTCGGACACGGTAATGAACTTCGGCAAGCAGGTGCCGATGAAACGAGCCGGGCAGCCAGCTGAGCTCGCAACCGCCTATGTCATGCTGGCCGATCCGCTCTCGAGCTATACGTCTGGTGCGACCCTCGCTGTAACAGGCGGGAAACCTTTCATCTGATCGGAGGGCGACGAGACGGAAGCTTAGCGTGGCGTAGCATCCAGCGCGCCGGTGATGCGAAGCCCGCCATTGAAACCGACAACCGTCACGGACTGGTCTTCTAGCTTCCTGGTTTATCGGCTCACCATAAAATCCTGCCGGGCAGATTTTGAGCGCTTATGAAGAAGCCATCAGCGGATCGCCATCCATACTCCCGGCTACCCGGCGCCAAGCGCAGAGTAATTGCAGGACGCAGAACGGTACCTGACCGCCTCCGTTCAAGAGACGGTTCGCCCAATAGTTTCCCGCAACATGGTCGGTATAATTTGTTCGACTGATTGCGGCGGGATTTCAAGCTCGGAAAAACCTGGCATCCCCACCGACGCTACGTTGTCGATCTGCATCAACTCCACCTGATTCCGTGTGATGGGTGGCCGTGGAAACAGCTCCGAAAGCCATCCCGCTAGGTGCCAAGCAGCAAACGGCACGGGAACGAGCATGGGTCTGCGGCCGGCTGCGTGGGCGATGGTTCTGAGAAGCTCTTCGTATGTGTAGATGCGGGGACCGGCACATTCATACGTGATTGCATTCGTTTCGGTCTTCAGAAGCGCTCTTGTGATCGCGTCGGCCACATCGTCAACATAGGCCGGCTGCAATCTCGTCAATCCGCGGCCGAACATCGGATAGATCGGATATTGGCGCAGCAGTTTGAGGATGGTGGTGAGAAACGCGTCATCCGGACCGAACATTACCGCCGGTCGAACCAGCGTGGCCTCAGAAAATATTGCGCGGACTGCCGCCTCGCCTTCGCCACGCTTGCGAATATAGAGGGACGGCGAAGTGACGTCAGAGCCGATTCCGGAAACGTGGATGAGCCGCTTGACGCCGGCTCGATGTGCTTGGCCCGCCAGTCGCCGGGCGGATTCCACATGCACGGCGTGAAACGTCTCCTGCCCATGTTCAACATAGAGACTGACCGCATTGATGGCGCCGTATACGCCATCAAGAGCAGCGGCGATCGACCCTTCGTCGTGTAGATCGACTTGCACAGATTGAAGGCGCGGGTCGTCATAACCAAAAAGCTGTCTGCCTCGTTCCGGATGTCGTGATGCGATCCGAACTGAAAACTCAGGCGCCTGGAGAAGGCATCGAACTACGCGGCGCCCGAGAAACCCGGTTCCACCGAACACCGTAACAAGGCGATGATTTGCGGCCGCCATGGCGCAACTCATGTCTGAAACTGTCTCAAGCAAGACACGGCCAGCGGAGAACGCCAGGCTCGCCGATCGTCTGTTCTAGCGACTGGACGTCTATAGGTCTGCGTATCTTTGGACCATCTCTCCTTCAAATTAGTTCGCTCGGCAGCGGCTTGGCGAGGGCTTTACAGGAGCGCGATGCGCAAGTTGCGGAACTGGACCGCGGAGCCCTCATGATGATTTTGCAGTCCAATATGACCGCGCGGCTCACGTGACGCATTTCCAAGCAAGGAGACGTGTTCGCTGTTAAGCCTGACCGCTAGCATTTGCCCGTGTGCGGTGATCTCAAATTCATTCCACTCGCCGACCGGCCTTGAGAGGCGACGGACGGCCGGAGCCAGCCGATAGATCGCCCCCGTCAGATGAAGTGCACTGCCGAGAACGTTGGCATCCGGATCAAGTCCCCGGTCGTCGATTTGCACTTCGTAGCCGCGCTCAATCGCTGGCTGCTGAGTGGTGCCCAGCGGCGGGGCTCGAAGGAATACTCCGGAATTGTCTTCCGGGCGCGCGATCCGCCACTCGATCGTAAGGACGAAGTCTTCGAAGGCTTCGTGCGCATACCAGAAAAGGCCAGGCCCGCCATAACTCTCGATGATGCCATCCGAGAGCTGGCGAAATCCGCCGAGCCCGGCCATACGCCAACCATCAAGATCGCATAGCGACGGCAGCATCCGTGTCAGCTCAGCCTACCGCGCTTGTCGCCGGAATTCCTACAACACGATCGCGGAGGTCGGTCACGCCTTCCTTTTGGGCGCAGTGGTCGCAATAGTAGGTGCCGTTCGTTTCCAAGCCGCGTCCGCGATGCGCGTTCCGCAATGCTTGCACGTCGGCGCCAAGGCATGAATTGCGCACTCAAAGCTGTCGTACGTGTGCGCCTGCCGTTCATCAGCACCTGAAAAGCTTTGTCATAGTCATTGCCGCAGGTTTCACATGTCGGCATTGTGCCTCCTTTACGCCGCACGGCGCTTGCGGGTTTGAGCAGCCTTCTTGGCTGACCTTGAACGTTCAGCGGCTGGGCGGCTGGCGACCGCTTTTCCGCCAAGACTGCCGCCCTTGCGGGACGATGAACGGTCTTCTTCGGTGTCTCTGCCGGACCCGCGCTTTTTGCCGCCGTGGGTTTCTTTGTTTACGGTCGCCCAGGCCCGTCGTTCGGCTTCCTTGTCGGGAACACCTCGGTTTTCGTAGCCTTCCTCAATGTGTTCGGCCTGTCGCTTTTGCTTGTCGGTGTAGCTTCGCTTGTCTCCGCGTGGCATTCACGGTCTCCCTTGATAAGTATCGCGTTCTCCTGCTCCTATTCGCCCGCCCTCTTGCGCAATCGCCTTGGTGAGGTCCTTGCGGCGCGTGAAGGGTTAGTGTGCTTGTTCTGACAGGGTCTGCACATAGGACGCCTGAGCGGTCATCGGCTCGTCCCTGACCGGGTCCTTTTGACTATTGGTAGCGCTTTCCTTGGTGCTCATGGCCGTCTTCTCGCGCAAAGAACGATGGAATTCACCAATTGTTCCTATTCCACCTTGGGCGAACCAGCCGCATCCATTTACGTGAATCTTAATCCTGCAAATGAAAGTCAGTATGGCGGCGTGGCTGAGGCCGATGTTTGCAACTGGGCTTGGCAATAACAGCCGGCTTTACCGTACGCCAACATTGGGTCAGACCGCACCCCCGATAACCTCTAGATGAACAAGAATTGCCCTATCTGCTTCGGCACCGGCTGGGTTTGTGAAAACATCCGCAGCTGGCTTGAACCCAAGATCCAATGGGCCGTCAGTACAGCGCGGGATGCCACGTAATTGTCAGCACGGAGGATGCGATCTTGGCGTCAGCTCATCGAGAGGCGAGCCTGCCCCTTAGCGACGCGAACGCCTCTTCGTTGCGCGCCGGTTGTAGGGTGAACGGTTGATGGGCTTCAGGGAAATCCCTTCGCGCTGCGCCTTGCTGCGGATAGCCGCGACGGGACGTTGAAGTTTGACGCTCATGACTCCGGCCGGCGTGTTGCCCTTCGCGAGCTGCTTGAGCATTTTCACATCTGCGCTCGACCACAGTTCACGCTTACGACGCTTGTATGAGGGATTTGCCTTGCGCGGGCCCTTCTTGCCGATCGGCGAGCCGGGCCGCTTCCATGATGCTCTTGCCATTAAAGTCCTCCTGTAAGTCGTTCTTGAACGAAGGAATCAGCAATTCGGTTCCGATGAACAGGAATCGTAGGATCGACGGGATGTTCTGTGCGCGTCCGACTGGCGTCGATGCGTCTTGTGCTGTCCGGTGGATTGGCGATTGCACAGCCTGCCAGGCCGGCGGACGACCTTAGCGCGCCGACCGGGCGTTCGGTGCCCGAAGACAAAGGTCAGTTGCAGCCGCAGGAATGGACAGGGCCTGCCGACACCGGTTCAGGTGGTGCGCCTCCCGAAAGTCCCCAAGGGCAAAGCCCGCCAGGGATGCAGCCGGCGCCGGACGGATCGATAAAGACCACGGTCGAGCCTCCCAAGTAGCCCTATGGAGCTATTGCGCGTCGGCGCGGGTAACGCTGGCGCGGCGCGAAGGCGAGGAACAAACGATTCACGTTGCCGTTTCAAAGGCCAGACAACGCAGCGCCTGCAGCCCCATGACGAACCTGAGCAAGCTCCCGACATGGGCCGACGAGAAAAACATCTACGCCGTGATCGAAGCGCGGAGCTGAAGGCCTTTACGCTTGCGAAGCCCCTAATGGTGGGGCTTCATCCCCTCGACACAAGCCGAAGATGGGGACGCGCTGGACGTCCTCATCATCCACGTATCCCAGACGTATCCGGGCGTCGTGCTCCGATGCCGGCCGATCGGAATCCTCGAAATCCTCCAGAAGTGCAAGGCAAGGAGGAGCGCAACGATCGCATCTTCGATAGCAAGCAGATTGGAACGTCGCGTGGATCCTTTTGGCGGAAGCTCTAGCCACCCGTCGCAATTGATAGCTGCTTGATGGCCTTTTCGGCGGCTCCGGCGCCGCGCCACCACAGGAATTCAAGCTCCTTGTCTTCGAGCGCGTTCGTCGGACGGAAGAACTGTTCGAGCTCCTCGACATTGCGCCGGAGCGCTCACCGTTGGAGAGCAATCTTGAAGACATCATGAATTTGCCGTCTCGCGCTGCCGATTTGTAGATTCCAACTCTAGCAACTCCTGCGGCCGAGGCGTCATTCTTTGCTCTTATCACGTGAGAACACGCCTCAATTGGGCGGCCGGCCCGTCACATCCTTGAACGAGTACTATTGATTCATCCAATTGGAAACGACCGGTAGATGTTCGCCTGGGCGCAGCCTGCAGACCATGTGACAAACTGCGCATTCGAGAAAACCAATGTCTGAGCCACGGTTCCTGCCAACGAGTTCTTCTTCACCGTATGGGAGGCGCCGATCGCGGCTGAGGAACAAAAGGCAACATCCGGCCGTAATTAGGGGTGAGCTGAGCAGAACCGAAACCGAGTCTTTGAGATATGCCGGGCCCATCCCGCCTGTGGACCTTGCCTGGAAGTAACATCGCGAGCTCTCTCTTGCCTGCGGTAGTCGCGAGCAATCTCTTCATCGGCCTGGCTCTTGTGGCCCTGCTGTATTTCGGGCGTGAGCTCTTCGTGCCGGTTGTCCTTGCGCTGCTGTTGAGCTTCGTGCTCGCTCCGGTCGTTCGGCTTTTTCGTCGCTTATATGCCGGCCACGTGGGCTCAGTTCTTGCTGCGGTGGCGCTCGCATTTCTGCTGATTTTCGGGCTCAGCGCCATTATGACCCAGCAGGTCGCACAACTCGCCGAGAACCTGCCCCGCTATCAGCTGACGATCAGCGATAAGATTCATTCGGTCCAAGACGTTGCGCTCAGTCCGGGAATCTTCAATCGGCTAAAGGATATGCTCGGAGATCTGCGCCAGGAAATCTCCAAGCCGCAGGAGCAAGGACGGAAGAATGCAAGTTCTCCTGAATCCGCCCCAACTGCTGCAGGAGAACCCCAGGCTAAGCCAATCCCAGTGGAAATCCAACAGCCGCCGCCTAAACCGTTCGATGTCGTGCAAACAATCGTCGGGCCGCTGTTGGCGCCTCTGGCGACGACGGGCATTGTTATCGTTTTCGTGATTTTTATGCTGCTTTTTCGTGAGGATCTACGGGGACGTTTTGTCCGACTAGCGGGCGCGCATGATTTGGGGCGCACGTCCGAAGCAATCGACGACGCCGGTCGGCGACTGAGCCGGTATTTCCTGACGCAAACCTGCATCAATGCAACGTTCGGGATTGTCATCGGGATCAGTCTTGCAGTGATCGGCATTCCCAACCCAGTGTTGTGGGGCATCTTCGCAGCTCTAATGCGCTTCGTTCCTTATATCGGCGCATTCATCGCCGCCGCAGTTCCTGCGGCGCTTGCCATAGCGGTTGATCCAGGGTGGTCCATGCTCTTATGGACGGTGGCATTGTTCGTGATCGTAGAACCGATCCTCAGCCAAATTGTGGAACCCATGCTGTATGGCCACAACACAGGGCTCTCGCCGGTAGCTGTCGTGGTGGCTGCAGCCTTCTGGACCTGGTTATGGGGGCCAATTGGACTTTTGCTTTCGACACCCCTGACTGTGTGTCTGGTGGTATTGGGCCGTCACGTCGAGCGATTGGAGTTCTTGGATGTGATCCTCGGTGACCAGCCGGCCCTCACGCCAGAACAGAATTTTTTTCAACGTATGTTGGCCGGCGATCCCGACGAGGCCGCGGACCAAGCCGAGAAGTTTATGAAGGAGAAATCCCTCTGCGCCTACTACGACGAGATTGCAATCCCTGGGTTACTGCTGGCGCGGGCCGACGCGCGACGCGGCGCTCTGGACCTGGAGCGCCTGCACCGGATTAAGGAAACTGTCGAGGGCGTTATCGACGATCTTTCCGATCACGATGACTGCGCTCCACCTGTCAAAAGCAACAAGGACCTCCATGACTCCAACACACTTGAAATCGAGGTGGTCGACAATCCCGATCTATCGCCGCCCGTTGTACCCACTGGAACGTCAAGATCCGATTGGCGAGAGAGAAAGCCTGTATTGTGCATCGGCGCGCGAGATCCCCTTGACGAAGCGACGGCGAACATGATTGCGCAACTTCTCGAAAAACATGGCATCGGCGCCCGCATCGAGCCTTCGACGGCTACCTCGGCTTCCAACATCTTTGGGCTTGATACAGCCAACATAGGGATGGTGTGCGTATCTTGCCTTGGAAGCGGAAGTCCGGTGCATCTACGCTTCCTTCTTCGGCGTCTGCGGCGCAAAATGCCACACGCCACGCTCCTTGTCGGCCTATGGGGGTCGACCAAAGACTCGGAGGATGAAGACAGTCTGGATGACGAGACGATCGGCGCGGATTTCTTTGCGAAGTCGCTCCGCAAGGCGGTAGAGCTTTGCATCGAAGCAGCACACCGCTCGACCGCCGCACCCGAAGGAGAAGCAAAACGAACCGAAGCTCACCGGTCTCGAGCACCGCGATCTGCAGGTAGGAGAAGGAGGCGCAATTAAGGACGCCTCTTACCCTCAACGCGCGTTCTCGCAAGAGCCGCAGCGAGCGGCCCTCCGGAGTTTTCTCGGCGCTGTGTCGCTGAGGAGAGCCCGGATGGCTCTCCATGCGCGAGCTTTCACGCGGGCGAGACGGCCCGAAGCCGAACATGGCGCAGACCGATCACCCGCCGACCAGACTGGGGAAGAACACGGTTTCCTCCGCGTTTGGATCGAACGACAGGATCTGCGAGACCTGACCCGGACCCGTTCGGACCGCCGCGGTGAAGCCGGCATTGGTGAGCTCGTAGAACCGCCGCTCCGCCTTCGCCAACTCTCGTTCGTCGCCCGGATCGAAAAGGTGACGGCTGTCGCCGGTACGGTCCATCACGATCTGGATTGCGATGATCGTCCTCCTCGGAATGCTGCTGGCCAAGGATCCGATCCAGTATCCGGCCGAAGTCGCGGAGTTTCAACTGAAGAAGATCGTCGGGAATGTTGGTGATCAGCCCAAAGGGCGACGCTCTTAATGACCCCGATCGCGGAGCCGACTTTGGCGGAAAAGTGAGAAACCGTCGCCGCGAGTTGCTGAGCCAGCGCGCCAGTCAGGACCGCATCGAAAATCTCACTGAGCGCTTCGTGGCGCCGAGGAGGTGAATTATGCCGGAAGACACAGTGAGCACTCCAAAGCCTCACGCTGGCGAACGCGTCACCACTGCGCTCTTGTGCGCAGTCCTCGACGAGGTCTGCGAGAACTCAATCGCGGTGCTGGAGCCGACGACGGTCGCCATCACCCGGTTCTCGCAGCGGCCGCATTCGGCCGCGCGAGGAGAAAGCCGATGTAGAAGAATGACACTGGAAATCCTAGGAAGATAAACCCATGAACGTCGTGGCGACCATGCGGACGATGCAAACGGCCATCGCGGCTGTCGAAGCCCAGCCAAACCAGTAGAGTGGGCCGGTCACGACCAGCTCGCCCATGACTTTGGGCCGTCGCACCAGCACCATCAGAATGACCATCACAGGTGCTGCGAGGACGCCGTTGACGACCGCACTCCAGTAGAGCGCTTTGATCGGATCAATCGGGGTGAAGTTCAGACCTATGACACATAGACCGGGGAGGCTGAGCACCGCATAGAACGCAATTGCTTTCGTGGGCTTATGCGATAGAACTTCCTTCCAGCGGCGCCCTTCGCCGATGGCGTAGGCGGTCGATCCCCGCAAGGACAGGGATGGCGAGTAGTCCGGTGCCAATGATCCCCAGCGCGAACATATCGCGCCGAACAGCACTACAGGCGATACTGGGCCCACCGATGAGAAGCTTCAGACTGTCCGCCATTGCGCCCAGGTCGGCGGCGAAGTTGACGGTCTTGGCGACGAAAAGCAGGAGCACCAAGCTCCAGATGTAGAAGGGACCGAAGTTGCGGCTGACATTGCCAGCGATTCCGTGACCGGTCACGCGTCCGATGCGTGCCGAAATCTCCTGATCGAGAGGCGCGGACTGAGTAGTATCAAGCTAAGTTCCAAAACCGCCTGCCGTCTATTCGTGAACCCCTGTATCACCGGCAATGGAAATCCCGGACGCCGCTGGCTAGGAAGCAACAGCGCGCTCTCGTCCGACAATCGGACCGACCGATGCACCGTAGCGATCAAGCCCTCATGCGTTCGATGAACGCTTATCCGAAAAAGCGAGGCTGAAGGAGCGACCGAGGAAGACGAGCCAAGAACAACAACGAATTGATCGAGCAAAAACCGCGGCAGATCGAAACCGCGTTTCGGATAACCAGGTGGATTGGATCGGGCGTATGCAGTTGCCAAAGTAAGCCGGTCTCGGCGTCTCGGGCACTAAACAGCGGCTCGAAGTCCCCGCTGGTTGGGGTTATCGATCCTGCGCGAGCCCGATGGTATCAGCCATCGTGGCTTGCCGAGCCCCAAGGGGCTTGGGTTGGCCCGTTGTCGTGTCTCGCGCCGTCTGATGCTCCATCTCGGCATCGATTTCAGCGCCGACCAGAATCACGATCGCCGAGAGCCAGATCCACATCATGAAGCCGATCACGGCGCCGAGCGATCCATAAGTCTTGTTGAAGCTCCCGAAATTCTCCGCGTACCACGAGAACAGGACCGACGCGACGAGCCAACCGAGCGCGGCGAACGCGCTTCCCCAGGTGATCCAGCGCCATTTCGGCCTCTCGCGAGAAGCCCCGTATCGATAGACGAACGCCAGTCCCAGCGCGACCACGGCGAACAGAGCTGGCCACCTACAGACCCGCACCAGCAACTCGGTCAGATCCGACAAGCCCAGATATTTGAGCGCCGGCGGGAGCGCGACCATCGCGCCAATCGCGGTCAGCGCGAAGGCGATCCCCGCGACGGTGAAGGAGAGCGAGATGACATTGAGCTTGACGAAACTGCGCTTTTCGCGTTCGGCGTAGACGATGTTGAGCGTATCGAAGATTGATTTGATGGCCGCGTTAGCACTCCACAGGGAAACGGCCAAGCCGACGATGAACGTAACGCCGAGCGTGCTGCCGCGCTGGGAAGCTACTCGCATCAACTGATCACGGGCGACGTCGATGGCGCCTCCCGGCAGGAGACCCGATAATTGCTCCAGATGCCCCGTCAGCGTGCCAGGATCTGCGAACACTCCGTAGATGGCGACGAGAGCGGCAATCGCTGGGAAGATCGCGAGCAGAGTGTAGAAAGTGATTCCGGCAGCCAGAGCCACGACGCGGTGCTCAGAGATGTTCTGATAGACCCGCAGTAAGATGTCGTTCCAGCCACGCGCCGGAATCTCGGAGGGCGTGGTCGCCAGACGTCCGCGGCCTTCATCCGATTTTGGCTCTCTGGTCTTGACTTCGGCCGTCGGCCCCGAGAATTTCCGCGGACGAAAGCCAGCGGCGAGTAGAGTTAGCGTGGCGGCGGCGGCCCACAGTGGGTCGCGCTGGCCGCTCTGCTCAGAGCGGTGCATTGTCAGCGGTCCACGGCTGTCCTCGCGTCTCACGTTCGGACGTCTCTGAGCGAGGCACCAAGGTGGCGTCGTTAGCGGTCGCCTCTTGAGCCGCGCCTTCCTCTTTGGCCGCTTGATGCAAGGTCTCGTCCGCCGCCGCATCGAGCGCGCGCTCGCCAACCTTCTTGGCATCCTCGACCTGGTCCGATGCCAGATCCTGGGCGCGTTCCTTGAGGCTGTCGCTTGTCTCTCCCATGAGACGATTTTCAGCTTCAGTCGCCGGCAGCAAAGCTCCCACCAGCGCCCCGACCGCGATCCCCAGCCCGGTCAGGAGCATTGGCTGTTCGCGGCAGAAGTCGAGGAAAGTGTTGCCCGTCTGCAGCGTTCGTTGCCCGGCGACTTTGGTTGATTTCGTAATCGAAGATGCCGTCCGCCGCGCTGTGTCCGTGAGTGCCTCATAGCTGGCCGCTGTACTCCGTTGTACGGAATCCTTCGCCGACCCAGCCGTGTCCCGCACTGCTTCGCCGGTCTCGGAGGCGGTCTTCTGAGCGGAATCCGTCATTGAACCTGCCGTGTCACGCAGCCGGTCTCCCGCCTGGGAGACCGCTCGTTTGGCATCCTCCACGGTCGAGCTCATGCTTTCGGCGGTATCGCTTCCGACCCTAGAGGCCTGATCGCTCCATTCCCTGCTTTTATCTGCCGCCGCCTTGCCGACCTGATCGGCCGCGTCACGCATGCTCTCAGCGGTATCGCTGGCGTCGTCGCGAAGACGCTCGCCCGCGCGGCGAATGCCCCCCTCGGTTGACCTGCCACTCAGCATCAGCCAGGCCAGGCTTGCTCCCATAAGGGCAAGCGGCATCGGATTGCGGACGGCCTGGTCCTTCAGATTGCGGGCGAACGCCGCGGCGGCACCTTCGCTCATCCTGTTTGCCAATTGATCGACGACGTG
This sequence comes from Bradyrhizobium sp. ISRA430, assembly GCF_029909975.1. NCBI lineage: Bacteria > Pseudomonadati > Pseudomonadota > Alphaproteobacteria > Hyphomicrobiales > Nitrobacteraceae > Bradyrhizobium > Bradyrhizobium sp. ISRA430. The sequence goes on from NZ_CP094516.1 coordinate 6,722,875, forward strand.
CCCGGGCGTCACGCAGGCGCGCAATTCGTCCAGCGTGCTCGCAATCTGCGCACGTGTCTGTTCGGCCTCTCGTTCAAGCTGCTCGGCGTGACTCATGGTCCTGGCTCACTTGTTCCTTCGCCACCGAGGCGTCCCGCTGGAGCTGGTGGATGGTTTTGCTGGGCTTGATGTTTTCGATCTTGAGGTGGCTGACGCCGACCAGAAGAAGGATGATTCCGACTATCAGGACGACCCCGCCGACCAGCAGCGCTGACCAGTAGTTGGCCATCCCGTAGCGCTCCGTGAGAGCCGCAACGCCAGCCTGGAGCAGGATGACGAGAGCGGGTATCAGCAGCACCGCGCCGCCGACGATCAATCCGAGGCCTCTGCCGATGCCGGCCATATTCTCGGAGACCTCCACGCGCGCAAGCTGCGCTTCCTTGCGCAAGAGAACTGTGAGTTGGGAGAAGAGATCACTGATGATCTCGGGCACGGAGCGTGGCTGTGTGGGGGTCATGGCGTGCTTTCCCCGCGCTTTTTGTCCGGAGAACTCTTGAGAAACCGGGAGATCGCAAATCCGGCGAGTGCCGCGCCTCCGAAGAGGGCCAGCGGCTCCTTGCGTCCGAGATCGTTGAATGTGCTCATAAGGTCCCGCAGGCTGCGATCGCGAAGCGCATCCGCTCCTTCTTCGATACGGGAAGCGGCCGCGTGCGCGAATTCGGCGGCCTTGGGCATTTGCTGTTGAAGTTCGTCCGCGGCCCCGTGGACGGCCTGCGCCACTTGGTCGATCTGGTTTGCACCGGCCTGTTTTTGCCGCTCTGCTAGTCGTTCTGTTTTTTCTTCTGCTTGGGTGATCGGGTCTTGCATGTTCGAGAAATCCCTCTTACGCAGTCGCACCTTGGCGGCACGGCTCCGGTCGCATGGTCCCATTTCCGCTTCCGCAGAATCCAACATGATTGGACGATCGATGTTCCTGGATCGAAGGAAAACGGCTAGAAATCGTACGTAACTCACAGCCTGAGGGCGTACGGAAGTGATGCCGGTGCCGGATGGTCCGGCCACCGTGCCATCGATTGGGCCTCGCTGCGAAAGTAGCGGATTGGCATCGGTGCGGAGCGCAACAGTTTGAATCAGAGGCAATGCCGGTCGGCGTCAACGTCGACCGGTCTAGCAGATCCGAAGCCGCGGTTTCGCCGGCCGTCATAACGCGCACCTTGCGCCCAAACCGAACGGCATGGCGAAATCGGACATCCGCAACGGAATGCCCTCCATCGAACTTATCGCGTGAGGAATTCGAGCATCGATTTAAGACCAGTTCGTCGATCCGATATTTGCTCCGTTGGGGCGCGGGCTGATGCCGTCGTCGCTGCGACGTGGGACGTCTATAGCCATTCGCGCAAGGCGCGGAGCAGGCTTTGCTGATCCAGACTATGGCATCGCGGTCGGGTGGCTTGCGGCGCGCGAGGCCGACCTGGAAGCATAGCGCCCGCGTCCGTACTACGGGTTGGTCCCCGAGGCGCTATCGGGCCACTCAGACCTATCGAGATGGGGTGGCTCATGCCTCATACGGCGCACCGCCCTTATTGCCGCTGCACCGATCCCGCGCGCTTCATTTTGGCCACCGAAGCCACGAGCCGCCATTCCTGTCAGCCCAGCGTTCGGGCCTGAGTAATCGAACATTCTGGAATTCGGTCATCGCAGCACGATTGCTTCGTCGGTCTTGGAGCCGAACCGAGTGAAGAGCTTCGATCGCCGCAAATTCCTGGAGGCTTCGGTGCTGCTGCCGCTGACGGCCGCTTTCCGCACCGCAGCAACGTGCCGCAACAACTCCGGCGGAGGTGCCCTTCAGCGCTTCCTATATGTGCGAGAGCTCGCACGCAATCTGTCCGCGAAGTCCTTCGAAGCAGCCGACGAGAAATTGCCGGACGGTACTGATCGCAATCGATGTCTTCAGCCACGCTCAATCCGCTTCCAGCCAGAGCGTGCCCTCTAGCGCAGCGAGAAACTGCCGTTCGAGCGCAGTTCTTCCACCGCGGTTTCTTCTACAAGAAAAAGGTCGTGCTCTATGAGGGGCGCCAACTGACGTGCGTTCCGATCCGGTACCGGCGCGACGATTTCAGGTTTGGGGAAAAGATCGGCCAGGTTGCCGACGCAAATCTGGGCTTTGCCGGTTTTCGCATTCACGCGCCGCTCAACCGGCCAGGCTACTACGATGAGGTCTGCGTATTTCTCGGCGCCAGTTACTTCCGCGCCGTGGCCAGAAACGAGATCTACGGCCTGTCGCGCGAGCCTTTAAACGGTGGCCGAGCCTCTGGTTCGAGCCGATCGGAGACTGAGGAGAGGGCGGTGTCATGCTCTTCGAGATCCCGAGCAAAGAAGAGATTCACGACAACATCGCAGCGTTCTGGCGTCCGAAGCCGGCGCTGCCAAGGGCAGCGCACGTTCAATCCTTTCCTGCCAGGACGCATCGTCCTGATCCAGCGCCTGATGAGTGCTGGCGCAAGGCTCCATGTAACCGATACGGCCCGTCGGCCGATGCGGCCCGCAGATCTTAGCGACATATTGGTCACGAGCGGCGCCTCGTCTCCGCGCCGACGCTGTCGCCGCGAACATTGAACCCGAAACGTCGCCCGGCCCGATGCCGCGGAATAGGGATCGGCGAGCTTGACCAACCGCCAATTTTTCGATCTCGCCGGGGCGAGCGCTGTGCGCAGAGACATTGATGACGAGAATGGGCTGTATTTCGCTGCATCGTCGTGGCGGCGCTGCCCCGCTAGAATGGCCTCGCGCGCGGTCAACCCATCAACCTAGATTTCGTAATCGGGATCGGCGAATTCGGGGACGGTCACGGATGAACGTTGTGTGACATATAGCGTTATCAACATTACAGCCGGAGATCGGGTTTCAGGCTCGGATGGGAGGAGCTCGACATCGATGTCGGAAGAGCTGGATCGCAAGGTCAAAACGGCACTCGACGAAACTCGCCTGCTCATTCTTGGCATCCAGGTTCTGCTCGGAGTTCAGTTCCAGGCCTTCTTCCAGAACGGCTTTCCGCAGCTATCGTCAACCTCGAAAGCCATTTGCGCCGCAGGTCTTGCAATGCAGACCTTATCGCTAGGACTGCTGATTATCCCATCCATGGAGCATCGGTTCGTAGAAAAGGGTTCATCGTCGAAACGGCTCGTTCGCGCGACATCATTCTACGCGACCTCCGGGCTGATGCCGTTTTCGCTCAGCCTCGGTCTTGCCGGCTATGTGGTGCTCGAGCAGCATTTTGGCTGGCTCACCGGTATCATGTGCGGCGCTGCGCTGACGCTGATCTCGGCGTTCGCCTGGTTCGGGTTAGAGATGTTGCATCAGGAGAAGGTCGCCATGCCAGAGGTGAAAGCGAATACACCGCTCGCCACCAAGGTCGAGCAGGTCCTGACCGAAGCACGGGTCATCATCCCCGGGGCACAGGCGCTGTTCGGGTTTCAGTTCATTGCCATGCTAACCGCAGGATTTGCCGAGCTTCCGCAGGGCGCAAAGATCGTGCACGCGATCGCGCTCGGCTTTGTCGCTCTCAACGTCATACTGTTGATGACGCCGGCGGCGTTGCATCGCCTCTCCTTCGACGGCGCGGACTCCGAAAGCTTTCTTCGCGCCGCATCAGCTTTCGTGGCGACGGCACCATTGTTCCTGGCGGCCGGCATCGCCGCGGAAAGCTATGTCGTGCTCGGCAAGATCACCGAGGACAAGTTCGCCAGCGTAGCTTATGCGGCGGCGAGCTTCGCCGTGTTGATCGGCTTCTGGTACGCCCTACCCCTGGCGGTGCGATGGACCGGCGCGATGCGGAAGACTTGATGCTTCCAGTTCTTGTCCATCGCCTGGAACCATCACGAGGGGATGCTCCAGCGTGCGCAACCTCTTACCGGCCCATTCCTTCGTTGTCACCTTACGTCGCGCTCGAACAGCGATGGCGCGTCATTGTGCAAAGTGGAGGTGAGGGCGATGGCCAACGCCGTCACTAGGGTCGATGTGTTCATGGGCTTGTCTCTTGTCGCGATCAGGCAATCGCCAAACAGCAGGCTGGCAGGTTCGAAACGCTGGAACGATCGCCGCTCATTCAAGGTTTATTGTTCGTCGAAGGAGTGTTGCTGATGGCACTGTATCGGGTGCAGCCGACCCGGGTAGACATTGAAATCGCACATGCCGTCTCGGAACACACCAACCCAAAGGCCGAAGCGGTTGCGCAAGCCCTCACTTATGGCGCCGACGAACATGTCCTCTGTGCGCTTGCGACAGGTTGGTGGCTGTATTGTCGAACCAAGGACTCGCGCACCCGCAGCGACAGCGACCACATCCTGCTGGTCACCATTTCCGCGACCATCATTCCCCATCTGTTGAAAACCATCTTCGATCAGGAACGGCCCGATCGCGTGATGGTCCGCGGCCACCTTCACGGCGTGCCGGTCTCCGGCAAGCGCTTGGATGCTTTTCCCTCCGGCCACGCCGTCCACGTCGGTGCTTTGGCCTCGGCTGCGACCGTGCTGCCGCCTGCCAAACGCAATCTGGTCTGGGCAGGTGGCGTCGGACTTGTGCTTACGCGCGTCGTACTGCTCGCACATTGGATGAGCGACGTCGTGACCGGCCTTGCCATCGGCGCGCTCACCGAACGATTGCTGCGGTTCTGGACCGGCTACGGCGCAGGCCGCCAAACCCAGCAGCATCGCTTTAGATTACCGCAACAGGCGCAGTTCAAGTAGCGCCGACCGCTACGTCTCCCGCAGCCAGCATCTCGCGGATCCTCCTTTGAGGGCGCGCTTGGTGAAAGGATACCCCTGCGCAGCTGTAACATCTGCACGGTGTCGCGCCTCCTTCTCGGCCTGGAACGCACGAATCATCTTTTTCGCTCAGGCCTTGCTTCCTCGGCGCCATCCGGCCGATGCCGCGTTTTCGCATCTTTGGAGATCGTGAGACCATGATGCTCACGCGGAATCGCTCGACCTGCTCATGGTCTTCTACTTGTCGATATCACTGCGCTTCAGCAGATAGTCCAAGCCTCCGACACGGAACCAGCGGTAGCCGTAGGGTTCGAGGACGAGCCGGTGACGCCCGTGCCCATCGGCTTGGCTGTGGTCCTCGGCCAGAAGATTGACCAAGAGTTTTCCGGTGTGGCGGGCAAGCCCGGTCGAAAAAGAGATTTCGCGCGGTGTCTCGTCGAGGTTATGCACGAATAGCACCGAGTTGTTGCGCCAGTCATAGCGGATCACCAGCACGGAAGAATCGCGCGTCGCGATCACCTTGAAATCGCCCCAACCGACCTCTGGGACTTCCTTGCGCATCCGGATGATGCGCTCCATCCAGTTCAGCATCGAGTTGGGGTCGCGGCGTTGCTTGGCGGCATTGACGTGCCCGTAGCCGTAGGGGCCAGTATCGATGACAGGCACGCACGGCCGGTCGCTTTCGGTGAAGCCGGCATGTGGTTCGGTCGACCATTGCATCGGGGTGCGGGCGCAGCCGCGCTGAGGCAGGTCGAGATTGTCTCCCATCGCGAGCTCGTCGCCGTAGCGGATCACCGGCGTCCCCGGCAGCGTGCACATCAGGCTGTAGGCAAGCTCCAGCCTCCGCCGGTCGCCGCCGAGCATTGGCGCGAGCCGGCGCCGGATGCCGCGGTCGTAAAGCTGCATGCTCTTGTCGGGGCCGAACGCCTTGAACACGGCGTCGCGCTGCGCTTTGGTCAGCCGTCCCAGATCGAGTTCGTCATGGTTGCGCAGGAACAGCCCCCATTGCGCGGTCGCGGGCCGAGGCTTGGTCGCAGCCAGCGCCTTAGCCAGCGGGCCGCTATCCGCGGACGCCAGTGCGTAGAATAGATGCTGGTTGACGTGAAAATTGAACATCATGTGCATGCGGTCGCCGTCGCGTCCGAAATATTCCATGTCGGTTTTCGGCAGCACATTGGCTTCCGCAAGGATGATGGCGTTTCCCTGCCGCCATTGCAGGAATTCGCGGAACGCGCGCAGCATGTCATACTGCTCGACGGGTTTTCGCACCTTTGGTCCTTTGGTCGCGATCACGAACGGAACGGCGTCCATGCGGAAGCCGGAGACGCCAAGCTGAATCCAGAAGCCCATGATCTTTAGGATCTCGGCCTGCACATACGGGTTCGAGGTGTTGAGATCGGGCTGGAAATCGTAGAAGCGGTGGAAGTACCAGGCGCCAGCTTCCTTATCGCGCGTCCAGGTTGATTTCTGCACGCCGGGAAACACCATGCCCTTGCCAGCATTTGCAGGTTTCTTGTCGGACCAGATGTACCAGTCGCGATAGGGCGAATGCTTGTGATGCCGCGCCTCGTGAAACCATGAATGTTGATCGGACGTGTGGTTGACAACAAGATCGATGATGACGCGGATGCCGCGTTGCCGGCAGCCATGGGTGAACTCGACGAAGTCGCCGAGCGTACCGTAGCGCGGATCGACGCCGTAGTAGTCCGAGATGTCGTAGCCGTCGTCTCGGCCGGGCGAAGGTTGGAATGGCATCAGCCAGATTGCGGTGATGCCTAGCCCGTGCAGATAATCTAGCCGTCGCAACAGACCCTTGAAATCGCCGACGCCGTCGCCATTGGCATCCATATAGGTGCCGACGGAAAGGCAATAGAAAACGCCGTTCTTGTACCAGAGGTCGTCGATCATGGTGAGTAGCTCTCATCGGCTCGTGGCGCTCAAGAATAAGCGGAAAAAGGAAGATAGGGTTCCGGGCCATGGCGGCCGCCGACTGAGACGGCCTTATGGCCGGCTGCAAATCTGGAAAAGCCAATCCACTTGACGATGTCTAAGAGGGTTGCGCTTTGCTAGGATTATTGCTTCGGGAGTCCCAGCCTCCGCCCGGCGAGCCAGGCCACGCTCTGGTGGGGCCGCAGCGCGATAGGTCAAGCGGCGCGTTCTCAAAGCGAAGGAGCAACCTAGCCGAGGCCGCAAACAAGACCCGCGCCCTCGGCGCCGGCAGCTACGAAGTCCGCTATGAGACCAAGAAAGACCGGCTGCTCGCGCAGACAGCATGCCGGCAAACGGCGGGGGAATCGGCATTCACGCAATGCGAAAATCGAAACTTCGTTTCCTATTGAGATGATCTGATGCGCATTGCGCCCAGCGTGGCGGCGGCCCCCTTTGCCCGACGCCCGCGGCTTACGATCGAGTGGCTATTCCAACTTGCGAAAAGATCGGAGCTCTACACTTCGAGTGAGCCTGCGTGCGAAAGCGACCAGGAAAGCGGCACCTTTATCCGAGGGGGGAGGCTTTAGACCCAGTGAGCAGCCAGTCGGCCAGGCAAGACGTATTTTCATTCTGGGAGGCTTTCCTAAGCAGACTGTCTCGCTTGTGTCCTGGTGGATGGGTCTCGGCTTCGTCGCGCAACTGACGTGCTTCTTGGGCAAGCCGAGCCCTAAGTGAAGCTTTTGGTTTGAACCGGCGCCTCATGGACAAATTCCCATTCATGAACCTGCTCCATTATTAAAATTCGGTCTGACTAGGAAGGTTCAAGAGGTAGTCAACCAATTTGTCAATGAGACTGGTAGATCCCCGTCGCGTTGCGCCAAGGCAAAGAGGGCACCATGGCAAATCCAAGAAAAGCAGACCGGGCGCAGCGGCCATGCGCTACGTTGTTACCGTCCGTCACCGTACCGTTTCCTTGACAGCTTGGCTCGTGGTCGCCATTCCGGCGGCATAGGCCGCTCCTGCACCAAGAAGAAGCGCGCAGAAGCTTGCAAACATCACATATGCGAAATGTTTGCGGGCTTCATCAATCTGGGCGGGCGTTACAGGTCTCGTCGTCGATCCGACGGTCTCGCGCCCCGTATTGTTCGACCAGTACGCGACGCGGGCGCTCGCTGCATTTGACGGGCCAACCAGGTTGCTGGCAATGCTGGTAGCTGAGGCTGGCATCATGGCTGCCGCGGCCGCCACGACGACGGTCGCGACTGCCCAAGCGGCCAATGCATGTCCGACCCGACCGAGGCCCGTCTGGTCTGGCGAATTAGCTGCGGCGACGGCGCCACCAATGAATGCGGCGATGATCCCCGACACCGCCCACCACACGAAGGCGGCCCAGCCTGCACCAGCGGGCGCCGAGGAAGCCGTGGGAATGTCGATCGCGAGCAGACCAATGCCAAAGCCGAGCATCGTCAGCAAAATTTGGACCACCAACGAAGTAAACACGCCGGCCAGTACGGCCGACCATGTCCAACCGAAGAACACGTTGGGTACTGTACGAGAGGCCATAGCGAGCTCCTCCATGACTTACATCGCTGTTGCAACGCGCCGTCAAATCTTCCGTTCCTGCTGTAGGAACCCTCGGTGGCTTCTGGGTTTTGGTTCGTAGAAAGGCTATAGGAAGGCTAGACGCCATGACATTTGGCAGAGGCGTTCTATTGTGGTTGCTGGGTATTCCTCTTCCGGTCATCCTTCTGCTCGCGCTATTCTGGCGTTAACGGTGGATGGGAGAGACCGTGCCAAGATCGGCCCTCGCATGGGACCAAGTATAGCCCGTAGTGTGCCGAGGTAGACCGGCAATCCCAAAGCAAAGAGGGCGATCAGCGCAGATCGACCGCTCGATGGTTGAGTTCGTCTTTCGCGGCGCGTAATCTGTCAGTTGCAATCTGCCGGCAGCCGATCTCGACGAGCTTGAAAAAGCGCCTGATGCGTGCTCGCCGCAATGTGGCGTCCGTCGGGAGCAGGCCGACTTCTACCCGATTTTGATGCGGGGTAGAGATTGCTGAATTCCATTTCGCTGGCCCGCGTCCGCTCGCCGTGTTTCTCAGAACATTTTCGAGAGAAAGAAGTTATTCTCGCGAAGGAAATGTTAGAGGGAGACAACAACGGCCTCCATCGCCGTGGGAGCATCCGCTCGAAAGATGACGCACATTCTGGTTAGGCGCGATCAGTTCAACATAACGCCGGACGGCATTCTACATAAGCCCACCGACTCGCGCTTCGTGCCAAGCCCAATTAACAGGTACACGGGAACGTTTCGCCAAGGCCGCCTGTGCGCTCCGCAGGGCGACATGGACGCTTATGACGCCGACGAGGTGAAGAAAATGATGCTGCAGCTCTGGGCGGAGTATGTGGCCGAGAGTTCTGGAACGGTAGGCCGCGCGCCCTCTCATTCCGAACATAACGGAATAACGAGTGACCACAACGGCACCAACTCAGCTGTGGATGCCGTTACCGGTGAGAAGCGCCGTTAGAGCCGCCCTTCATCAGCCAATTGCCGATCTACCGTGGCCCCGCACCAAAGTCTTGAAGCAGAGCGGGTCGCTACGAGGCTAAGTACAAGCTTGCCGTCTCGACCAAGGAGCCGTAGGAGCCGCCGTTCGCGGAGCGGTCCTGGCTAGAGAACTATCATGGGCTTGCAAGGCCGAGCCGCAGATAACGTTCCTATCGGTCACATTGTGGACTGATGTCGCGTTACGCAACGGAGGGAGGAGTTCGACATGGCACGATCGGAAAAGCAGACGATCCGAGGGCGCAACCAGGACCGTGCGCTAGTAGCGGGGAGAGAGGACTATGAGGTTCGGTACGAAGCGAAGAAAACTCGCAAGTCCGGGGCAGCGGTGAAGAAGGCGGTCAAGAAGGTTGGCAGTAGTCGGAAGCGAGTCGAGAAGCGGCTCGGGCGTTGAAGCGCTGCAGGCTGGATCAACCGGCTACGACCGCCGTGTCGGGTCTACCACGACAAAGCTGACGGCACGAGGAAATCTCTCTCCTCTTTTCGACGCGGGCAGCGCGGACTGAGGAGTCAATCAGATGACCAACCGCCTGTTGATTACAGTCGCGGCTGCAGCCCTGTTTGCCGGAACGGGCCTTGCGAAGGCGCAAGTCGCCGGCATCAGCAAGGAGCAGCCCGGCGCCACGACACAGCACAGCACACCCTCCGGGGGCGCTTCGTCCGGCGCCATGGACCGTGATAGCGGCAGCATGAAGGGTACTGAGCATCCCATCAAGGGTGAAGCATCCGGCATGAAGGGTGCGGAATCCGACAAGATGAAAGGCGCGGAATCCAAGAAAGGACAGCCGGACACGAAGGGGCCGGAATCCGATAACATGAAGGCGAGGAACGCGAGAAGGGACAGCCGAGCGCCAGCGGCAAGAGTGCGCAAGACACTGCCCCGGGTCAGAAGTCCAAGAGCGTACCGAGCATGAGACCAAGGGCAAGGACATGAAGACCGAGGGTCGCGAGAAGGGCGGCACCGTCGGTGAAACACGCGAGAAGAGCGGCGGCACCGCCACCGAAAGCCGCGAGAAGGGCGGCATGGAAACGCGGAAAGGCGCACCGACACCAGCCGGTCGCAGACAACGACGGGCGCAGCGACCGCTGGCCCGCGGCCGAAAAGCCCACCGAGATTCTCAGCGATCAAGTCGGAAGAGATCGAGAAAGCCAGCAACGTGAACGTCAGCCTTTCGGTGGCGCGGCTATGAGGTCATCCTGGTCAAAGGCGAGTACATAGTAGTGAAGCCGGAGACGCACGAAATTTGTTTACATCATTGAGGGCTAAACCAAGCTGAGGGCTAAACCGAGCTCCCGTGCGAGGGCAGACTCTAAGCTGCCTTTTGCGGGATCTTTTAAGGCTAACCGGGGGCGCATAAACCTTGGCCAGTCATTGCCACAGGCGCAGCTATCGGCCGGCGTACCTGCGCCTGAGCTTTGCCTCCCGAAATGACCTCACTCGCGCCGAAGAAGCCAAATAAACGGTATTCCGGGGACATTCCTCTGAGGCCGAGGAGGACGTTTCTGTGCGGCGCGCGCCGTTCCGGCAATGCCCGCCCCGGCCTGCCTTCGGTCAGCGAACGGCGGGTGTGGGCTCGCAGCAGCCAAGTATTCAAATGCGCCCAGCGAGCGCTAAAACGACCACGATAATGAGGATCAAGCCAATTCCGCCGCCGGGATAGTAGCCCCAGCCAGCGCTGTAAGGCCACGTTGGCAATGCTCCAATCAACAACAGGATCAAAATGATAACGAGGATTGTTGACAACATCGCGCGCCTCGCGCCGTTGTTTGGGGTACGAGCTAACGCGGCGAATTGCGAGCAGTTCCTGCCGTGCGACATCAGACGTCGCTGGCTCTCGAAGGTCGGGCGCTGTGCCTGCGGTGCATGTCACCGCGCTTCTCATCCGGGATAGATGCGGGCAGCGCAATTGCCATGGCGCACTATTGACTCGATTGGCGGCGCGCAAGCCAAATGCCGCCGACCCCGGACATCGCCGTATTAGAGCAACCAGCTCTCCCGCGGTCGCGGCGGCAGTCAGTGTGGGCACGGGCCGGTCGGCCATGGCTCGGCCGCTGACCCCTAAGGCTGGCCAGCGCCGCCAACTGTTCTTCGGCACTTGTTCTTCGGCATTCGGTTTTCCTCGAAAGAACGAGAGGGTCTTCGACCGCGCTGAGGAGGAATCTTCCTAACACAGTGCCAATTGTCTTCGGCGCAGGGACCCGACGAGGAGGGTTCGTATGTACCAGCTGATTTATCTTATCGGCCTGATCGTCGTCACCTCGGCCATTCTTTCGTTCTTCGGTCTTCGCTAGGGACGGCTGACATGACCGTGGAAACCATCTTTTCGTCCAGTGAAGATGGGCGCTATGTTCGATGGACGCCTGTTGTCGTCGGTGCGCTTACCGCTGCCGCTCTTTCATTCATTCTTGTCAGTTTCGGTGTTGCGGTTGGGCTTGGTGTCACCTCGATCTCGCCGACGTGGCGTGGTGCATCGGCCGCGCTCGCGCTACTTTCGGGCATCAATCTGAGCCTGCAGGCAATGATCAGCTTCGGCTTGGGCGGCTATATCGCAGGCCGCGCCGGCGCAACGGCAGCAAGCGAAGAGGTGGAACGACGTGATGGGCTGCACGGTCTCGCTTCCTGGGCGCTGGCGGTACTACTTGGCGGCCCTGGCGTCATTGATCGGAGCCTCGACCGTCAATTGGTTGGCGACGCAAACGCGGACCGCAAATACCACCGTCGCCGAACCGCTCTTGAGCTATGAGCTCGATAAGCTGTTTCGTTCTGCGCGACGGCCCAATGTCGACATGGGTGCAGAACGCGCAGAAGCGGAGCGCATTCTAATGATGTCGTCGAGCCATAATGGCGTCAGCAATGACGACCGGGCCTATCTGGTCCAACAGGTCGCCGCGACCGCCGGGCTGTCGCTACAAGAGTCCGAGCGGCGGGTCGATGCATCATTGCGGACTCCAAGGCGGCCATTGCCCGCTCGCGTCGCAGCTCGATCATAGTGGCTTTTTCGATCGCGGCTGCCACGCTGCTGGAGCAGCCGCTGCGTGGGCTGCGGCCTCCGCAGGCGGCAGGCATCGCGACGGGGCGCCGCTACCAGATTGGATGGTGAGTTCGAGCAAGATGAACCGCGACGAGCGGCAATTTCCGTCCAACCAACGACCGGATTACTAGCGGATGCAGGTGTAGACAGCCAGTCGGACCTCATGCGGCCACCAATCGACGGACGGTGCTACGTTATGGCTGCACTTGTAGTCTAAAGCCGCAATTGCAGTGACTTCGACATGAAAAGCCGCGGCGTTGAGCCGCGGCTTTTCGAGCATAGCCGCTAGTGTAGCGACTTGAGCCAGTCATCGACGTCCTTACGGATCTGGTCCTTGGCCATGCCGTAACGTTGTTGCAGCTTGCCCTCCAGCTGTTCGCGGTGACCCTCGATCGTGTCGAGGTCGTCGTCAGTAAGCTTGCCCCATTTCTCCCTGGCCGCACCTTTGAATTGCTTCCAATTGCCTTCGATTCGGTTCCAGTCCATGACTATCTCCTGGAAGTTCTGATGTCCCGTCAACGATCGCAAGGGACGGCCGTTCCTTAACCGCGCGCGGTGACGATTGTTCGCGTCGATTGGATGCTTCACTACGGAGTACATCTCCGCGCAGTCCGCCAAGATGCTGCTCATCCTGGGCCGTAAAGCCGACTTCGTTGGACCTCATCGGCATGGTCGGGATTTTTGGGGCCGCCGCAAGCGAACTGTCAATCGCGCATGTCGCTGAAATTTATAGCCGGGGTGAGCGAAGGAAGTTGGCATTAGCGAATTTCGCCATCGCGGCTATCGAGCGCGAGGATCAAGCCGGCCGCGGTGCACTTCAGAGCCTGCAGAACTTCCATTTTAGAACTGTTGATTAGGTGCGCCCACGCCCCTGGCACATCTCTCCGCCGGAGACCGTGGGATTTCCCCGTCGTCGGCAACGCGCTACAATAAGCTTACCGGAACGAAATACGGGCAACCCCGAGTTTGATAGCCGCTATGGTCAAGCCCTCGCCCGGAATGCGCAAAGTGTTAAGGCAGGCGCACCTGTACGGCCGTCTGATTGCGCACAATGGCAATCTGTATTCCCCCGGCAGCACCCACCGTTTATGCAGTGAGGAGATAGCCATTGCGATGGTCAAGGCAGGCTGGCTCAGGCATCGCGGCGAGGACTACGAGGTTACACCCGACGGCGTCAGGGCTGATGCGCGGCGCGAATAGCTTTCGTCTGTTGCTGCAGGAACGGCGCGCCGACCGCGCATGTGGAGGCGGTCATTGCAGAAGTAATTGAACTTCACAACGCCCAGATCGTCCGGAACATCGCCGATTTCGGATCGCTTTTTTGACTTGCCAGAATCGCCGGTGGCGAGACCGACCGAGCGGCCGAAGGTAAGCAAAGCGCCGCAGGCTGGCTGAATTCGAGCCGGGATCCCGGTTCCAGGCCAGAATGAATCTCAGCGTTGCCGGATTTGAGTCGCATTGCGACCCAGAACGCGGCCAAAGGTCGTGGCTGGGCGGGGCGCAACGCCGGGGGTTTCATGTCCGGTCCTTTGTGATTTTGCTTCGCCGCTTTTCTCCTTCTCACAGGTGGCTCGACGTCGCCTGCGTCTTCGAATCCCTTCGCCGCCTTCTTTGGCCAAGCCGCTCCTGTGGAAGCCACCGCGCCGGCGCCCGCCGAAAAGGAATGTTTGCCGCAGCCCGGGAAATCGCCGGCCGAGGGCCAGCACTGGGTCTATCGTTTCGATGGCAACCGCAAATGCTGGTTCCTGGCCGCCGAGGGGACCCCGATGGCAAAGAAGTCGGTTCGTCACCGCGCTGCGAAACAGGTCGCCGCTCCCAAGGAAAACGGCGCCACGCCGCGCAAAAGGCGGTCGTGGATGCGCGCGCGGAGTTGTTGCGCTCCGCGTCGGCGGAAACGCCCCGGCCGACGCCGCCCGCGCTCGAACTCAAGGTGGTCGATGCCAGTCCCGTCCCCGCTTCGGGGGCCACGGCGCTCGTGCCACCGGCACCCGATATCACCAAACCCGCGACCGATCAGCTCACGCGCGACAATCCCACGCCGCACCAAGTCGACGTGGAGACGCTTCTGGCGGCCGCGCCGACCGCCAGCGACGCGGTTGCCGCCTCTGTACCTCCGGCGACCGCGGTCGCCGTTCCCATCGCCGAGGCGGGCGACGACGGGCCGGGGTGGACGGCAACCTGGCTCGGCGTGCTGCTGCTGGCGCCGGGCGTCGGTTGTCTTCTCAGCTCGAGCCGGACCCTTCGGGGCGTGCTGGCCGGCTGACCGGTCGGGCGATTTCTCGGTCGGAGGATGGGGCGGCAGCCATCGCAGACGAACGATCCGCAACCGTCTTTCGCGGTGGCGCGGGATACGTTCCGATACGAGCGGCCGAGCCTGGAGCCGTCGTCGACGGCTCGACTGGCCGGATCGGTTCGGAAGGTCGGGCGTCCGCGCGAGTTCGCACGGTCAGGTTTCCGCAAGAGCGCCTCCACGCGCCCCACTGAGGGGTTTGATGGGCACCGGATTCATTTTCCAAGCTTTGCTGAAGCTCGGTCGATCGCGTCGAACTCGGTCTCATACAGGCGCGTGAATCGAGATTGGTCCTGGCGTGATGAGGTTTGGTCGCGCCGGGGATGGGGATCACGTGACTGTCGCGCGCCAACAGCCAGTTCAGGGCGACCTGGCTGATGCTGCCATCGTGCGCGGGCAATCTCGGCAAGACACGTCAGTAGCGCATTCGTTTCTATGCTGTTCGACGGCTGCGTGAGGCAGCCGGACCGGAGCCGACGAAGGAGCTCTCCGGGAACAGCGCATGGGCAAGTCGCGGCGCGGACAATTCCTGGCAGGACATGCGATCGATCCTGCGCGGACCTCGACGAAGTCGCGCCGGTCGGACCTGATGGCCACGCTGCGCGAAGCTTGCTCATCGTCAGCGTCACCGTCGTCTGCCGCACCCCGAGCAATTGGGCAAGTGCCTCCTGCGTCAGCGGAAGCACGTCGTCAGGAACCTACAGCTCGCTTCCGGCACTGATCCGCATCAGTCTCAAGAGCTTGTTCTCGATGACCCGCGAGTGATTGAGGAGGGTCTGGAACAATTCTGATCGCCTGGGACGTTACCCGACAACTAGTGGCGCTGAATTTTCACATTTGTGAGGGGGCCGCGCTGAGGCTAGCAAATGGCGCCCTCGCCGCAAGCACAAGACCGCAAAGTCTCCTGCGGCCGCGTCGCGACAAACAGTAGCGCCGCTCGAACTCTGGAAGTGTTGGGCATCGACCTTGCGCTCATGTGTAGCTGGATGTGGCGCGCCATACAGGAACGATCGTGGCGGGGCTCGGTTTGCATGCAAACTTCAGCAAGGAGACACGACATGAAAATTGCAAAGATTGTCTTGGCAGCTGCCTTGGTGTTTGGGTCCATTGCTGCGGCGTCGGCGCAAGGCGGAGGAGCCGGCGCTGGTGCTGGCGGCGCCGGCGGCGCGGGTGGCGCCGGCGCGGGAGCTGGCTCGGGTGACGGCGGAGCGGGAGGAGCCGGCGGCGCTGCCGGAGCCGGAGGCGGCGGTGATTCGCCAGCTGCTACCACTGGTCAGGGTGCGTCTAGCAGCCCAAGTTCGGCAAGTCCCGGGGCGACTGTGAACGATCCAAAAGCCAAGAAGGGGCGTTAGCAGACGGCAAGCCTGCCTCAGTCCGACCGAATTGACATCGCCAGTGTGCTCGAACGACCAGAACGGTGCCCTAAGGTGTGAATAGGCTCGAAGCGCTTGGCTCTGTGCCAGAGATCAAGCACCTCCAGGGAGCGGCCCCGGCCTCACTCTCCTCTCTTAATCCTCAGCCGGCTGGGGCCGCTCTAGCCCGCGCGCTATTCCGCCAGGATGCGGATGCCACCAGGGGGGCGATAGCCGCATAGGACAAGCAGAAATTAGCTTAGCGGCATTCGTCATCAACCCCTGCTCGGCAGGATGATCGGTTCGTCGAAAGGCCACGCTAGTTCGCTAGTTCGTCGCGCAAGATTTTGCTGTTTCTGATCATAAAAATAGGCAATGTCTAGAAGCGAACAGAAGATTGCTTTCAGCCGGGTATGTTCACAATTGCTTGGCCCGCCCAAAGGGCCAAGCACCTCCAAGCGGCCCCGGCCTCCCACCTCCTACCCAGGAAACCCCAAGGCCGGGGCCCATTCTTTGGTCGCTAATTGCATGGCGGCATCCCGCAGCCCCAGTCCGGAGAGGTCGCTTCGTGTGGGAATGCTCGACGAAGCCTTTGATGCGCTGCATCCGATCGGCTTTGGTCCAAACCCCTCCCGGCAGATATCAGGACAGGTCGCGCCCGAGGCGAGCGAACGGAAGCAATTCTATTTGCCTGCTACTTCTTTCCGCACCGACTTCAACTCAGGTTCGGGCTTCTCTTCGATTCCGATGACATCTCTCGGCGAGTTAGTGGATTTGATCAGCTCGTCTAACTTCAGTTGAAGTGCTTCACTATCTCTGTTTTGCGCGTTCTGAATGAGGAACACCATCAAGAATGTGACGATGCTGCTCAGGGTGTTCATCACCAACTGCCAAGTATCGGAAAAGCGAAACACTGGACCAGAGATCAGCCAAACCAACACGAACGCGGCCGCCAATGCGAACGCCCACGGGCGCCCGGCTTGCGTCGCGGTTTCGCGTGCAAGTCGGGAAAAGCGATATTCGTTCTGGCGTCGCATCTGCTGCTAGCGTTCTACAATACCTCCTCAATACGAAGACCCAAATTCGGTTCCATTACGGAGGCCTCTTGGTGCATCGTATCATTCTCACCGCGGCCTCGGCGCCTCAGCCAACTCTGATTTCGGCAGCCGGATGAACGTCCCGCTTTCATGCAGATCAAGCCAGCCCCGTTCGACAGCATGGCTTATGCCGCGCCGACCGGCTCTATGCTCTCTGCGAGCTCCACCAGCTTGCGGGCCGCGGCCTCCGGGTTCGCGTGTGGACGTTCGCCTGTCAGTTTCATTCGTTAGCGTTCTCCAGGCCACCAATGCGAGGCCGGATCGCTGACTGAGATCTTGGTGGCCCGCAAGGCGACCAAGTGGCTGCGCTTGAAAGGATAGCCCTGTAGTTCCGAGTATTGCCGGCAGCGCAAGTGCCGCTCAAGTTCGTGGACAGGAGTGCTCGGAGCGATCCACACTATGCCGGTGTGCAGATCCAAACCCCAGACCCCCGGGATCGGAGACAAGGATGAACACGAAACGGCTGGACGCCAAGAACCTGCATCTGCTCGCCAAGGGCAAGGAGCACAATGACGGCGGCGGCCTCGGGCTGCAGATCACGCCCAAGGGCTCGATGTGCTGGAAGTTTAAGTTCACCTATGGCGGCAAGGCCGAGAAGATGGGGCTCGGCGGCATCGGGGCGCGCTCGATCCACGAGGCCCGGGAGCTGGCCGCCAAGTATGGCCGGCTGGTGCGCGACGGCCACGACCCAGCAACGACCGCCCCGACGGCGTCACCGGCAATGGCCGCTCCTCGCCGCTGTTCAAGGACTTTGCCCAAATGGTGTGCGACGCCGCCTGCAAGGGCATGAAGAACGCCAAGGCCAAGGAGAAGTGGCAGCTCAACGTCACCGCCTATTTCGCGCCGCTGCACCATAAGCAGGTCCACGAGATCACCACGCAGGACGTCCTCGACGTGCTGCTGGCGATCTGGCTGTCCATCCCGTTCGCGGCCGGCGAGGCGCGCGGGCGGCTCCAGAAGATTTTTGACACTGCCGCCGCGCTCGGCCACCGCCCCAAGAACGAGCGCAACATCGCCGAGCTGGCGCTCTTGAAGCCGCTGCTGCCGAAGCAGCCGAAGAAGGGCAAGGTGCGCGGCGCGCACCCCGCGCTGCCGTTCAAGCTGCTACCGGCGTTCTGAGTCGAGCTGCGCAAGATCAACACCATGGTGTCCAAGACCCTGCAGATGGTCATTCTGACCTGCGTGCGCGCCGACGAGGGCCAGCATGTGTCGTTTGACCAGATCAAGCCCGCCGACGATGGCGGCATGCGCTGGGTGATCCCGGGCAAGGTGATGAAGAACAACCTTGAGGCCGACGTGCCGCTGACCGCGACGGCGCTCAAGCTGCTCGACGACATGCGCGAGCTGAACGCCCAGTTGTCGGGCGGCAAGGAGACGCTGGTGTTCCCTGGCGAGAGCCGCCCCGGCGTCTACGGCGTCACGCAGTCGGAGAACACGCTGCGCAAGCTGATCCAGACCCAGATGGGCTATGACGGCGGCGACAAGCCGAAGGCGACCACGCACGGCTTCCGCACCACCTTCCGCTCATGGGGCACACTGATCTCGGCCCTCTTGCTCCTGACAGGCAGCGAGTGGCGCAACTCGCTCAACCGCTTTGCCGAGACGATGACGTTGTTTGCCGTGGTTTGCGCGGGCATCTACCCGATCCTGCATCTTGGGCGGCCTTGGTACGTCTACTGGATGTTTCCATATCCAGCCACCATGGGCGTGTGGCCGCAATTCCGCAGCCCGCTCGAATGGGATATCTGGGCGGTGCTGACCTACCTGACGGTCTCGCTGGCATTCTGGTATACCGGCCTGATCCCCGACCTCGCCGCGGCGCGCGACCGAGCAACTCGTCGCGGCTGGCAGATCTTCTTCGGCATCACGGCACTCGGATGGCGCGGCTCGGCCAGGCATTGGCTGCGCTGGTCACAGGCGTACCGGCTGACAGCAGCCCTTGCCGTGCCGCTGGTCGTATCCGTCCACAGCGAGGTGTCGCTGCTGTTCGCGGTGGGACAGATCCCGGGTTGGCACTCGACAATTTTTCCACCCTACTTCGTGCTGGGGGCTGCCTTTTCCGGCTTTGCCATCGTTTCCATCATCGCCGTGGCGCTGCGCTCGTGGTTCGGGCTCGAGAACCTTGTAACCGACGATCATCTCGATGTGCTCGGAAAGGTCCTGCTCGCGACCGGCCTGATGACGGGGTATGGCTATGTCTTCGAAGTGTTCGACGCCGTTTATTCCGGGGAGGCTCATGAGCTCCAGACGCTGGCGGATCGTTTCGCCGGCGCTTACGCCTGGACCTATTGGAGCGCGGTCGTCTTCAACTTCATTCCGCTTCAGGCGTTGTGGTTGCGCACGGTACGACGAAGCGGATGGATGCTGCTGCTGATCTCCGTGTCTGTCGCGATTGGAATGTGGCTCGAGCGCTACATGATCCTGGTCACCAGTCTCTATCGCGACTTTCTCGTCTCGTCCTGGAGCCACTTCACGCCGACCTTTTGGGACTGGTCGACCTATTTCGGCACGATCGGGCTTTTCCTCGTGCCATTCCTCATCGCTATCAGGCTCATTCCCATGATCTCGATCTTCGAGAGCAAGGAGCTTCTCTACGAAGAGAAAGAGGAGCAGCAGCATGGCTGAGCCGCTCTACGGCGCACTGGCGGAGTTCAGGAGCCCTGACGATCTGCTGGCGGCCACGCGGAAGACGAGGGAAGCCGGCTACCGCCTTCTCGACGCCTTTACGCCCTTCCCGGTCGAGGGATTGGACCGCATGCTGCGGCTTCCGCGCCCCACCGTCTCGTTCGTCGGCCTGGCAGGAGCCATCGCCGGAGCGGGGACAGCGCTCATCCTGCAGTTCTATGTCAACTATGACTACCCGCTCAACGTTGGCGGCCGACCCATCTACGCGATCTCGGCATTCGCTGTCGTGACATTCGAGCTGACGATACTGTTTTCGGCGCTCGCCATGCTGATCGGGATGCTATGGCAGAACGGCTTACCGCGGCTCAACTATCCCGTGTTCGGCACCGGGCGATTTCACCGTGCCAGCAAGGATCGTTTCTTCCTTTGTGTGAGCGCGGACGACGCGATGTTCGAGGCGGGTAACACCCTGGCATTCCTGAGCGACGCGGGCGCGTTGTCGGTGGAGCTTGTGCCGGGATGAGCAGGGTGCTTCTCATTGTTGCGCTTGCAACTCTGCTCGCCGCCTGCGACCAGAACATGGACGTGCAACCCAGCTATAGCGAATACTCGAGCGCACCGTCGTTTCGTGGTAGCGTGCTGCGCCGGCCGCCGGCGAACACCGTGGCTCGTGATGATCTCGAACGGGAGAAGGTTGCCACCGCGAAGCCGGCGCTCTCGGCTCAACTGTTGGCGCGGGGACGACAGCGTTTCAGCATTTTCTGCTCGCCATGTCATGGCGCCGGCGGGGACGGGACCGGCATCATCGTCCAGCGCGGCATGCCGCGCCCGACGAGCTATCACAACGATCGGCTGCTTGCCGCGGACGACCAATACTTTTTTGATGTGATCACCAACGGCCATGGCGCGATGTATTCCTATGCCGCGCGTGTGCAGCCGGCAGATCGCTGGGCAATCGTCGCCTATATCCGTGCACTCCAGCTCAGCCGTCACGCGTCGCTCGACGACGTGCCGTCGGACGAGCGCGCCAAGCTCGAGAGCTCGCCATGAGAGTGCGTAGCGGCATAAGAGGCGGGGTGGCGGTGGTGTCGGGCCTGGTCCTGATCGCCGGATTTGTCGTCGACGCGCGGTCGGCCGTTGCCGCCTATCTCGTCGCTTGGATTGCCTGGGGCGCCGTTCCAATCGGCGCGCTGATTATCTTCATGACCAGCTATCTGGTGCGGCGACGCTGGACCGAGGCGTTGCATCCTATCTTCGTCGCGGCCACCGGCATTCTGCCGGTTGTCGCGCTGACGTTCATTCCGGTCCTTCTCTTCCTGAAGGATATCTATCCGGCCATCGCCGATGCGGCGTCATTGCCGCCATTCAAGGCGCGCTGGCTTGTGCCTTGGTTTTTCGTTTTGCGGACCGTGTTCTACTTCGTGGTCTGGATCGGGCTGGCCGAATGGCTACGGCGAGCCTGGCGCAATGACGAAGCCATGGTGCGTGCGGCATCGATCGGATCGATCGTGTGGACCCTAACCGTCTCATTCGCCGGGATCGACTGGATGGAATCGCTGGAGCCCGAATTTCACTCCTCGATCTATGGATTGATCTATCTCAGTTTCGTGCTGACGAATGGAACGGCCTTCGTCATCGGTGCCAGCCTGCTGTCGATGCGAAGGATCGGTCCGAGCCGCAGCTATAGCGGCCTGCTGCTCTCGGTTCTCCTGCTCTGGTGCTATCTCCACGCCATGCAGTACATCGTCATCTGGTCGGGAAACATCCCCAAGGAAGTCACCTGGTCTCTGGCGCGATCGGAAGGCGGCTGGCAGTTCGTGCTGGCGGCGCTCTCTTTCGGGCAGTTCGTGTTCCCATTCTGCGCGATGTTGAGCGCGAGGGTGCGATCGGACCCGTATTGGCTCTTGGCCTTGTGCGGGCTGACGCTGGCGATGCGGTGGCTCGAATCAGCGATCCTCATCCTGCCGGCAATTCGGGGGCTTTCCGTCGCCATGACCGGCGCAATGCTGATCGCCGCGGCGCTCTTTCTTGGCGCGGTGTTGTGGCTGGCGTTCGATGCTGCGCTCGTCGGGAAGGCGGAGGAGAGGGCGCCGACCGGCACTATCTGGTGGCGCACTCGCGCCGAAGCAGAAGCCAAATCAGCACAGCAAGAACGATCACGCTGATCGAGGAGGCAGCGAACAGCAGCCGCCGTGCCGCGAGCGTATAGGTGCCGCTCGTGGGATCGAAGCCGTAGCAGAGCAGGTGGACTTGGTCGGTCCAGCGCCCGATATGTCCTTGGCCCGCTTCGACCACGGCCAGACGCAGGCTCGTGGCATCGACCGCGAGAGCCGAGAGTGTGCGCGAGATCCGCCCGTCAGGCGTGACCACGAAGGCGGCGGCAGGATGGGCGAATTGGTCATGCTCGCGATCGCAGATCGTCCGAACTCCAAACGCGTCGGTCAACGAACTAACGTCCGTTGCTGCCGCCCGCAGGAAATAGCTCTGCCCGGGCAGGCCGCACCTTGTGCTGAGTTGCGCATTCTTCATGACGAGCGCTTGAGCGACGGTGTCCTTGGGATCAAGGCCGGCGACGATGAGCCGAAAGTCCTCGCCTGCTCTCAGGCCCGTATCGGCCAGGGCGTTCGACACGATCGATATCGCCGGCCCGCAAAGCGTTTCGCAGGTGTAGTCGGCGAGGATCCAGACGGTCGGGATGCCTGCAAGCCAGCTTTGCAGCGGCGCGGTGCGACCGTCCAAATCGTTCATTAGGGTCGAAAGTGGCAGTTGCGCGTTGTCGCGGGGCACGAGCGCGACTTGCTCAAGCTGCGAGGCGGTGACGGCCGCCTGCGCCATTAAAGGCATCGTGATGCAAAACATAAGGGTAGTGAGCCACCCCGCGACCAGAACGCGAGGTCGTTTTGCGGATGCATCAATCGATGGTTGGACGAGCAAGGGGGGCGCACGACGTCCAACCATCCCGCAATGCTCCGCCGCGCTCTGAAGCAAGCAGATAATCCCGCGACTGCTCGCTTCGCGGACGCGCTCGGCTGCGCTAGGGAGGGCCATGGCGAGGTCGCTTCGGTGTTTGCTGAGGAAATGGATATCAAACTCATCGCGCGATCGCGTGTTCCTCGGGGCGCCGGCTGGGCCTGAGGAACCGCGGCCGGACGCGGCACGTTGGTGCAACGAATACATGACCCCTCAGGAGAGACTATGGGGAAACCGGACATTCGCAAGGGCATGCCGCCCGTCAGACTGTCGCGCGGCGAGTTCGAAAGCCGCTACCGGAGCCAGTTCATCGATCCCGTTTTCGCGCCACTGAAGTGCGAACTTGATGCAATCGTTGCCGCCGCCTGGGACGCCTACAGCGATTCGCGCAAGGCGCCGGTGACGAGAAAGGCGGGCGCCGGCTTTGCCGATCCCGACTACAATCTCGCGGTGGACTGGCTCGACGCGCGCGCCGCGGTCCTCGAGGCACAGCGGCGGCACGACGATGCGGACGCCCCGCCGCGCATCCTGATCATCAATGGCTCGGCTCGCAGCGAGCACACCTGTCCCGGCGAGATGTCAAAGACCTGGCGGATCGTGAAACTCGCCGAGCCTGTGTTCGCCGAGATGGGTTTCGTTGTCGATATTCTTGATCTCTCCAGGCTGGCCTCGGAGTTCGGCAAGGCCATCCACCCCTGCAAATCCTGCGTCGCGACCTCGGTGACGCTCTGCCACTGGCCGTGCAGTTGCTATCCGAACTATGCGTTGGGACAGAGCGCAGATTGGATGAACGAGATCTATCCGCTCTGGGTGGCCGCGCACGGCATCCTGATCGTGACACCGGTGAACTGGTATCACGTGCCGGGCGGGCTCAAGGCGATGATGGATCGCCTGGTCTGCGCCGACGGCGGCAATCCTGATCCGACGTCGACGCACGGCAAGAGGGCCGACGAAGCCAAAGCGCTGGAGCTGAAGGGCTGGCCCTATCCGCGTCATCTCGCCGGCCGTCACTTCGGCTTAATCGTCCACGGCGACAGCGTCGGCGTCGAAGGCGTCCGCCGGACGTTGTCGGACTGGCTGACGGACATGCGCCTGATCTCGGCCGGCCGCTTCGCCGAGCTCGACGGTTATGTCGGCTATATGGAGCCGTACGCCACATCGCACCAGGCGCTGGACCATGATCGCGAGTTTCAGCAGGAGGTGACCAATACGGCCCGCGCGCTGGGCCGCGCCGTGAAGCTCGCGCGAAGCGGACGGTTTGAGGATCCGGGAGCAGGCCTTTCGGATCCGACTCCGAAGTGAGAAAGTGCAAAGCCGGTATGATCGTCGCGGCACAGGTTCGTCGATGCGAAGCGAGATCTCGGTGAGAGCGGCGGCACAAGGATCGTCGAAGACCATCGTCCGTGCTGCGCTCATCGGCAACATGCTTGTCGCGGCTACGAAGACTGCCGCCGCTTTCTGGACGGGCAGCTCGGCGATGATGAGCGAGGCCGTGCACTCGGTGGTCGATACCAGCAATGAGGTGCTGCTGCTCTATGGCTACCATCGTGCAAGCCGCCCGCCCGACGAATCCCACCCGCTCGGCTATGGGCGCGAGCTGTATTTCTGGAGTTTCATCGTCGCGCTGCTGATCTTCGCGCTCGGCTCCGGCGTCTCGCTTTATCAGGGATTGCTGCACGTCGCCGCACCCGAGCCGATTGAGGATCCCATCGTCAGCTTTGTCGTGCTCGGGCTCTCGTTCCTGTTCGAAGGTGCATCGTGGCTTTTCGCCCTGCGCCGCTTCCGCTCGGAGAGCGAGCGGTTTGGCTATTACCAGGCCTTCGTCCGCAGCAAGGATCCTCCAGCCTTTATGGTGCTGCTCGAGGACAGCGCGGCGCTGGTTGGCATCGCCATTGCGGCCGGAGCCACTGCGGCGGCGGTGTGGCTGGCCCAACCGGTCTGGGATGGTGTCGGCTCGATCCTGATCGGCATTCTCCTCGGAATTGCATCGATCGGACTCGCCCGCGAAAGCAAGAGTCTCCTGATCGGCGAGCCGGCGCATCCCGAGCTCGCGCGATCGATCCTCGCCATCGCGCGACGCTCACCCGGCGTGCTTCAGGCCAATGGCCTCCTGACGGCACAACTGTCGCCATCCGAGGTCGTCGCAGCGCTGAGCGTCGAGTATGCGGACGACAAGCGCGCCGACGACATTGAGCAGTGCGTGATCTCGATCGAGACCGAGATCCGCAAGCAACATCCGAGCGTCGCGGCCCTTTTCATCAAGCCGCAAACCGACGCGCGCTACCGTACCGTTCGCGGCAGGCGCTTGGGCCTCTGGTCGTAGCGCATGAGCGGCTCCTTCTCCGGAGCG
Organism: Bradyrhizobium sp. ISRA430; assembly: GCF_029909975.1. Classification (NCBI taxonomy): domain Bacteria; kingdom Pseudomonadati; phylum Pseudomonadota; class Alphaproteobacteria; order Hyphomicrobiales; family Nitrobacteraceae; genus Bradyrhizobium; species Bradyrhizobium sp. ISRA430. Next base: position 6,747,828 of record NZ_CP094516.1, read on the forward strand.
GATGACCATTGCCGATAGATTGGAGCCGAGGAGAAGGGCAGTACCATAGGCGACGTTCAGACTAACGATCGAACCTGAACGCCAAAGCTAAACGATCGGCCGCTTGTCCTTGCGCAATTGCTCAAGCACACTGCGATCGATGTCCAGGTGCGCCGCGACCAGCTCAGGCGGCGTCAGTGCCATCCATTGCGCGAGGGAAACGTCGATGAAGCGTGGCGCCTTGAACAGCTCGAGGAACCGCAGCGGCTCGCTGCCGGTGTTCTCGATGAAATGGCTCATCGACATCGGCACGTAGCCGACGTCGCCCGCCCGGTAGTCGAATGTCCGCGCCCGCGCCTCGGCCGCGAATACGGTCATTCTCGCCTGGCCGGAGATGTAGTACTGCCACTCGCAGTGCAGTTCACGCATGTGGCCGGGGTTGACCTCGAGCAATGCCGCAGCAACATCGGTCGAAATGGGAAAGTTGCGGGTATCGGCGATGCGGACGTTGCCGCCAGGCGACTGGGTCGGAGGCTGCTGCATCAGCCTGAAGACCATATCGAGCGGCACTCCGCCAAGGGGATTGCGAACAGCGTCCGCCTGTAGCTGTAGCGGCGGTGGTTCGGCTTGAAAGATGAAGCGTTCTTGCTTCGGAATGCGGTCGAGCGCCTTGACGTCGACGGCCAGATTTCTTGCCAGCACTTCGCGCTCATTGTGTGCGAATAAGTCGGTGATAGCAAAAGTGCTATCTTCCGAGAACTCGCCGTCCGGAAACGCCAGCAGGAACTCGCAGCCGTCGTCGGGCAGCCCTTGAATCGAGTGCGGAATGCCTGAGGGGAAGTACCAGAGGTCGCCCGGGCCAACATCGGCGATGAAATTGTGACCATCGTTGTCGACCGCCGTGATGCGCGCCTTGCCGGCCAGCATGAAAGCCCATTCGGCCTGCTTGTGCCAGTGCAACTCGCGGACACCGCCGGAAGTGAGGCGCATGTTCACACCGGCCATTGTGGTCGAGAACGCGAGTTCGCGCTGAGTGACTTCGCGCGACCAGCCGCTTTCGCGGATCTTCATGTGGGCATCTGCAAACGAGGACCGGAGGTTTGGCAGCGAACCATGGTCGGTGGACGGCGGTCGCAGGATATCTGGATTCTGACGCTCCCGGTCCGGGTTACGGGGGCCGATGATCGGAGCGCCCTTGCTGCCGGACACGGGCTCATTGCCTTGTTGCGCCGAGGCGGCCGCGGTAGCGCCAAGTGCGGCTGCGGCGGCCAGCAAAAATCGTCGGTTCGGAGAGTTCATGGCGTGATTCTCCTCAACCGCAAATCAGCACGATCTTGCCGGCGGTGTGGCCTTGCTCCACGGTGGCCAGAGCCTGCTTCGCCTGCTCAAGAGGGAATGTGGTCTGGATATGCGGCTTCAGCTTGCCGGCATCCACCAGTCGTCCAATCTCGGCCAACTCCTCGCCGTCGGGCTCGACAGTGTAGCGCATGGCGGTCACGCCGAGCGCATTCGCCCGATCTCGCGACGGCTCGGTCAATGTGGAGATCAGGCGTCCGCCCTTTCTGAGCAGCGCCCAGGAGCGTTCGCGTGTCTTTCCATCGATCAAGTCGAAGACCATATCGAGATCTGTGGCGACTTCTTCGAAGCGCTGGGTCTTGTAGTCGATGACAACGTCGGCGCCGAGCGTTCGCGCGAGATCGACATGTTCTGTGGAAACGGTTGTCAGCACACGGGCGCCCTTTGCCTTGGCGAACTGAATCGCGAAATGGCCGACGCCGCCCGAGCCGCCGTGGATCAGAACGGACTCTCCCGCTTTCAGCTTGCCGTATCGGAATAGGCCTTGATGCGCCGTTTGTCCCGCCAGCGGGACCGCCGCCGCATGGACATGATCAAGCCCGGCCGGCTTAGAGGCGACCGCTCGCTCTTCCAGGACCACCTGCTCGGCGTAGCCGCCGCCGAACACCGGAACCATTCCGAAGACCTCGTCGCCCGCTTGAAAGCGCGTTACTTGGGCGCCGCACCTCTCCACGATGCCGGAGACGTCTCTGCCAGGAGTGTAGGGCAGGCGATCCTCCTTCACGGAGGGATACTTGCCCGACCTGATCTTGAAATCGACGGGATTGACGCTTGCCGCACGGACCGAGACAAGGATCTGACGCGCGTCGGGGCCGGACTGTTCGAGGCGATCGACGCCGAGCGCGTCATTGTTGCCGAAATGATGAAATCGGATTTTGATGAGCTTTGCCATATCGGCTGACGCATCAGGGCGGAGCGCGTTCCTATTTGTGCAGCCGCGGGTATCATCTTTTCGAGAGGATAGATAAAGCAACCGCGGAGGTCGCGCTCATGCTCAACAGTCGGTCCCAGATGTTCGACTCTTGCCTCAAATGACACACTCGCTCCCAGGACGACCGTTGCCCAACAGGCGTCCAGCCAAGCGTCTTCATTCCAGGTGGCGTTCACTTCTTCTCGCATCAACTGTCGGTTGAGAGTTGCGATGAACAAGTTGGATGCTCGACGTTTGATGCGGTGGCCGCGCGGGGGGCGGTGCAAGAACAAATCCTGCTGGCCGGCGTTTCATGGCAAATAGCCCGACAATGGCGGACGCCGTTGTTCCACCTTTCCAGCGAGGGAGGAGCCAATGAGCGCAAGCCGCACCAGAACTAGCGACACCGAGGCGCAAGCGACCACCAGCCACGATATCATCCGCAAATGGGCGGAGGAGCGCGGCGTAAGCCTGCGACCGTCAAGGCAACAGTGGACGACGGTCATGCCGGCATCTTGCGTTTCGACTTTGATCGCAAAGACGAAGGGCTCGACCGGATCAGTTGGGACCAGTTCTTCCAAAAATTCGACGAGACCGGCATCGCGTTCCTTCATCAGGACCGCACCAAGGACGGTAAATTGAGCCGGTTCCACAAGTTCATGCGGCGCTAGGCAGGTCGCGGACAGGCGGCCGGGGCCGACGGCCGGACCGATGCAATGCATGTCGGCGATTTCCAGCGCGCTGTTACCGGCGGCCAGCGAGCGCGTCCGGTTGAGCCGGGAACGGCCAGCCGAAGGAACAGTGACGAACGCTGCCTGTTAGTCCGGTTGGGCAGGCTGTCGAGGAAAAAGCAAGTGGATGCGCGGCTGGGTCTGGGCGATGACCGGAGTTGGATCGGCCGCGCTGATCGCCGGCGTCATCTGGATGATCACCGCGCCCGATCTTTTCGCGAACGCTGATCTCAGCGGGATTTTCGAGGGCGCGGGCAACGCGGAAAGAGGCAAGCTCGTCTTTGCGGCCGGCGACTGCTCGTCCTGTCATGCCTCCCCAGGACAACCGGACCGTTTGCATCTCGGCGGAGGGCTGGCGCTCGCCTCTCCTTACGGAACGTTTCGCGCGCCGAACATTTCGATGGATCCCATCGATGGGATCGGCACGTGGACGACCAGAGATCTCGCCAACGCGCTCCTGAACGGTGTCTCGCCAGATGGAAGCCACTACTATCCGGTATTTCCATATGCGAGTTTCACGCATATGAGCGCCGCGGACGTGGAGGATTTGATGGCCTACTTGCGGACACTCGCGGTGGTGAGGGGCCGTCCTCCGGAACACGAGCTCAATCCGGTGTTCGGCATTCGCCGCTTTGTCGGTTTCTGGAAACTTCTCTACTTCAAGCCCGGTCCGCTTTCGCGGGACGCTGCGCGTGACGAGAAATGGAATCGCGGGCGCTATCTGAGCGAGGCGCTCGCCCATTGCGCCGAGTGCCACTCATCGCGCGACACGTTCGGCGGCATCGCATCGGCAACGCGCTACGCAGGTGGGCAGGATCCCGAAGGCGCGGGCTTCTACCCCAATATCACGCCCGAGCGCATCGGTGACTGGTCGGAGCAGCAATTGGCGAACATGCTGAAAACCGGCACCACGCCGAACCACGGGCGCGTCGGCTCGTCGATGGCCGATGTGGTCACGAACACGGCCATGCTGCCGCAGAGCGATCGCGAGGCGATCGCAATGTTCATCAAATCACTGCCATCTCGGCCGACTGCCGCACCCTGAGCGCCTCGGCGCTATTGCGCATAGAGGTAGGCTGCAATGTCACGCGCCTCGGACTCGCTGATCCCGGTCACCGGCATGGCCGTTCGCGGCGAAAAGGTTTGCGGTGCGACGATCCATTGCACGAGATTGTCGGGCGAGTTGGTCGTGACGCCGGCGATATAGACGCGCCCCCGAATGCCGGAGAGCGAGCTGCCGACCTGCCCGTTCCCGCCGGGAACGCCGGGGATCGTATGGCACCCCACGCAGCCGTAGCGGCGCATGAGTACCGGTGCGCGGGATGGATCGCCCCCGGTGATGGCGCGGGCAACGCGATCGGCCTGCACTCGGGACTTCCAAGCGAAGCCACCGGCGCCAGCCGCAGCGATCAGGAGTCCGGCCACAGCGACGACTGAGCCACGCTTCCTAGACAACAAGGGCATCGGCTTGCTCGCGGTGTTTGCTGGCTCGCCTGATCCACAGCGCAATCAGCGCCAGGGCGGCGCCGGCATAGATCGTTCCCGCCGGCACCCACATGATGATGCCGGCCATCTGCTGGTCTTCGAGCGGCGTCAGGCCCCAGGCGGCCGCCGCAGCCACCTGCTCCTGATAGAGCAGGCGCGGCGCCAGCGCCATCAGGGCGCCCAGGATGGTCGTGTGCAGCATGGTCACGAACACGTGCCAGGCGGCCGTACCGGTCTCGCTGCGCCGAAATACAGACCACCAGAACAGGACAGCCGTCAGGAAGAAACTCAGATGCTGCAGTCGATGCATGGTGACATTGGTGATCGCTGCATCGAACAGGGGCGGAGCATGCCAGGTCCAGATCGCAACTGCATGCAGGAGTGTGGCATTGCGGCCAGCGCTTAGGAAGGACCAGGCTGCATCGATGGCCGAAAATCGCATCCAACGGCCGATCCGCACCCGCGCGCAGCGGGGCATGGACCAGAGCAAGATTCCGACCGGTCGTGCGATCACGATCAATGGCGCAGACACCGCCAGCAGGATCTCGTGTTCGATCATGTGAAAGCTGAGCAGCCGCTCGCCGAGCCAGTGCAGCGGCGAGGCCAGCGCCGCGATCAGAGACAACCAACCGGCCCAGCAGGCGGCAATCTGCCATATCCGGGCCGCGACGATTTGCGCCCGCCGTTTCAGCAGCACCAGCGCACCCATGCTGTACATCAGTCCGAACGCGAGGAGGGGGACGACGATCCATGGATCAAACGTCCAGCTTGGGCGCAACAGCTCTTGCGCGGGCCCATGCGCGTGCGCCGGACTCGCCAGCAGCAGGATCATCGTCGCCGCTATTTTTCGCATCCGCTCAGCACCATCGCGGCAATTCCCTGCATCAGGAGTGCAAAGGTGAAGATCGTGGCGGAGAGGGCACTGACCCCGCCTCCGAAGGAAACTGTGTTCGGCCTGGAGGAGGCGTCCGCCCCTAGTCGCCCCGCGCATCGCCATGAGACTATGCCGGACAGACTCGTGATGGCGGCTCCGAGAAACGACGTGATCGCCGCCGCATGCAGCGAGCGGCGGCAGTCGGTGTAGGGCAGGACCTGCCCTAGCTGCATGTTCACGGCCCAGATGAGCGGCGCAAGCCAAAGTCCGGCCCAGATCAGGAGGTGTGCGAGAGGTTTTGACATGCTCATAGCCGTGCGAGCCAATAGATGCAGCCATAGATCGGAAGCCAGGTCGCGACGACAAAGTTCCAATACATCGCGCTATCCTGGACGTCGCCGAGCCGCCGCGGATTGCGGCCGTGCCGCGTGAACATCAGCGCCGCGAGAACCAAGGTGTCGACGAGCTCCGTGATGATGTGCGTGGTGTGGAGGCCGAGCAGCGTCCAGACCACCGAGCCGTAGGCGTTGGTATCCCAACTGACCCTGAGCGCCGGGAACTCGAAGACACGCACGACCAGTGGCGCGATGCCGAAGATCGACATGATGACGATACCGGTCCTGACCTTGCGCAGGTCCTGCTGCCCGGCCCAGCGCGAGATCAGGATATTCGGGATGAGGCTGGCCAGGAGGATGAGCGTCAGCAGCGTGCCAGGAAGCAGGTCCGGCGGCGGCGCGTTGATCGGCCAGGTTGCAGCCAGGCTCATCAGATAGAGATAGACGGCGATGACCAGCGCGAAGCCAGTACCTTCGATCAGCATGAACGCGAGGGTGCCCCACCAGGTGACGCTGGCTGTGCCCAGGCCATGGAGCGGCAGCTTGCCGAGATCGAGCATGATCCGCTCCCTCATGCCTCGTCCTCCGGCGTGCCTTTGGGCCAGAACCAGCCGATCAGTGCAATCGCGACGGGGATCGAGCCCCAGACCACGGCCCAGGGCGAGAAGATCGACCAGATCAGCATCACGGTTGTGGCGAGCGCGGCCCAGAGCGGCCAGATCGAATGCTGCGGCGAGGCTTCGCGCACCTGCGGCTCGGAGGTCGCGAGCGAGGTCACAAGCAGTTCGCGGCGATCGCTGCGCAGGCCATCGGCGACGGAGAGCGTGTCGCGGTTTTCCCAGACCGGGTGCAGTCCGCCGACGACCGGGATCAACGCGAAATTGTAACTCGGGGGCGGCGAGGTTGTTGCCCATTCGAGGGTTGGTGCATCCCAGGGATTGTCCGACGCGGTCACGCCACCGCGCAGGCTGCTAATCGCGTTGACGAAGAAGAGCAGGAAGCCGATCGTCAGGAAGATTGCGCTCAGGCTGACAAACAGGTTCAGGCCATGCCACGGCAGGTCAGGCTGATAGGTGTAGATCCGGCGCGGCATGCCTTGAAGGCCGAGGATGTGCATCGGGAAGAAGGTCGCGTTGAAGCCGATGAAGATCAGCCAGAACGACGATCGCCCGAGGCTTTCGCTCATCATCTTCCCAGTAATCTTGGGAAACCAGTAGTGGATCGCACCGAGCAGCGGAAACACAGCGCCGCCAATCAGCACGTAGTGGAAGTGTGCGACGACGAAATAGGTGTCGTGGACCTGTGTGTCGAACGGCACGGAAGCCACCATGACGCCCGTGAGCCCGCCGATCACGAAAGTAACGATGAAGCCGATGATGAAGAGGAGCGGTGCCTTGAACACGGGCTTGCCGTCCCATAGCGTCGCCAGCCAGCAGAACACTTGGATGCTGGCGGGAATGGCGATGGCCATGCTGGATGCAGTGAAAAAGCTGTCGCCGAGCCGCGGCAGCCCGACGACGAACATGTGATGCACCCACAGGCCGAAGGCGAGAATACCGGTCGCGATCAGAGCCATCACCAGGGGGAGGTAGCCGAAGGCTGGCCGCCTCGCGAAGGGCTCGATCATGGTCGAGACCATGCCGGCGGCAGGCAGAAAGATGATGTAGACCTCAGGATGGCCGAAGAACCAGAACAGATGCTGCCAGAGCAGCACGTCGCCCCCTTCGGCCGGATTATAGAAGTGCGTGCCGACGAGCCGGTCCAGGATCAGGCTGCTGCTCGCGACGACGATCGCCGGCATCGCCATGATGACGAGAAATGACGTCACCAGCATCGCCCATACGAATACCGGAATGCGGTCGAGCGTCATGCCCGGCGCACGCTGCTTGAAGATGGTGACGATGAGTTCGACCGCGACGGCGAGCGCAGACAGCTCTGTGAAGGTGATCATCTGCGCCCAGATATCGGCGCGTTTGCCGGCGCCATATTGCGGGCCGGACAGCGGCACATAGGCGAACCAGCCGACATCCGGGGCCATGTCGAGCGCGAAGGCGATCCAGAGCAGCATGCCGCCGGCGAGATAGATCCAGTAGGAGAAGGCGTTGAGCCGCGGAAAGGCGATGTTGCGGGTGCCAACCATCAGCGGGACAAGATAGACCGCGACGGCCTCCATCACCGGGACAGCGAACAGGAACATCATGTTCGCGCCGTGCATGGTGAAGATCTGATTGTAGCGATCAGGCCCGAGCAGGCGCGCTTCGGGTTGCGCGAGCTGGATTCGCATTAGGGCCGCCAATACGCCGCCAAGCGAAAGGAAGATGAATGCCGTGAAGATGTAGCGCCGGCCAATGATCTTGTGATCAACGGTTGCGAGCGCGCCCAAGAAGCCGGACGGTGTCCTCCAAGTCTCGGCGAGCGCGCTGGTCAAGCGCGAACGTTCGAGCTCGATGTCGCGCGCATCGGGTGCCGTCGCGGGACCGCTCATTTGAGGCTCGCCAGATAGGCGGAGACGGCGCGCAGCTCGTCCGGCGTAAGCGGCACCATAGGCATATTGTTGCCGGGCTTGATCGTCTGGGGATCAGCAGTCCAGGCGGAGAGCGAGCCGCGCGTGGTCTCGAACAGCCCGGCTGCGATGGTGCGGCGGCTGCCGACATGGGTCAGGTCGGGTCCCGTGGTGCCGCCCGCCGCGGTACCACGAATGGTGTGGCAGGCCGCGCAGGGTTTTGCCAAGAATGTCTGCAAGCCCGCGGCGATCTCCTCTGCCGCCGGTTGGATCGCGTCCCGCCGCTGCGCATTCGCCCATCTATCGAAATCGTCCTGCGTCTCTACAAATACGAGCAGCGCCATATGAGCGTGCTGCATGCCGCAAAATTCGGCGCATTGACCGCGGTAGACGCCGGCGCGTTCGGCGCGAATTGTCAGCTCGTTCGGGCGACCCGGAATAAGGTCCTGCTTGCCCGCGAGGCTCGGCACCCAGAACGAGTGGATCACGTCGAGCCCTTCGAGCTTGAGACGCACGTTGCGGCCGACGGGAATATGAATTTCGTTCGCGGTTTCGAATCGCTGCGATGGATCGGGGCCGATGTATTCTGCGTCCCACCACCATTGCAGGCCGCGCACCCGGATGGTCAGATCGTCCGGTCCTGCGACGCTGAGCGCGCGCGTCGCGAAGAAGCTCATGATAGTGAAGGTGGAGATCATGAGCACGGTGGCGATGGCAGCGCCGGTGACTGCGATCGTCATACGGCGCTCGTTTTGCGGACCGGGTGACGCCGGGCTGTTGTCGCGATTGCGCCAGAGCGCAGCGATCAATGCGATCATCACGAGCATCCAGACCACGGAGCAGACGGCAACAATCAGGATGATGAGATGTCTCAGGCTGATTGCGGAGACGCCATGCGGTTCGAGCACGGATTGCCAGCCGCCGCATCCAGCGAGCAGTGCCGCAAGCACGGCGCAGTGACAGGCTGTTCGAACGTGCCGGATCACGGCGTCGGCCCCTGATCCGGATGGAGCGGCGTCGGCCCCTGATCGAAGAGGATCTTCGCCGGCGCGCGATTCTCGGCAGGTCGCGTCTGTTTCTCGTCGTTGCGGCTGGGCGCCGCCGTCTTGCCTTCATAGGATCCGATGGTCTGGACATAGCCTGCGAGCCGCCAGATCTCCTCGGTCGTCATCTTGTCGCGAAAGGCCGGCATGCCGTGCGGCCGGCCGTCGCGGATCGAGGCGAAGATCGAAACCATCTCGGGACCGTAGTACCACCAGCCGTCGAGGAAGCCCGGCCCGCTGCCGCCCTTGCCGTCGCCATGGCAGGCCTTGCAGCCAAACCAGGAATACAGCCGCTTGCCTTGGCTGAGATTGTAGGCGTTGACCTCGTAAGGTCGGCCGAGCGCGTAATAGACATTCGGTGGCGCGCCGCTGATGCCGTTCGGCATCAGCGCAATCTTGTCCAGCGCATCCGCGACCGGCGGATCGAGCCGCAATTGCCGTTCTTCGCGCTGGCATCCCGCCAAAGCGGTCGCAAGACCAAGGAGAAGGCCGGTCATCCGCTTCATCTGGTCGTCTAGGGGGCAGGCGAGCTATAAACGTCAATCGACATGTCCGGCCGAAGTTCCTGCCGGCTAATTGACATTGTCGTCCAGCATGTTGCGGAAGGCGGTCGCGACCGCGGCCGTGCCGGTTGCGCATCAGAGCAATCTCGCCTTGCTGCTCATGGCGGATGGCATGCGCCATGATGCGCAGGCGCGGGTCACCCCGGCTGTGCCACATCTGGTCAGCCATTTTCACCGCGCCCTTGTGAAGACGGCTCATCGTCTCGATGAAGACCGCGTCGAAGTGCTCGGGCGGCGCGCTCTTGCGGCATCTCGGCCGGCGTCAGAAAGGCCGGCATGACAGCGCGCTCCTCGGCGCTGCAATCCGGCGTCTCCGTATCGAAACCAGCTCAGCCACCAAGTCTCGAAAAATCCGTTCTTGCCGGTCTGGCTTGCGACCATCAGCATGGCGAGCTTCTGCAAATGCGGTGTGCGCGCTCGGCCGCGATCCGTACAAGCTCGATGCCTTGCGCATGATGTGGGGTCATGTGCCGGATTAGGCTTGGTCCGTGTCCGCTGGGGGAGCGCCAAGGCGCTAACTATCTGCACCGGCTAGACAATCTTCTTTTCGAAGACTTCGCAGGCTCTCGTGAGCCACCTTCAATGTACCCATCCGGTAAAGACCCTGGCTAGATCTGTCGTTTCCGTTTGGTCTGGATCTGGCCGCAAAATGGTTCTGGTGTTCAGTCCGGGGTTAGTGGTTCCCTTGGGGGGTCAGTTTGGGTCAATTCGAGCCGGATAGCTGTGATCGTGTCTCCATCGGGGTCCTTTGAGGTGATCGCGCAAGCGACCCCCGCGGGTTCGGCAGCGTGTTTTCCGAATTGTTCGTCAGGCCGGGAAAGATTGACGTCTATAGGGCCATAAGGACATTGAACCCGTTGCCAAATCTCTATTTTCCAAGCAGGAGATCTATCATTTTGAAGTCGACCCGCGAGAGTCCAAGCGGACCGGGACAGCCGAACGTCAGGCGGCGTGCGGTTCTGGAAACGGCACGGAAACTTGGTCTGCTCGGTAGCGAAAACCGTCGGATAGGCGGCCGCGTTTGCCGAGATCTGGTGGCAGCTGCGAAGAAAAAATCCGGCATAACGTCCGACACCGAGCTTGTCGAGTACGCGCTGGCGGAGGTGGCGCTCGAAGACGACTTCGGCACGAGACTCATCCGTCGCAAAGGTAGAGTCCCGAACGACGTCGATCTCGAGTTTTGATCCGCTCCGTGCGCTGCGGCGGATCAAGCCGCACCGCGACCGCGATTCACCGTCGCCATGCGAGTCGTGGAGACGACGCATCTCTGCGTGCGCCGAACTGCTCTTAGATATGTGCGTCTGCATCGATGTGCTTCGAAGTCGCCCTCGGCGTAGTATCCTGCCTTGCTGGCTGGCCGTGCGATGCAGCGGGGCGCACCTGCGGCCGAGCAGGCAGGGAATAATCGACCGCTGCGGGCGCTAGCCTATTGTTCTCCTCCAGGATGCATGCAGTATCCGGCTTTGGGCAAAATCATTTTCTGGGGGGCACGATGTGGCAGGGCATCCAGCGCCGCTTTTATTCGATGATGTACTATTTCGGTCGGACGCCGCCGACGTCCGCCGAGATTGATGCGGCTTTCGAAAAAATCGAAGCAGAAGCGACAGTCTCGGCTGATGATGATCCATGGTGCGATTGCCAGGTGAAGGCAGGCTCCACCACCATTCAATGCAAGACCAGACGGACGTCGGCTTGCGAGGCGATGGGCGAGGTCAGGCGCGACGTGAACGCGATTCCGCACAAGGTGGGCTTCTGCAGAAGTGTGTCGGAGGGGTCGAGATGAGGGAGGCTGTGCGACAATGGAGCGGCTGGCTCTGGATCTCGCTTTCTGGCGTTTTGCTTTCCGGATGTGCGACGGTCGTTCCTAACTTCGATATTCCGGCCGATCAGAACGGACCGACCATCCATTCGATTTCGCGACGGGTGAGCTGCGAACTGGTGCAGTTGATCGAGCGGGGTGACGCGATGTCGGAGACCTTGCTCGGCGACGACATGGTCGTTGCCGTCCAGCTCAATCTGACGGTCAACGATACAGGAGGCCTCAGCCCATCTCTGACTTACGTCAACGCGCCCTTTGCGTTCGGTTTGGGCGGGGCGCTCAGCCAATCGCGCGAGCAAAACTTCACGCAGAAGTACTATTATTCGGTGCGGGCTCTGCGAAAGGAGGCGGCGGAGGTGAGAAAGCTGGGTGGCAATCTGGCGGAATGCTGGCCGACCGATACAAATCTCGCAGGCGAACTCGGTCTCAAACGAACCGTCGAGCTCGCCCTGACTGCGCAGCACGTGGCTTGGGACAAGAAGCTTTCCGACGACGGTGGCGTCTTCGGGGGGTACGTCAATTTCGTCGTCACGAAAAATGTAAATGGTGGTCCGATCTGGACGCTCACCAGTTTCGTCGGACCCGGAAGCACTCTTGGATCGTTCTCGGAGGTCAACACGGACAAGCTGACTTTCGCGTTTGCGCGCGGCGACAAGGCCGGCACGCTGTTCCGGGAGTCCGGTCGGGTGAAGGCGGATCGGCTCATCGAGCAGATCAATATCAATCAGCTGACGACCCAGTTGTCAGGAGTTCGTCCATTGAGATGATCGTGGTGATCGAGATCGAGCGATGAACGACATCTTTTTCACCTCGTTAGGGCCACGCCGAGGATCGCAGATTCGGCGGGTTGCGGGCGGAACGCGCCGCGGCAGAGCGACCGTGGCTGGGAGATCCAGGCGCTCGGGACCGACGCATGGACATCGATCGACCATGCGCCGAAAACCGGCGTGGCGGCGGCATGAGGAGGCTGGCAATCCTGGTCCAGATGGACGAACCGAACTTCAAATCCGATCGTCTCATTCGTCGCGGAGTGGACGGTCCCGGTCCCGCCCGCCGTCGCGGAACACCGGACCTGTATCATAGATTGCGCAGGCTGACATGTGAGATGGGTTACGATTCAAGGTTTTGCTGTGAGTGACATGGAGTTTGCGCCACGGACAACGCGGCGTCTGGCCGATCACAGATCGCCGGGATCCATGGAGCCCGGCCCGATGCCGGCGGTCGGCTCAGGCCTTGCGGAGCAGGTCTCGGCCTTGTTGCCGCTGCCGCCGCTTCGCCGGCGGTGAGGCGGGTTTGCGGCGAGATCTCGCGGCGGTCGTGCCACGATCCTGCGAACCGAGCGAGGGGCGCAGCCGCGCATCAGGGATCCGCGGCAGCTTCGGCTGGGGCCAGTTCAGCTTCTCCTTGTCGTTCTCGTCGACTTCGTGCGGCATGGGCAAGGTGCCTCCGGCCCTGACATAGGCGTCGAGCACGGCGTCGCTCCACAGCTTCATCGCCTGGGTCTTCAAGGGCATCTCTTGGCTGGTGAGGTAGAACTCCCGCGTGACGGCCGACATCTCGTCGTCCGCCTCGTTGCGGTCGCGCGGCAGAACGTGGCCGAGCAGGGCCGACACGGCGGCCCCGGACACCTTGTCGGGTTGCGCCTTCATGAAGTCCGTCGCAATGGTTCTCACGAGGTGCGGCCAGAAGCGCGGCAAGCCTTCGAGATAGTTCTTCGTGCGCTCGCCTTTGCGGGTCTTCTTCCGGCCGCCCATGGCGCGCAGATGTCCGTTGAGGCTGCTCGGAAACAGTCCAGGATCCGAGTTGTCAGGGTGTCCGCGGCGACTCTTCCTGCGCGAGGAGGCAAACAGCCAGCCGCTGATGCTGCGCAGGCCGCGCTTCCTGGTGACGATCACCTCAAAGTCGCGCTGGCAACACCGCACGATGTGAAGCAAGAACGGCGGGATCGGGAGCATGAAGCGGCGCTTGTTCTTGACGCCCTCGGCCGGCCATTCCGCCGTGCCCCATGGTTGAGCGGCCGTGGACAAAGGGTTGAGCGGATCTTGGTACTTCAAGTCGTCGCGCTTGAGCTGGCTGCAGGTAAACTTCCGGTTCAGCGTGAAGATCAGCCACCAGAGGCCGGCCCGGACCGCGGGCGAGACCTTCCGGTTTCCGCTCCGCTCGGCGCAGTACCGTTCGTGGATCACGAGCAGCTTGCCGAGCGCGTCGATCTTGAACGCTTCCCGGGCAGCGTTGAAATCGCGGTCGCGTTGCTCCATCTGCTCGATTTCAGCGGCCGACGGCTGCGGGGGCCTGATCTCCTCCCACCACGGCACGACGCCGACGAGTCCGCTCTCGATGGTTCGTTCGGAACGGGCCCAGGTCAGCGTGGCCCGAACCCAGGCGAGCGTCTTGCAGCAGGCGCCGTGCCCTCGCTCGCGGTGGACGGCATCGAGCAGCTCGATCAGGTCGACGTCGGTCAGATTGGAGAGCCTCTTGGCCCGCCAGGCGGCGAACTGGGGCTTGTCGAAGCAGCCCGCGATGTCCTTCAGGGTGGCTGGCGCCGGCGGCCTGACGCGCTTGCCTTTCTTGCGCTTGACCTGGCGCGAGGCCTGGAATTCGCGGTCAAGGTCGGCCCAGCTCCACCCCTTTGTGTGCGGACGTCTGCCCGATCGCATCGCATAGTAGCGCGCGCCGGCGCTGTCTCGGGCCTTCGTCACAGTGAGATAACTGTCGTCGCCGGGCTCGCGTTTGGCGTTGCCGATCCGCTTCATCTGGCCGTTGACGCGGACGAACCAGCCGACGCGGGACCCGCGCTGGCGCAGGACCAGGTAGCGCAACTGTGTGTCGCAGTAGTCGTAGAACTCATTCGAGTCCTTGGCGCGCGCCGCACGGGCCAGCGCCTCGGCCACGATCTCGGCGGTGATCAGAACCCGCGTCGACTTCTCAGGCGATTTGCGTGAGCGTGACATGGCCCACCTCCGTGGCCCCGTAGCATTATCGTAGCATGGAGGGGCGGCGAGGGGACGGAAAATCGCCCCTGCAAGTGCCTGACCGGGTGGGGGTTTCCCGGGCATTTCGGCCCGGGTCGGCGCAAAAGTCCCGCGCCAAGGACTCAAACCGTTAGAGCACGGGAATCATAATCCTGGGGTCGGGGGTTCGAGTCCCTCCCCCGCTACCACCTTTCCCCACACTCCTTTGACTTGGTTGGGATAGGCCATTTCCCCGAGCAGGGCATTTAGCCGGCCTGCTATCTCCACGGCTACACCACCTGGGCGCGCTGGATCGCGGAACACAGTGACCGTCTCGACCAGGTCTCTGATGGCTTCGGCGGCCTCTCCGTCGCCTGCACTGGCACCTTTTGCTAGCGCTTCTTCAAGCCGACCGAGTTGCTCCTCGTATCGTTTGAGGATGGCCGGATGCAGCGCGACTTCCTTCGGGGCGAGCGGTTCACTCTGCAACTCCTCGGATATCCGCTTTCGTTCGGCATCCAGTGCGGTTGATCGCGGTCCGAGAACAGACGGATCGCCATGTCCTTTTGCAATCGCATCCACCAGTCGTTCGATTTCCCGGTTTAATTGCCCTAGCTGCTGCTCAAGGCGCTGCCGTTTTGCATTTGATGTAGCTGCGAGGCGCTTCCGCTCCTCTAGATATGTGCGCACGTACTCCGAAAGAACCTTCGGCGCGCGCAATTCGGTCTTTAGCCCGCTGAGGACTGCACTCTCGACCGTGTCTAAATAGAACGTCTTGGCGTCAGGACACATGCCACTTTCGGTGGCCGCCGAGCAGCGAATCCGAACGCGCCCCGATTTGTCCCGTCCATTCGTTGCCATACCCGAGCCGCATGAACCGCAACAAGCCAGATAGCATCCGACGGGCCCGACGTTGATGGCTGGGGTGGCCGTGGCTGCGCTCCCCTTTGCGTTGCTGGGCAGCTGTGAACAACTCTGGACTGACAATTGCAAGATGCGGCACTTCAGCAATCTGCCAGTCACTCCTCGGATTCGGTCGTGACAGGCGCTTTCCCGAGTCGGGATCTTTCACCATCCTGACCTTGTTCCAGACGAGGCGCCCTACATAAAGCTCGTTCTGCAGAATTCCGGCGCCACGCTCAACGTTGCCATTGATAGTTGAAGCATTCCATGCGCGCCCTCGCGGAGGTGATACCCTTTCCTTGTTGAGATCGTGTGCGATCTCGCGAGGCGTTCGACCGTCCACGTATTCCTGAAAGATGCGCCGGATCACTTGTGCCTCGGCCTCGAGGACGACCCGTTCGCCGCTTTTTCCGGCAACCGCGGCGTATCCGTATGTCAGGCCACCTCCAGCCAAACCTTGCTTGACCCGCCCTGCTTGGCCACGACGTACCTTGTGAGCGTTGTCTTCACGATAGAGTTGTCCGACCAAGCCGCGAAGGCCGACCAGCACGGTGTTGACAACACCTTCGTGAACCGCCCGGATCTCGATTCCGAGAAAAGACAGCCGCTTATGGATGCCTGCGAGATCTTCCATGTCGCGAGAAAGACGATCGAGCGCTTCGACGATTATTACGTCAAAGGATCTCTCCCGCGCTTGGTCCAAATCCGAAGAAGGCCTTCGCGTCCCATGACTGAGCCACCCGAACGGGCCCGATCCTCATAGGTGCTGATAACGGTTAAGCCTTCCCGTTCGGCATAGCTTTGACAAAGCGAAAGCTGATCTTCAATCGAACGTTCATTCTGAAGATCGGATGAGAATCGAGCATAGATCGTCGCTCTCTTCCTTGTCGTCTCTTCGATTGGCGAGCTCTCTTTCATGATCTTCCCTCGCGGCCACACGAGCAAGTACGCGCGCGAGGCGTAAGATCGCCTTGTCTGGATTCGTCTGCAAGGACAATTTGCGATGTGTGTCCCGCACGATTGAACCTCTAGGCCATTGCGCAGCTCAACGAGGTGCACGCACCAGCGCTGGCGGCAATCGATAAGAGGTGGGGGGAAGTGATCATTTCTAGCATCATGCTCGGATGGTGCCTAAGCGCAACTGTCGCTACGAACTCGTCGTGCAATCGGGTGCCCCGGCGAACAAAAGAGAGGAGCCAACGGCTTCGCTCCCGCCGAAGTGATGCTGTTGGGCGGCACACCCTTTGCATCTGGCGATTACCTGGATCGAAACCGCCGGGCCCGTCACGAGGAGGACTCCAAGTTATCGATTTCGCTGCCAGTTCGTCCTGAATGGAATCCGTAGTTAGCCCGTATGATCGAGGCGGTGTTGGAGGACTCAAGTGTCCCTGGACAGGTGGTCGATCCAGGCGAGCGGGACATGGTCTCGGCGGTTCTGGCGACGACCAGACTGACCAAAGCATGCTTTTTGCCTGTGTGACCGCTATGGCTCCGACCTATGCGCCTGGAGATTGCGTAAAGCCGGCGGAACCGGAGGAGAGCAGGCAGCCTGGCCGCGGAGATCTTGCTCGCTTCGTTGCAAATCAGTCTTTAGACATGGATCCGTCCGAGCGGCGACCCCGTGGTTTCGGTCGGTTCTTCCTGTAGGCGCTGGGCGTCTCCAGCCTCGCCGAGCCGTCGCGCCCGAAGCTTTCGCCTAACCTGGCAGTTCCGCCAGTACGTGATGGAGTCAAGCTCGGATCCGGAACGATACCATGCGGTCCGGTTACAGCTTCCAAACGGCATCTTGCTCTATGGACCGGACCCACGCGGTCGACACGCTCGTCGCCGTCCTCCGGAGACCACTTCAGGTTTGACCTGAGCGAATTCGGAGGCCCCCTTCGCCATCAGACGACTGTTTCGATGAGACTGGCGTCGGACCAAGCGAAGCGCAGCGCGTCGTCGCTGCTGATCTTGGAGCAGATCGATGCCTTTCGCCGGTGCGCGGACCCTTGGCTCACGACCGAAAGGTGGAGGAACTGACGGAGATCCACCGGATGGACAGTACAATCCTCTTGCCCTCGTAGCTGCTGAAGGGATCGCAGGCCACATATGAGTAGCGTCCGAGTAATGAGTGTTTTGCTGCGCTGTCGAGAGCTTGATGTGCGAGACGTCGCATCGCCGTGACCGGCTCGACCAGCGCAATTCGCGGACGTGCATCAGGCTTACGAGCCGACATCCCCAACGCCGCGAACCGAAGCTCTCGCATTGGTCGTACCCGCTCGATCGATTCTTTGCAAAGATCGTGCGCCCTTATGGGCGAGCTCAGCATCATTCTCGAATTCATCGCAAACAACGGGTCGATGTCATTACCAAGCTGATCGGCCTTGCGGTTGCGCGCGATCTCGAGCCGGCGTGCATGTGGACGCGTAAGAACGGAGAGTCTTGTTCTTGGCTGTGAATAGGACGATGCGGCGAACCATGGCTGGCTATGGCTCGTGTGAGATGAAGGCTGATCGCAGGGCTATCATGGCGAATGCGTAGCCAAACCGTGCGCAGCATATTCAGCTGGAAGAAGTGCTCAAGGCAACTTTTCCGGCAGACCTATCGAGCTGGTAGCAAAGGCCGAACTCCGATCCGACGTTGTTCAGCGGGTTAGCGATGCAATAGGGGGTGCTTGCGGAATATTGTGGGACCGAGAACTTTGCGTCTGGTAACCTCACAAGTTTCGCGCGGCTGCGACCAGCGCCCATTTCGACAAACCTTAGTATAGGTTTTGCAGCCCATACCATATTGCCCAATTACCTTTGTAGGGTTGAGCACTCGTCAGGTTGTTTGTACTTTCGATCGACCCTGATCGATGGGGCGGCGCGAGGCCTGAACTGATGCCTTGCTTGAAGTCGTTGCGTTCCAATCAGGTGTGAAGGCGAACATCCTGAGTCGGACCTTTGGCCGATTGCAAAAGGGCAGGGGCTTTATCTTAAGACACTATTCGAGATCGCGATCAGCGATCAGAACGGCGGAGCCAATATTCATTCGAGCGACGAGGATGGAGAAGCGGAGGATTGGGCGCGTTATGCTCAGGAACGCGTGAGCTCTTAGAGTAGCCGATAACGCTTCCCTCATACTACGGGCTTTAGCGCAGTCGCCGCATTGACGATCATTGCCGTAGCGCAAGTTGCTGGCGAATTTGCATCCCCCTCTTGAAATGCGAGTCGAGATGGCATTTACCGAGCTTTTCATCAAACGTCCGGTATTGTCGATCGTCGTCAGTTGCCTGATCTTACTGATCGGCTTTCGCGCGGCCACCGTACTGCCGATCCGGCAATATCCCAAACTATCTAATACGGTCGTCAATATCACGACTTCCTATCCTGGGGCCTCCGCTGACATGATCCAGGGGTTCATCACCACTCCCCTGGAGCAGGCAGTCGCTTCCGCCGAGGGCGTCGACTACATTAGTTCCTCATCGGTGCTCGGTACCTCCACGATTCAAGTCTACATCAAGCTCAATTTTGATCCCAACGAAGCGCTCACCGAGGTGCTCTCCAAGGTCAACTCAGTCAAATACTTAATCCCGAAGGAATCAAACGATCCGGTCGTCACTAAGTCGACCGGTCAGGCCACCGCTGTCATGTATATCGCCTTTTCCAGCGAGGAACTGGCGGCCAGCGCGATCTCCGACTACCTCTCGCGCGTTGTGCAACCCGTTATGTCAACCGTCGACGGCGTCGCAGCGGCAGACATCCTGGGCGGCCAGAGTTTTGCGATGCGGCTATGGCTCGATACCGCGAAAATGGCAGGGCACGGCGTGTCGCCGGCTGAAGTTTCGGCTGCAATCGCCGCTAACAACTTCCAGGCCGCGGCCGGCCAGACCAAGGGCTATTTCACTATCTCCGATGTCACGGCAAACACGGATCTGCGGAGTGTCGATGACTTCAAGCGCATGATCGTCAAATCCAATGACGGGGGCTTTGTGCGCATGGAGGACATTGCGATAGTCGAGCTTGCCGCGCAGACCACAGACACTAGCGTCGCAATGAACGGCGAGCACGCGGTCTTTATCGGCGTTCGGGCAAGCCCGCAAGGCAATCCGCTAAACATAGCGCGAGGCGTTCGGGCGCTGTTTCCAGAAATGGAGCGTAACCTGCCGCCGTCACTGAAGATGAAAGTGGCCTACGACTCCACCAAATTCATTCAATCGTCGCTCGATGAAGTGGAGAAGACGCTCATCGAGGCCGTAGTGATCGTTGTGGTGGTAATCTTCCTATTCCTGGCCTCGCTGCGGTCGGTCATCATTCCTGTGGTCACTATTCCGTTCTCGCTCGTTGGTGTCTGCAGCATGATGCTGGCGCTGGGGTTTTCATTCAATCTCCTGACTTTCCTTGCGATGGTTCTCGCAATCGGTCTCGTGGTCGATGACGCGATCGTTGTGGTAGAGAACATTCATCGCCATTTAGAAGAAGGTGCGCCGCCTCTACAGGCTGCTATAAGGGGCGCGCGCGAGATCGTCGGCCCTGTTGTCTCCATGACGATTACCTTGGCTGCGGTATATGCCCCAGTCGGGTTTCTCGGCGGCCTCACTGGTGCGCTGTTCCGCGAGTTCGCGTTTACGCTAGCGGGAGCGGTGATCGTGTCGGGCGTGATCGCTTTGACGCTGTCGCCGATGATGTGCTCGGTCTTCCTGAGGCGCGCTGAGGAGGGGCGGTTTGCAAGATTTGTGAACCGCGGCTTCAGCACCATGACACGATGGTACGGCCGCAAGCTCGACCGCTCGCTCGACTATCGTCCGATTACCGGCCTGTTTGCGCTGACCATGCTGGGCCTCGTCGGCTTTCTCTATATGAACACTTCCAAGGAACTCGCACCCGAGGAGGATCAAGGTATCGTATTCGCTCTAACCAAGGCGCCGAGATACGCCAATATCGACTACCTCAACTATTACGGCGCCAAGCTCGAACACGCGTTGCAGAAATTTCCAGAGACTGATTTGAGCTTTGTGCTCAATGGCGTTGGCGGCCAGCAGAGTGGCATGGCCGGAATGTTGCTCAAGGCATGGGACGAGCGCAAGCGATCATCGATCGTGCTAAAGTCCCTTGTCCAGGCCGAGCTGTCCAAAATCGAAGGCATCAACGCGTTTGCCTTTAGCTTGCCGCCACTTCCGGGCGGTTCGGATGGCCTACCAGTGCAAATGGTGATCAATTCGACGCTTGGCTTCCAATCCATCTACGAGCAGATGTCGAAGCTGAAGGAAGCCGCGCGGAAGAGCGGTCTGTTCATGGTGAGCGACTCCGACCTCGAGTTCAACCAGCCGGTGGTACGAATCAAGGTTGATCGATCCAAGGCCAACGAGCTTGGCATCACCATGCAGACCATCGGAAACGCGCTCGCCACCTTACTTGGCGGAAACTACGTCAACCGCTTCAATTTGCAGGGCCGCTCCTACCAGGTGATCCCCCAGGTGCCACGCGAGGAACGCCTGGCGCCGCAAGCAATCGGGAGCTATTATGTGAAGACTGCGGCGGGCTCGATGCTCCCGCTGTCCACCGTAGTCTCCATCGAGACTGCAACCGATCCGAACGCGCTCACCCACTACAACCAGCTCAACTGCGCGACCTTTCAGGCTGTGCCGATGCCCGGCGTCACAATCGGTCAGGCTGTGGACTTCCTGGAAGCGGAGGCGAAGAAACTGCCCGCAGGCTTCAGCCACGACTTCCTTGCCGACGCGCGCCAATATGTGCACGAGGGCAACCAACTGGCCATTGCCTTTGCATTTGCACTTATAATCATATTCTTGGTGCTCGCGGCACAGTTCGAAAGTCTGCGCGATCCCCTCATCATCCTAATCAGCGTGCCGATGGCAATCGTCGGCGCCTTGATCCCGCCATTCTTTGGCTGGGCGACGATGAACATCTACACCCAGATCGGACTGTTGACACTGGTCGGGTTGATTTCCAAGCACGGCATCCTGATGGTTGAATTCGCCAATGAGCTGCAGCTCAAGGAGAGACTTGACCGTCGCTCGGCTATAGAGATGGCGGCGCGTGTCCGACTGCGTCCAATCTTGATGACCACTGCGGCGATGATCACGGGCTTCATACCCTTGATGACCGCAACGGGAGCTGGCGCCGCGAGTCGCTTCTCGATCGGGCTCGTGCTCGTCGCGGGCATGTCTGTGGGCACGCTGTTCACGCTCTTCGTGCTGCCGGCGGTCTATGTCGCGATCGCGTCCGATCATCGTGCCGATGCGAGCTCCGGCCGCGCGAAGATCGCTGCCGAGCTCGACCTCAGCGGCGCTGCTGATGCCCAGATGGCCAAGCAATGATGAAAAAATCAATCCAGGTTCGCTCAGTGTGGTACGCGAAGGAGCCTGCGACCGCTTCACGCTCCCTTACGCATCGAGATCTTCACGCCGGTGGTGCCGAGCTTGGCGACCATCAGGTGCTCGGCGAAGAGCAACGTCGGTGATACGCGGCTGCTAAGGTGAATTGTACCGGACTTCACGGCAGCGGAGCGCGAAAGCTCGACCTCGCCGGGGGAAGTAGAATTCATACTCTCCTGTAAGAGATGGCGTTGCCACTTATGCCAAGGGCTCTTGAAGGACAGCTATTTGCTTCCGTCTGACGCGCGTCCGCGTTGCTACCTAAAAAAGGTAACGCTGGTTTGAACCGCCTTAGGATTGATCGACACGAGTTCAATTCCGTGGACGAACGCGTCGAGGACGGTCGTTGTCATGAACCCCCCGCATACATGACCGACGCACTTACGGCTTTCGACACGAAAAACCATTGATCGACAAACCGAACAACAGACTGACACGTAATGGCTGAGTGATCGTAGTCAGGTACTGGGAAAAGCAGCACCGCTTCTATTGTACGACCGAAGTTGAGAGTAGGACCAACTGCTGAACCTCTGCAGTTGGGGACGGCCACTGCCGTTGTGACGGCGGTGGAGCTGGTAAGCGAATGGTCAGACTCTGCCGCAATCCTGATGACCAATGGCGACGCTGGTTCCCTGACGCGTGACCCGACGCCTCCGGCGTGGGAAACTTAAGGAAATGCCTGGGTTTGAGGCTGCTATGCGGTTCTGGCCGCAACGACGTGTTTTGCGGCCTTTGTAAATGGAGCCATCGACAACGGCTTTTCGTCGCTCACTGTATCCCTTCCGCTGGTGTTCTACATCAATCGGATTCTCAACTCCGCCATTGTGATCATTGCTTCCCGTTTACGTCCTCCTCGTCAATCTGAAGGCGTGCCGATGGTTGGAGACGAGTGTTTCCCGTGTTGCCTGTCTTGCCAGGCGTTGCGCCCGGCGGCCATGCCTTGACCTCGCTCCAGCCGGACTGGATCAAATTCGCCACCTACACGATCATTTTGCCCGGTGATCCTGCTGCAAGCTGCGGGTTGACGCCGCCCTATCGAAGCAAGTTGGCTGATCCGCCTGCCATTCGGGTGGATGCTGGGTATCCTCTCGTTCGGTGACGACTACCTCCGGGCCGTCCGTTAGCGATGCGGTTTGACAATCAGGGCCTGGTTAAACACGAATTTCGCGCCGGCCTAGCCCTGGTTCGCGTGGCGGAATCCAGCGTGACCGCCTTCGTCTATTATCACCTCGGCTTGTTCCCGAATGCGGCAGCTCGCTCTATGTTTTTATACGTAGTGTCACGCTCGACATCGTGCTGGGGGCATACCGCATGCGCCAGCTTGATCCGGACATATTTTGACGCATCTGCATGAGCTTTGATGCGGGCGTCGGTTCACTGGTGCTGATCGAGCTCGATCTAGTGCAGAGCGCCTGGGCTTTTAACGTGAGGGGGCGGCGATACTGATGGATCTGTGCCTGCTACACTTGCTCCTTACCACCCAAAGTCCGATTTGGTCATCGCGACGGTCTCGGCGAACTGGGAAGATAAGCGCTTGAACGATGCCGGCGGGCACCTCGGTATCGAATGCGCGCGCGCAGTGGACCTAAGCGACGCCGCCCTCTTCCGCGGCGCTAATAATGGCATAGAAATCTGGTTGATTGCTCCAAGACAGCCCAGCGCACCGGCGCCCGGAATTCGGGATCCCAGGACAGCCCTAAACTTTTGAAATTGTCGCCAAGTCACTCGCCGCAGCTGTGGTTGCCGCGGCAAGCGCTAGTTCAGACAAACG
This sequence comes from Bradyrhizobium sp. ISRA430, assembly GCF_029909975.1. Classification (NCBI taxonomy): domain Bacteria; kingdom Pseudomonadati; phylum Pseudomonadota; class Alphaproteobacteria; order Hyphomicrobiales; family Nitrobacteraceae; genus Bradyrhizobium; species Bradyrhizobium sp. ISRA430. Next base: position 6,771,412 of record NZ_CP094516.1, read on the forward strand.
GATGACTCGAGACACGGCACAGCGAGCGCGGCGCAGGGAGCTTTCTGGCCGCCGGAAACCAGGAATAATTCAATATAAAGGTATCGGGCCACATTGACGGCTTGCGCGTGATAACGGTCTTGTATTGATCTCGTGAGTCAGCGCCGTTACTTGCGATGAGAACTCCCGATTTTGCAAAAGCTGTCGGAAAACCTAGAGCGGTGTTCGCGCCAAGTACACAGTGGCGTCGGGGGTGCCGTTGGCTTTGCAGGGTTTGTAGGCTTTGCGACAAAGCCATAGTGAGCGTTGCGCCTCCGGTTGTCGCAGACCAGCAAAAGTTGTCGCCCCTCTTATGGCTAGCTCATCCGGGAAGGATCACCCGAAACACCGAATCCACGGGCTCGACGATCACCCCAATTTGTCGCTCGCCCTGTGACGTAGTCCAGTTTTTGTGACGGCATTGCATTTGCAGGGATACAGAATGTCAACTTGAGGCCAACATCGTCGAGCCGTGGGCCGCTTGCAGCCGACGCACGCAGGATGAGGGGCGCCGCGCTCACGAGCCCGTTCTCTCAGGAGCGCCCGTGATACCATCTGCCAATTGGTCTGCCGGCCTGCTTGGGACGCGGCTCGCATTTTTTGTGGCCGGATTCGGCCTCGCGGCATGGGCGCCTTTGGTGCCACTCGCCAAGGAGCGGCTCGCGGTGGATGACCGCATGCTTGGTCTTCTTCTGCTCTGTCTCGGAACGGGATCCGTCGTCGCTATGCTTTTGACCAGCGTGTCGAATGCGCGGTACGGCAGCAGGCCCATTATCCTCGCGGGTGGACTTGGACTCGCGATCATCCTGCCGTGGCTTGCAATTGCCGACACACCTCTCGGGCTCGGTGCCACGCTGTTTGCTTTCGGCGTTTCACTCGGCTCGATCGATGTAGCCATGAACATTCATGCGATTGACTTGGAGCGCGCCACCGGCCGTCCATTGATGTCTGGCTTCCACGCCCAGTACAGCATTGGGGAATTCACCGGCTCTGCCGCCGTGACCTCGTTCCTCTCGCTACAGCTTGGCGCGCGTTCTTCGACGTTGGTCTGCTCAGCGGTAATGACGATCGCGATTGTGTCGGCCTGGCCGGGCTTGCTCGCGACGGGTTCGAGGCAGCAGGGGCCATTGTTTGTCTTGCCTCATCGCAGTGTGTTGCTAATAGCTGTGCTCGCGGCTATTACCTTTCTTGTCGAAGGTGCAATGCTCGATTGGAGCGCTTTGCTTCTCGTTGGGCGAAATCTTCTCGCGGAGGCGCACGGGGGCATCGGTTGTATGCTCTTTTCAATCGCAATGACCGCAGGGCGTCTCAGCGGAGATGCCGTGGTGGCGCGAATCGGGGACCGTGCCACATTGATGCTTGGGACACTGCCGATCGTGACAGGCTTCTTGGCTGTGGTGGCCGCGCCCGTCGCGTTGATTGCTATGGTGGGGTTCCTGCTTATTGGATTGGGTATTTCAAATGTTGTACCCGTACTGTGTCGCTGTGCCGGCAAACAGAAAGTGATGCCAGCAGGCGTTGCGATCGCGGTCATCACGACAGGCGGCTACGCGGGTATACTCGTCGGGCCCGCTGGCGTCGGGCTCGTCGCCTACATCTTTGGCTTGCCCTTGGCGTTCGCGATGTTAGGCGCGCTCATGTCCATCGTTACGCTGTCGGCGAGGATGATAATGACAGACCATCGTTAACCCTTTGTCGAGAGGAAAGGGACACCAGCACGATTCCGGCTAATGACGGTCCCCGGTCGGCGTTTAGCGGCTTAGAGTCGATGAGCTCTCAACTTGGTGGCAGCAAGTTTCGATCATGGCCATTCTCCTTTTCCTGCAAGTGGTTGGCCACCTCGTAGCTAGGATACGGCGCGTCACTCGGGTTCTTGACGTCCGACTGAGCTTGGTTGTTGACAATGAACGCTTGTCACGTGCGAAGCAAAGTAGGTCGTTACGTGAGCGGCAAGTCCGCTAGGCTGGACATTCACCGCCGATTGATACCTAGGATTGGCCGTTATCCCGAAACAGGCAGATCACTCTGGTGCCGTCCATCGCTGTCGGCGCGATACGCCCGGTATGCCAGCTGAATGCCGTCCTCAAGCGAGGTCGTGGCGCGCCAGCCGAGCCCGGACAGCCGCGCGACGTCGAGTAGCTTGCGCGGCGTGCCGTCAGGGCGCGACGTGTCGAAGCTGATCTCACCGCGAAAACCGATGGCGGCCGCGACCATGAGTGCTAACTCGGCGATGGTGATGTCCTCGCCGGTGCCGATATTGATCAGCTCGGCCCCCGAGTAGGTCTTCATCAGGTGCACGCAGGCATCGGCCATGTCGTCGACATAGAGGAACTCGCGGCGCGGCGTGCCGGTGCCCCAGACCACCACGCTTCTCGCGCCCGCGAGCTTGGCCTCGTGGAAGCGCCGGATCAGGGCGGCGACCACGTGACTGTACTCGGGATGATAATTGTCGCCGGGCCCGTAGAGATTGGTCGGCATCACGCTGATGAAGTCGCTGCCATACTGGCTGCGATAGGCCTCCGCCATCTTGATGCCGGCAATCTTGGCAATCGCATAGGGCTCGTTGGTGGGCTCGAGCGGGCCGGTCAGCATCGAGTCCTCGCGCAGCGGCTGGCTCGCGAGCTTCGGATAGATGCAGGAGGAGCCCAAAAACATCAGCTTCTCGGCGCCGCTTTGATGCGCGGCGTGGATCACGTTGGCCGCGATCGCGATGTTGTCGTAGATGAACTCGGCGCGCAGCGTGTCGTTGGCGGCGATGCCGCCGACCTTGGCGGCGGCGAGGAACACCACCTGCGGCCGCATTTTCGCGAACCAGTCGAACACGGCGGCCTGGTTGCAGAGATCGACCTCGCGCCGGTCCACCGTGACCAGCTTGACGTCCTCCCGCGCCAGCCGGCGCACCAGCGCGCTGCCGACCATGCCGCGATGGCCGGCGACGTAGACGCTCTTGCCCTTCAGTTCAAACGGTGCGTTTGCCATTGGCGACGTCCCGTTTGGCCTCGGCCAGATCGCTCGCCATCATCTCCTCGACGAGCTGGGCAAACGTCCGCTTCGGCTTCCAGCCGAGCTTGTCGCGGGCCTTGCTGGCATCGCCGATCAGGAGCTCGACCTCGGTGGGACGGAAGTAGGTCGGATCGATCCGCACCACAATCTTGCTGCTCTTGGCATCGACGCCGGTCTCCTCGACGCCCTTGCCGCGCCATTCGATGCGGCGGCCGACCTGCGCGAAGCAAAGCTCGACCATCTCGCGCACCGAGCGCATCTCGCCGGTGGCGAGCACGAAATCGTCGGGCGCATCGGCCTGCAGGATCATGTGCATGCCCTCGACATAATCCTTGGCATGGCCCCAGTCGCGCTTGGCCTCGAGATTGCCGAGATAGAGCGTGTCCTCGAGCCCGAGCTCGATGCGGGCGACGCCGCGGGTGATCTTGCGGGTGACGAAGGTCTCGCCGCGGATCGGGCTCTCGTGGTTGAACAGGATACCGTTGGAGGCGAACATGCCATAGGCCTCGCGGTAGTTCACCGTGATCCAGTAGCCGTAGAGCTTGGCGACGCCGTAGGGCGAGCGCGGATAGAACGGCGTGGTCTCCTTCTGCGGGATCTCCTGCACAAGGCCATAGAGCTCCGAGGTCGAGGCCTGGTAGAACCGCGTCTCCTTCTCCATGCCGAGGATGCGGATTGCCTCCAACAGGCGCAGCACGCCGACGGCGTCGGCGTTGGCGGTGTATTCGGGGCTCTCGAAGCTGACCGCGACGTGGCTCTGGGCGGCGAGATTGTAGATCTCGGTCGGCCGGATCTGCTGCACCAGGCGGATCAGATTGGTCGAATCGGTCATGTCGCCGTAGTGCATCATGAATGGAACCTCGCCGACATGCGGGTCCTGGTAGAGATGGTCGACACGCGCGGTGTTGAACGAGGACGACCGCCGTTTGATGCCGTGAACCGCGTAGCCGAGCGACAGCAGATGTTCGGCGAGATAGGCGCCGTCCTGCCCGGTGACGCCGGTAACCAGCGCAACGCGCCGCTTTGAGTCCTGAGCCGCCATGGTCTCCCTTGGTTGCGCCGCAAAGAGCCTCGCTTTGAAACACAATTGCGAAGCCATTTCTCGAAAAATCTAGATGCGCACGCGCGCTCCACCCGCAATTAAAGGAAAGCGATCGTTAGCTCCAGTCATACAGATCGTGCAGGAATGCACACTATATACATTGATTTATATTTGTACTGAAGGATGCCAACACATTGAGCCTCAAAAATGAAGCCCACTAACCCTGGCAATGCGATAATCCTAAGCAGGCGAGATGGATGGCAAAACGCCGTTACGCGCGCCCGGGGTGCGCTTGCCCCTGGGCGATATTTCCAATGAGATAGAAGCGACGGTCTGTGCTCCTTATCTATCCTCAGGCGCATGTGTGCATTCGCGTGGTCTCGTCATGGCGTGGGAGAGCGACGAGCTGAGGCCGCATTCGTCAATGCATTTGTCGGAATGAGACATGCAAGCCAGCACACGGCCAAGCCTGCTCATAGAGCCTAGTCTACAAAGCGCTGTTAACTTCCGAACAGAACACGCAGTCTTGCAGGTCGACTCATCAACCATGATCAGCGCCGTTGCCAATATCCAACTCGCGGCAGGCAGTGGATGGTCGACGCGAGACAAAGTGAGAAAGAGTAGCAAACGTTGGTATAGTTCGTCGAACGTTTCGATATCGAGAGCTTACTTTCGTACAATGGAGCTTCGACGCTAATCCTTTAACCTTGACCGAGCGTAAGTTGCCTCGGTTCGAGTATGATAAGTCTCTTAAACCCGCGCCGGAAAAATGTCTCCAGTAAGACAGGACAATTCAAGCTAGAGCTGCTGCGCGGTTTGTACTCGATCGGCAGCCAAAAGCGGAATGTAGCCGGGCGAAGCGATATGGCTGAAAGAGATCTAACTCACGCTTGTGAATGCGGCGGCGATACAGGCGGCCGCGAAAAATCCCGAACTTGACACCTGTTAGCATCGGGCAAGCGAATTTCATGACCGGGTTCCTGTAGGGGGACGTCGGAATCCTTAAACTTGGGCTGCATTGATCGATATGTGTGGAATTGTTGGCATTCTTGGGCGTGGTCCGGTCGTTGGGCAGTTGGTCGCGTCGCTCAAGCGATTGGAATATCGCGGCTACGACTCCGCAGGCCTCGCGACTCTCGAAGGTCTCCGTATCGAGCGCCGCCGCGCTGAAGGTAAGCTGAGAAACCTTGAGGAGCAGCTGCGCTATTATCCTCCGTCGGGTCATACCGGCATCGGTCATACCCGCTGGGCGACACATGGAAAGCCGACCGAGAGCAATGCTCACCCGCATGCGACGGAGAACGTCGCGGTCGTTCATAACGGGATCATTGAGAATTTCCGCGAGCTGCGAGCCGAACTGGAGCGGAATGGGGCCCATTTTAACTCAGAGACAGACACGGAGGTGGTGGCGCATCTCGTCGAATCTTATCTCAAGAAGGGCTACTCGCCGCAGGATGCGGTACAAGCGTCGCTGCCGCGGCTGCGCGGTGCCTTCGCACTGGCATTCCTTTTCAAGGCCCACGACGACCTTTTGATCGGTGCGCGTAAGGGGTCGCCCCTTGCGATTGGACATGGTAACGGCGAAGTGTATCTAGGATCGGACGCGATCGCGCTCGCGCCTTTGACCGACACCATCACCTATCTTGAGGACGGCGACTGGGCCGTGCTTACGCGCACGATGTGCGTGATTTATAGCTCAGACGGATCTGTCGTCCAGCGGGAAACATCAAAGTCTGGCGTATCGTCACTCCTTGTAGACAAAGCGAATTATCGCCACTTCATGGCGAAGGAAATCCACGAGCAGCCGACAGTGGCCGGCAAGACATTGGCGCATTATCTCGACATGGCGGCCAAGCGCGTCGCCCTGCCGCTCACATTGCCGTTCGACTTTAAATCCATTCAGCGCATCTCTATTACCGCGTGCGGCACTGCAAGCTATGCCGGACACATCGCCAAATACTGGTTCGAGCGGCTGGCGCGCTTGCCTGTCGAGATCGATGTAGCGTCCGAGTTCCGCTACAGGGAGGCACCTTTGCGCCGGGGCGATCTCGCGATCGTCATCTCGCAGTCGGGCGAAACCGCTGACACGCTAGCTGCGTTGCGATACGCCAAGGACCAGGGCGTGCACACGATATCTGTGGTCAACGTCCCGACGTCGACGATTGCGCGGGAGAGCGAATCCGTTCTGCCGACGCTGGCGGGGCCAGAAATCGGCGTCGCCTCCACCAAGGCGTTCATCTGCCAGCTGATGGTATTGGCGGCGCTTGCCGTCGCAGCGGGAAAAGAGCGCGGTAAGCTGTCTGAGATCGATGAATCGAAGCTTGTGCGTGAGCTTATCGAAGTGCCGCGGTTGATTGCTGCGGCGCTGTTGATCGAGCCGCAGATCGAGAAGCTCGCGCGTTATATCGCCGATACAAGGGACGTGCTCTATCTCGGTCGTGGCACATCGGCCCCCCTGGCGTTGGAGGGCGCACTCAAGCTGAAGGAAATTGCCTATATCCACTCAGAAGGTTATGCCGCCGGCGAGCTCAAGCACGGACCGATCGCACTGATAGATGAGGCAGTGCCTGTTGTGGTGATCGCGCCTTATGACAAGGTCTTCGAGAAGACCGTCTCGAATATGCAAGAAGTTGCGGCTCGGGGCGGCAAGATCATCCTGATCACCGATTCGAAGGGTGCTTTGGAAGCGACGGTGGACACACTCATGACCATTGTGCTGCCGGAGATGGTCGCAAGCTTTACGCCGATGGTCTATGCCATTCCGGTTCAGCTCTTGGCTTACCATACCGCCCTCGTAAGGGGCGCGGACGTGGATCAGCCGCGTAATCTAGCAAAATCGGTGACTGTGGAATAAGGCGGCAGTGTTATATCGGAGCATTGAGGCCACTAATGGAGTGGGCGAGCTCAAGGAGGGCGATCGCAGTATCAACAGGTCAATCATAGGCCGATCCAGCTCGATGAGCAGAGTCAGTCTTGCTTGCGTCATCATCGTCAACCGACTAACGCCAATGGGAGCGAGCGTTACCTTCCTGTCGTCAAGCGGACCGGTCGATAACAAGTGGGAATCACGGACAATTGGGAGATCCAAGTCGGCTCTAGGTTACCCAGCCTGCTATCTGCTTTGCAGGGCCAAATCAGCCTGAAGCTCGATGCACAAAAGATATTCTCTAACTCATCCTCCCACCTTGCCGAAGCCGACGAGCAAGTCGGTGCACACAACAGCTTCGGGTCGCTCCGTCGTGGCTTATTCACTGGGAGCGCATACGCGCGACAACTGACTTTTCTTGATTGCCAGCATCCGCCCCATGTCGGGCACGTTGAGCATGCACTTCGACCCCCCGGGGACGATAGCTTAGGATTAGCAGTTCGGTTTGTCGCTTAGATCGCGCGTAGCAGCGGCTCACGCAATCCGGTTGGACCATACGCGCTACCGCGGCCCTCCCAGCTGCTACGTGTCATCAAATGGATTGTTAGAAACCTGACATTCCCGCGCAAGTTCGAGGGCCTAAAACTGAGTGCAGGGCGGCGCCGCACCGGAAGGACGCGGCGCCCCCGGCTGTAGCGGCAGGAGAGTACTATTAGTCATTATATACTCCAGCGGCCGACCCGCTCGTATAGCAGGATCTACCAGCCTAGCTGGCGACGCGGGATTTAGCGCGACTGGCAACTCCGGTTGGTGGGCCAGCGATCGCATCCGGTTCCTACCGAGGAGCCGCAGATCTGGTTGACCAGAATAACCGCTCCTCATTCTGGGCACGGGATTTGCTGTCCCGCTCCTCGAACGTGCTGTCAACGCATGTCTGGGAGGACCGCGCCTTAGGGCAGCCTCTCCATTTCTATCGTTTTGAAGCCTCGCACCGAGAGTACGAGTGTGCAGCCGCAAATCTCAGGGCGACAAGCTCAACAACGCAATCGTGGTGAGGTGGCTTGGCAGGCTAGGTCTCCGCTCGCCACACTCCAAGGAGGAACGCGATGAATGATCGCAATGTGGCCGAAGTCGATCTTCACAACCTACAGGTCTCGGATCCACTGATTGGGCAATGCCAGCAGTTGGTCAGGGAAGTGGCAATTCCCTACCAATGGGAGGTACTAAACGATCGCAATCCCGAGGTGATACCGAGTCACGCGGTAGAGAACTTCCGCCTTGCTGCAGGACGTGCGAGGGGCGAGTTCCATGGCACGGTTTTTCAGGACAGTGACGTCGCAAAATGGCTTGAGGCGGCTGCATGGTCGCTGTGCCAGGCACCAAATCCAGACCTGGAGAAAGCCGTCGATGAGCTGATTGAATTGATTGCGGCCGCCCAAGGCGGCGACGGTTATCTCAACACTTATTTCATACTGAACGCGCCTCAGGAGCGCTGGACCAACCTAACGGAGTGCCACGAGCTTTATTGCGCTGGCCACTTGATTGAAGCGGGTGTCGCATTCTTTCAGGGGACTGGCAAACGGCGATTGCTGGAGGTCGTTTGCAGGCTTGCTGACCACCTCTGCACAGTTTTCGGCCCAGAGCGCGATCAGTTGCACGGCTATGATGGCCATCCGGAAATCGAACTTGCGTTGGCACGCCTCTACGAAGCGACAAAGGAGCAGCGATATCTCACGCTAGCCAATTATTTCTTGGAGCAACGTGGCACGGAGCCACACTTCTACGACATTGAGTACGAGAAGCGCCAGCAATCCTGCGTGCCCAAATCCGATGGCACGCCTTGGATGATAAAGAACAAAGCGTATAGCCAAGCGCACTTGCCCCTTTCGGAGCAGCGGACTGCAACCGGTCACGCGGTTCGTTTTGTATACCTCATGACGGCAGTAGCTCATCTCGCGCGTCTGCGCCAGAACGAGGAGCAGCGCAAAACTTGCCTACGGCTATGGCAAAACATGGTCCAGCGCCAGATCTATATTACCGGAGCCATCGGCTCGCAAGGCGCCGGCGAAGCGTTCAGCAGCGATTACGATTTGCCAAATGACACGGCATACGCGGAAAGTTGCGCGTCGATTGGCCTGATGATGTTCGCGCGCCGTATGCTGGAGATGGAACTGGACGGTCGCTATGCCGACGTGATGGAGCGTGCGCTCTACAATACCGTTCTCGGCAGTATCGCGTTCGACGGGCGTCACTATTTCTATGTTAACCCGCTCGAAGTGCATCCCAAAACGCTGAGGTCTAATGGCATCTACAATCACGTCTCGCCGGTGCGACGACGCTGGTTTGGCTGCGCGTGCTGTCCACCGAACATCGCACGCCTTTTCACATCGATTGGTCATTACATCTACACGCCCAGCACCGACGCGCTCTATGTAAATCTCTACGTTGGTAATAGGGTGGCAATATCCGTCGACGGACATGCGCTGCGGTTGCTCATAAGCGGCAGCTATCCCTGGAGAGACGAGGTGGAAATCGCCGTCGAATCTGCGCCGCCAATTGCCCACACGCTCGCCCTGCGCCTGCCGGAATGGTGCAGCGCGCCGCAGGCGAGCGTGAACGGCGAGCCTGTGAATTGCGAGCCGCGCAAGGGCTATTTGCACATTCACCGAACCTGGCGGCAGGGAGATCGCGTCAAACTATCGCTGCCAATGCAAGTGCGTCGCGTATACGGCCATCCACAACTTCGCAATTTGGCCGGCAAGGTGGCCATCCAGCGTGGCCCCTTAATTTATTGTCTGGAGGAGGCCGACAACGGGAACGAGTTGCACAACGTTTGGCTTGGTGCAGACAGTCAGTTTTCCCTTATCGAAGGAACTGGTCTCTTTAGTGGCAAGATCTTGCTGCAGGCCGGCGGGGCGCGGTTGCAACACACGCATTCTGAAGAAGCGGCGCTTTATCAATACGACAAAATGCCTGGACAGCTAGAACCGCAGCGGCTGACATTCATTCCGTGGTTCAGCTGGGCTAACCGCGGCGAAGGCGAAATGCGGATTTGGGTAAATGAGCGTTGACGCCGAACGCGCGGTCGCGCTTCCACGAGTCGACGTTAGGCTATGTTTCTGGGGCAGGCGATATCGTTGCTCAAAGTCTGGAAATCGGCCAATCTATGGAAGGCGGTCCGCGAGCTCCACTGGAACGTTGAAAAGAAAACCTGGATATGAGGCGGCCGCGGCGGAACTCCGAAAAGAGTACGATCCGATTGGCGTCAGCAGGTCAATCAGCGATCAACCAAATTCCTAATAGAGGCGCTTCCTCGGAGCTGTTCGCGGCCTCTCATCAAAACCTGATGAATGCCAATGGCACGAGCGTGTGCCGCCGTGTCGTTCAGAAGGAAGCCCTATGACAAGCCAACGTGAGGGCGGCCACGTCAGGTTTTGGTAAGCCAAGCTCCCTATCAGCGCCGCTGGGCTTAACAAGCCTAAGCTAGATGCGGAAATGTATGTCCGACGGGAGCACCAATCGCCATGTATAATCGGATCAATGGCTCGTCCTACTTCCAATCCTCTCACTTTGCCGAAACTGATGAGCAAATGGACGCAGACAACTTTGCGGATGCGTTCGCCAATATGCGCTTAGCCGAATCTGGCTCGAGTGGCAGTTCATCTTCGGCAACAAGACCGTATTCGCTCGTTTCAACCCCTCCCATCATAGAGTTCAGGGATCGTCAGTCATTCCGAAAAGCCGCGGAGGCCTATCACGGCGACGAAATCAATTACATCGCCGACAACCCCCAAGAGTACTCCGACTTCGTGTCCGCCAAGGCAAGGCGAACTGCAGAAGTTGCCAAAGACTACGGGACAACCCGAGATTCCGAGAATGCGCGATACTTCAGCTACCAATTGGGCAACAAGAGTGTCGGACTTCTAAGAATGGAAGGCGGTGACAGCATGACCGAGTTCGACGTCAAAAGGTGGAAGAAGCTATTTCCTGGACGCCACGGGACTACCTCTACTGTGGATCTTCAAGTCGTTCATCCGCTTGTCGAGAACGCTGGCGATATCCTCCTCGAGCATCAGCTTCGAATAGACGGCGAACAGCCGCTGCTGAATTTGCGTCCGGCCAATCCCGAAGCAAGAGCCCGTGCGGCAAAGATGGGATTCGTCGAGGTTGACGCCGACAACATGGTTCTCGACCCAGAGAAGTCAGACAAGTGGGTAAGGAATAGCGACGGCGACTGGCAGCGAAAAGGCACTGCCGCGCGGTATCTTTCCAAAGCTGACGACAGTGAAGGTAGTGATACCGAGATCCCAGCGAGCCCCTCAACGTACGATTATGAGGATGATTTTATGTGACCATGGGATCACCGGTGATTGGGCCCGATGGAGTAGACTAATCTAGCCTGCTCCGGGCTCCTCTGTGTTTATAGCCTTTTCGGCTGAGAGTTCCTCTGAGTTGGCTCAGAAGACTGCCAGTGCTCCTTGGCTTAGCGGTTGCTGAGTTGTTTGAGCGTTGGAAGTAGGGGCTCACTGCGCAAGCAATTGCGACAATGCTCGCTGCGGCGAGGACCCGCATCGGGTGCCACCAAAGTGCGCCCGGCCGCCGAGGGGCCGGGCGTGTTGCGCCGAGCACGTTGGACGGCTTGGAGGCAGAAGTCTCCTACAGATGACGGCCTACGAAGTGGTAAGGGCATGGGAGCCTGCCGTGAGTCGGTGGGCAAGGAAATGCACCGCGAAGCGGCGCCCGATGGACAAGACGACCGGCATGCGTTAACGGACATAGCGACGCCGTGAGCACGAGCGTCGTGCAGAGCTCTTTCGCCAGAATAGCCTCAACACAAGACGCGAGGCGGTTGTGCTGGGCGAAGCTGCGTTATCATCGTCACTGCAGTCGGGCTGCGAACAGCCACTCTCTTGTTTTGTCGAGGGCTCTCGCGCCAGCTCCATTCTGGAATGGAGCATATAGCCGTGATCCAGACGAGTTAAGAAGTGCTTAGGGTCGTCGATTGCTTTGGGTGAGCATTACCTTGAACGTCGACCTACAGTATGAGTCGAGCTGACTGCCCTTCCGGCCCTCGCAGCGATAAAGTTGTTCTGCACCACGGTAGCCGCCCGGCGATAGTCGGTAAAGCATCGATCAGGCAACAATTGGCAATTGGCCTCTCGCTCGCGTTTTCGAGCAAGTAGCGTGTTTGACTGCGAAAAGCTAGACCGGCGGCGAGATCGACGCGTGGACCGTTTAGATCGGACATCAACTCAAGCCGCAGGTTGATTGCATCAGATGCCGCCTCGGCCGTCATACGCGTTCAGCGCGGTGTCGAGGCACTCGATTAACGCTCGTCCGGCAAAGGGCTTGGCGAGGAAGCCAATGGCGCCGGCGCCCAGCGCTGATGCGCGCACGCGGTCGTTGGGGAAAGCCGTAATGAAAATGAATGGTGCATCGTAACCACGTGTCCGCATCTCTGCCAACAGCTCCAGACCGCTCATAGCCGACATCTGCACATCGGTAATGACACAGGATGTCTCATTCAATTGCGGGGACCTCAGGAGTTCCTCGGCCGACGCAAATATTTGGGCGATGTAGCCACGCGATTTCAAAAGATTCTCTGTCGCCGCACGGACTGAGGCGTCATCGTCAACGACGGAAATCAAAGGCGTGGGCAAGACGAGCCCTCCTGAAGGGGGAATAGCGGCTGCAAGCATTAGCCACCTTCGGCGAAAAGTGGGCTCGACCGATGAAATTGTAAAATCATACTTGGGTTTGTTCAGGACGATTGGCGCGAATTCCCAACGTCTCAGTCATTCTGATCAAGTCGGCCAGCGACCGTGCACGCATCTTCTTCATTACGTGTCCCCGGTAGATCTTGACCGTAATCTCGGCGAGCCCAAGCTCGGCGGCGACCTGCTTATTCATCAGGCCGGCAGCGACCAGTTTCATCACCCCCTGCTCGCGCGGGCTTAAGCTCTCAAATCGAGACTGTAGGTTCGCGACGATCTGCTGAGCCTCCCGTCTTTTGCGATCGCGTTCGGTCGCCGCAACCACGGCATCAAGCAGTTCCTGATCGCGAAACGGTTTGCTGAGAAAATCGACCGCTCCTTCCTTCATGGCCCTGACAGTCATTGGAATGTCGCCATGGCCGGTAATGAAAATGATCGGAATATGTATGTTCAACCTTGCGAGCTCGGTCTGGTAGTCAAGGCCGCTCAAGCCCGGCAGCCGGACATCAAGAACCAGACAGCTAATAACGTCCGGAATTGTGCTCTGCAGCATTTCGCGCGCCGATCCGAATGCAATGACGTCTAATCCTACCGATTGAAAAAGGTTCGTAAGCGAGCGACGCATGGAGATGTCATCCTCGACGACGAAGACGATCGCCTTTGTCGAGGCCTCGGCATTGCTGGCTTCACCTGGCGAGTCAAATCGTCCTGTCACGAGACGGCTTCCTTATGCAGCGGCAGGGCAAACTCGAAGGTCGCGCCCGGTCCATTTTTGTGGACCATTGACAGCCGTCCTCCGTGAGCTTCCACGATCGACCGGCAGATCGAAAGACCCATTCCAAGGCCACTCGATTTGGTGGTGAAGAAAGGATCCAAGACGCGGTCCGCGTCGTCCTCGGCGATGCCGACGCCGCAATCGGTCACGGCAAGCTGGACGTGCCCCACATCGTCCTTTGATGATTGAATCAGCAGTTCGCGCGTCCGATCGGTAACCGCGTCCATGGCTTCGATTCCGTTCATCACCAGATTGATGATTACCTGTTGTAGCTGAATCCGATCGCCGAGGATCGTAGGCAGCCCTGCCGTCAACTCGGTTCGTAACGTCACTCGGTGGCTCACCAGCTCTCGTGTTACCAGCGCAATGACCTCCTTAACGACCTCATTGATGTCGAGCGGCACCATCTCAATCTCGCCTTTCTTCGCGAGCGCGCGAATACGACGGATCACCTCGCTTGCCCGGATTGCGTCTTCGATGATCCACTCCACCGAAGAGCGCGCAGCGGAAAGATTAGGAGCTTCCCGCCCCATCCAACCGAGGCACGCATCGGCGTTGCTGATAATAGCGGCGAGTGGCTGGTTTATTTCGTGGGCGATGGAAGTTGTCAGCTCTCCTAAGGTCGTTACACGCGTTACATGCGCAAGCTCCGCTTGTGCCTTTCGTAGCTCTTGTTCGGCTTGATCGGCGCGAATGGTAGCGGTGATGTCAGTGCTGACGCCACGATAGCCGAGAAAATTGCCCTTTCCATCGAAAAAAGGCTTGCCACTCGTGCGGACATAGATCGGAGATCCTGTCCGATTCACGGTGCGGTAGACGAGATCCCGAAATGGAAGATGGGCCTCCAACGTCGCCCGATGCTGCCGCCACTTCTCGGGCTCCTCTTCGACGTCGCACGCAATGTCCCAGCGAAGCAGGCCCATCAATCCTGTCGCCAAAATTCCCGCAGCGCTGGTGTGCTCGGATAAGTGAGTGACCTGATGATCCGGCCCGGTCTCCCAGAGCCAGTCGGAAGCTGTTTCGGCGTAGTCGCGAAAGCGCTGTTCGCTTTCGCGCAGCGCGGCAAGTGTGTTTTCCAGGCGTTCCCTAGCTGCGTGTTGCTCGGTGACATCCATATGTGTTCCGATCAGCTCGCTGACGTTACCATCGCTGCCGACCACCACATGTGCAACGGAGTGTATGCGTCTTATCCCGCCATCCGGTAGAAGGATACGAAAATCATATTCGAACCGCCCCTCCTTGTGTTCAATCGCTTGGCGCTGCACCTCCTGTAGCCGCGGCAAGTCGTCCGGATGGATGCGCGATCGAATGGTCTCGATCGATACCGGCTCTCGTGGGCTAAAGCCAAACAGACGATCGACCTCGGCGGAGCGATACACGAAATCTAGACCGTAGACGTCCCAGGACCAGCTGCCCGTGTGACTGAGATGCTGGGCTTCGGCCAGATAGGCCTCGCTGCGGCGCAGCTGCTGTTCTGCTCGCCTCGCCGCCGTAATATCCGTAGCTGCCCCAACAAACTCGATGTCACCAGAGGCTGTTTTCGTCGCTCGTGCCTGCGCATGGATGTGCTTTACCGAGCCGTCCGGTAGCAGAAGCCGGTATTCGTGCTCGAAATCGCTCGGGTCTCGCATCGCGCGATCGATAATCTCTTTAACCGAAGCCCTATCATCTGGATGAGTGCGCTCAACGACGAGCTGCGGCCCCGGCGCCACTGTCTGAGGATCTAATTGGAAAATGCGAAATGTTTCCTTTGACCAGAAGGCCTCGCCCGTAGTGGTGTTCCAGCTGAAGCTGCCTGTGTGACTCAACTCCTGCGCCTGGGCCAAATGTGCTTCGCTCCGCTGCAGGGCAAGTTCGGTCCGCCTTCGCTCCGTGATATCTTCGCAGGCGATAAGGACAATGGGCTGCTCATCGGCCCAGAGCATGGCTTTGGCGTTTTCACGTACCCACAACACCGAGCCGTCCTTCCTGACTTTCTGGACGTCCCACGTGCGCGTTTGTCCGACATCCTCAAGGCACGTCCGAACGCATTCGCGAACGAACGCGCGATCCTCCTCGAGAAATACGTCCAGCACGGATCGACCGATCAGTTCAGCACAAGCATAGCCGAGTTGTGTGGCGCCGAATGTATTGACGTTGAGGACAGTGCCGGCTTCATCGACCATGAAGTACATGGCCGGATTGTGCTCGAAGATGGCGCGCCACCGTTTTTCGCGATCCTCCAAATCGGCCGCACTCCGCTGAAGCTTGGCCGCAGCCACACGCGCAGCCTCTCTTTCCTGGCGGAGCTTTCCGATCAGGTGCGCTCCCACAATCGAGGCAATAAAGAATGCAACAACCACCGGCAGATCTTGGGGGTCACCGATTCGTAGGCTGAATGCCGGCGGCGCAAAGTAGTAAGCGAGAGCAGCGATGGCTACGATGCAAAGCGCGGACGACGCGATGAAGCTGCCCATCACAGAAAGCAGCAATACCACTAACAAATAGGCGAACGCCGTCGCGGCGAAATGCGCGTGAAGGTACAAGCAAGCCAGTGTTACCACGGCCAGCGTTATGCTGCCGAAGGTAAACTGAAGGGCAGAATGTTCTAAACTGCTGATTTGGCTACGCATTCTGATACCGTCCGGCCTGTTCTCCGGCGGGAGAGCTATAACATTTTAGGCAAAAATAGGGCGATACTCGGCACCAGCACCCGCTGGCGAGCGCTTCCGAGATCGATTGCTTGGTGCTGAACTGAGCACGCGCGGAGAAAAAATGCATCACAGACCTACGTATAGTTGTCCTAAACCTTTCAATATGGCGTGCTGACACGAGGGCAATCGAAGCTCAGATGTCTGCTTTCTTCCGCTGGCGATTACTCCGGTTTCTTCCGCTGGCGATTACTCCGGGCAGGCGCTCGAGGCTGCTGCCGAGGACAACGCCCTTACGCCAGCCGCACGAGGACAGCGGCTGCAGTTCAGTCAAGACATTGAGCCGGAACAATCAGGCGCGCCTCGCCGAACCGGAAACAAAGACAAGCTGCCGGACCACTCATCTCGCCGGTACGATCGGTCACGCGGAAGAAAGCGCAATGGTCATGTGCCGAGATACGAAGGCGAAGTTGCGCGACTGCTTTGTATGCCCTAGGGCCATCACGCCTAAGTGCGAAGGACTTGTCTCCGAGTCGTTGGCCGGAATCGAGCGCGCGCAGCGACGCCGAACCGACACTAGCCGTGTGCGAGCCGCCACGGCTCTGTCGAGGCGCCATCTTATCCGTGCTGATCACACCCATCACGATCTGAGGCGGCAGCGCGGACCGTAACAAGGGATGACGAGTTGCGTCAGCAAGATCGCTACCACGTCGTTGGTCGGACGAGGCAAACGCAGTGACCGCGCACATGGGCAATTGTGGGCGGACCAACGCCTAGGTCCGTCCGGCTAAACACGTTCTGTCGCAGTCCTGTTATCTGGCCCGGCAAAATGTTGCAGAAGCGTTCAGATGGCCAGGAGCGAGGCGACGAAAGACGCGCTTGAAAATGACTGTTAAAAACTCCTACTCTTTTGCTAGGCTAGCATGTTTTTGAGGGCGGCTGCCGGGGGGCGACGCGGGGCAAGGGTTGCCCACTGGAGATCGCGCGAGAAAGTTCCGGCTCCTGTCAAGTCGGCTGTGTCGATTCGAACCACGAGAAATGTGGCTGCGCTTGCATTCGATGCGTCTTCGAACGGCGGCGGTTAACATCCGGGGCCTATCTCATCGTGTGTCGATAGTGTTGGAAACAGTGGGCTGGTTGAGCCGAGCCTGCAGCGTCGCGTGCTCGAGCTCGTCCTCCCACCAGGATACGAACACGGCGGCGATGCCATTGCCGGTGATGTTAGTAAGGGCGCGCACCTCGCTCATGAACTTGTCGATCGAAAACACGATTGCCATGCCCGGCACCAGCGCTGGGTTGACCACCGATAACGTCGCAGCGAGCGTGATGAAGCCCGCGCCGGTGACGCCGCTTGCTCCCTTCGACGTTAGCATTGCCACGAGCAGGATCGTGAGCTGCTGGCCAAAGGTGAGATCGACCCCGAGTGCCTGGGCAATGAACAATGTCGCAAGTGTCATATAGATATTGGTGCCGTCGAGGTTGAAGGAGTAGCCAGTTGGCACCACCAGGCCGACCACGGGCTTGGAGCAGCCCAGCCGTTCGAGCTTCTCCATTAATTGCGGCAGCGCGCTTTCAGAGGACGATGTGCCGAGCACGATCAGAATCTCGTCCTTGATATAGACAATGAATTTGAAGATTGAAAAGCCGACGAGGCGCGCGATCAAACCGAGCACCACCAAGACAAATAACGCCGCCGTCGCGTAAAACAGCGCGATCAGACCGATCAAATTGCCGAGTGCTGCCGGCCCGAACTTGCCTATAGTGAAGGCCATGGCGGCGAAGGCACCGATCGGAGCCGCTTTCATGATGATAGCGATCACGCCGAACACCGCGTGCGCGACGTCGTCAATCATGCCTCGCAGCCGCTCCCCACGGTTTCCCAACGCCATCAGCGAAAAGCCGAATAGGATCGCGAACAGGAGAACCTGCAGAACATCGCCGCGGGCGAAGGCGCCGACCACGCTATCGGGAATGATGTTGAGAAAGAAATCGACGGTCTTCGAGGCTTCCGCCTGCTTGACGTAATTGGCGACCGCCGCAGCATCCG
Organism: Bradyrhizobium sp. ISRA430; assembly: GCF_029909975.1. Classification (NCBI taxonomy): domain Bacteria; kingdom Pseudomonadati; phylum Pseudomonadota; class Alphaproteobacteria; order Hyphomicrobiales; family Nitrobacteraceae; genus Bradyrhizobium; species Bradyrhizobium sp. ISRA430. The sequence continues at coordinate 6,789,507 of NZ_CP094516.1, forward strand.
GCTTGACAGCAAGGCCATGACCGATTTGGACCAGATTGCCCATAAGAAGGCCCAACACCAAGGCAAAGCTGGAGACGATCTCGAAATAGACCAGCGCCTTGACGCCGACGCGCCCGACTTTCTTCGCATCCTGAATATGCGCAATACCAGATGTGACGGTGCAGAAAATAATCGGCGCGATCACCATCTTGATGAGCTTGATAAACCCGTCACCGAGCGCCTTGACCCAGTCGTTGGTCGCGACAGACGGCCATAAGCAACCGACCATGGCGCCAATCAAGATCGCGATCAGCACCTGCACGTAGAGAATCTTATACCAAGCTTGCGACGCGCGTGCGGGCGCCGCAGTTGCCATGGTGGTCATGACGCTTCCTTCCCGAATATACTCGAATGTGAGCCGCCGCGTCGTGAGAGACGACAGCGTCATACGAGACTCATCATTTTAGCCATGTCCGATTGAAGGACGGTTCCGAGAGCCGGCGCGTCGTTCCAAAGGCAGGCGTTCAGTTGCGTTATCCTTTCTCGTTAAGCAAGATATGCACCAGATGCCCAAAGTGCGCCCGATTAGGCAGTCTCGGACAATCCGTCTGTCTCCGGGCGGCATCGGTTTGAGTGCTCGGGCCGCGTTCGCAAGGTCGAACAAAAAGTTGCAGCGAGACGCGTAACTTGATCGCTGGGCGCATTAGCGGAGTCACGTCTCGGGATGGAGGCCCGAGCGTGATCGATATGCGCCGACTGCTGAGATGGATGCAACAGTAGGTGACATTGGTAAAATTGATAGTTTGGATTGTACTCATCCACGCGATGGAAGCCTGGTTTAGGAGCTCGATTGCGCGGCAATAATCTTGAATCGATGCACTGCGTTGTCGCTAGCGGCAAAGCTCGTTCGTGCACGGGGCATTTGTCGCCAGGCCTGTGCTAACGATGCGCATTAGGCAGATTGGTCGAGAGGCGGCCTTCGCTCTCGGCTCCTCGCGCCTTTTGCCGCGTCGCAGAAGCAGCGTTACGATGATTGCTCAGCTAGATCGTTCGTTGCTGCCAAAGAGCAGGGTTCCTACGATCCGTTCCATTACCGGCGCGGCGAGTGCGGCGTTTGAGTCGCCGACAAACCAAATAGGCATCTCTCGCGGCGTCAAATTCTGCCGTTTCGTTGCGCGGCTTCGCTGTCTGCTCGGCAACAAAGATGCCAGAAATCTGACACAGCGTTAGGTCCACGCCACAGCGACGTCGACGTGTATGCGAATTTCTCTCACGTTGAGCATAGAGCGCCACAGTTCGCGCGCGGCACAGGAATTGCTGATGACGAACGAGGAGGTGCCGCCGTCAGATGGATGCAAGCGGCCCTGTCACAGGAGTTGCCGATGAGACTTGCGATGCTGCTCTTGCTCGCAGAAACGACGCGCGAGAATGTGGCGGCCGCCACGAAGTGCGGCGCGACTAAAGGTCGATCCGCGCCACATACCTGGACGAGTCGGACGTGCAGGCGATCACTGGGCCCGTAAGGCGACCTGCTTTCACTTCTAGGCTGACGCACATGGATGTCTTTTCGGCAGAGATCTCGCAATCCGTTGCGCTCACGATTGAGCTTGCCAGCGTGACGACCGTGATCCTCCTCGTGATTGGTGTGCCCCTCGCTTGGTGGCTAGCGCGCTCAAAGACTCTTTTGAGCGAGGCGGTGGCGACGATGATCGCCCTACCGCTAGTGTTACCGCCGGCGGCTCTCGGTTTTTGCGTACTCGTGTTGCTCGGCCCCAACGGGCCGGGTGGCGTTCTCGCCTCTTTGTGGGGCGAGCGCACGCTCGCTTTTACCTTCGCAGGAATCGTGATCGGATCGGTCCTATCGGCGCTGCCGTTGGTGGTGCAGCCGATCCGTAACGCCTTTGTTGCAATAGGCGATCGCCCGTTGAAAACTACGGGGCGCGTTTCGTCGTTGTATGCCTTCATTACCATCAGCGGGCCGCTGGCGCGATTGGAGTTTGTCAAAGCCGCCGTGGTTGGCTTTTCTCATACGATCGGCACATTCGGCGTCGTGATGATGATCGGCGGCAACATTCCTGGGCGCACCAAGGTGTTGTCAGCTTACGTCGTAGACTACGTCCAAGCATCGCGCTGGCGCGAGGCGAGTGTGGTTGCCGGCGGTATGGTGATGTTCGCCTTTGCGGCAATCTTCACCCTAGCCCTCATCGACAGACACTGTGCCAGGAGAGGCACCGAACCGTCTTAGGCTTGCCGGCCGGACATATCCGATCACGACCGAGCAGCAGTATTGCAAGCCGGATCCATCCATTCTTGCGAGGCTACAATGAACAAGCTTGTTATGGCCGTGGCGGTTGCTGGAATCGGCTTCAATTCAGTGCACTCCTCGCCTCTGCCCGAAGCGACGGCCGATGACGTCGGCGTTTCTCAGCAGCGCCTCACCAAGCTAGACGAGTTCTTCGCTCGCGAAATCGCGAGTAAACGCGTGCCGGGTGCGGTGGTTGCAATCGCCAGAGACGGCAAGCTGATTCACTACAAGGCGTACGGGCAACTCGATCCTGCAAAAGGAAAGTCGATGCGGCTCGACGCGATGTTCGCGCTTGCGTCTATGACCAAGCCGATGGTGGCCGTTGCGGGGCTTATCCTCATGGAGCAAGGTCGCCTGCCTCTACAGGCCAAGCTTACGGATTACTACCCGGAATTCGCAAACATGAAGGTGGGAGTGCCACAGCATGACGGCTCATTGGAATTTCAAACGCAGAGTTCTCCGATCTACATTCACGATCTATATCGCCACACATCCGGGCTCACCTATGGCGCGCCCCCCGACAGCTCAGACCAAGTGGCGCGTCTCTATCCCGATTTCGCCGCTCCGCCACTAAGGGGCGATAAGCAGGCGTTCATCGAAGCCATTACCAAGCTGCCGCTGGCGCACCAACCGGGGACGGAATTCGAATACGGCTTCTCGACCGATGTGCTGGGAGCTGTCGTGGAACAGGTCAGCGAACAGCGATTGGGCGACTATCTTGCCAGCAACCTGTGGAAGCCCATCGAAATGCAGGATGCCACTTTCCATTTGTCGGAATCACAACGCGAGCGCCTCGCGCATCCATTTCCAGACGACCCGCTGACAGGAAAGCCACAAGGCATCGAACTCCTCGAAAGTCCGACGAAGTTTGACTGCGGGGGAGCCTGCGCATTTGCGACAGTCGGTGACTACGTGCGCTTTGGACAAATGCTGCTCAACGGCGGGGAGCTCGATGGGCAGCGCATTCTCGGTCCGAAGACGGTGCGCCACATGATCTCCGACCACCTCGGGCCAGAGATCAAAAATAAGGTCGCCAATGTGGAGGCGCACCGTGCCGGCTTCGGCTTCGGGCTCGGAGTGGCTGTACGCATAAACGAGGGTTTCTCGGCGGTTCCGGGCAATCCTGGTGAGTTCACCTGGACCGGCGCCTACGGGACACAATTTTTCTGCGACCCAAAGGAGCGTCTCGTCGTGGTGGTCGGAACGGCGGCGCCCGGAGAAATCCGGAAGTATTACCGCGAACAAGTCCAATATATCGTCTATGCTGCAATAATCCGATAATCCGCTTTCCGTCGAAAGTCTCGTCAACCGTTTTGGGTGGTAGGCAGACAGTGTTGCTAGTACGCATCGATGTCGACTGAAAGTCGGCGCCGTCACCTGCTATCCGCGTTGGCCGGATCGCGCCAGTGCTTCAACAACGAGATCGCCTCCGCTATCGCGAAGAAGCTCTCGCAAGCGGGTTTGGTGTCGCGATGCGCCAAGACGATCGCGCATTGCTATCGATCGGCTCGCGCGATGAACGCTCCTGTGATAGCTCTGCACGTCTAGGCTCACGCCCACGATCCTGTAGCGATGCCATGCGGCGAGCCGCTTTGAATCAAAGGCGGTCGGATCGATCAGACCTAAAAAGAAGGCAGTGTGGCATCCCGGCTCACATTGCGGCTTCTCTTCGTCGCTCGCTTGCGCAGTTGCGACTATGAGCGGCTTTAACGCTCCATTTGGTCAGCAATCGGCAAGTCTGATTAAGACTGGAGGGCAGTCCGGACGCCCGTCAACTGCACCAATTCTATTCAACAATCGGCATGACGCGTCAGTGTCGCGCTCGTGCAAGAGCGGGCATGACGTAGTCGCCGTTCAGTAGTGAACCATCGTTCTGCTCTGTTGAAGTGCTCACATCGACGTCCAAAACCGGACACCATTAGCATGACAGATCAATGGCGCAGCTCGTGGCTCGCTGGCTGGTTTCGACAGTCCGCAAATCCCCAAGCGGTGGCTTGGTATTTATCAAGTGTTTCGCTTCGGTGGCTTGTTTCTTGCTGAACGTCAGTAATTCGTTACGGCCGACGACAACTCACATGGAAGGCTTCATGGGTGGTGCAACGGAAACGTTCTACAGCGTGATCAGACGTCAGGGTATGACGCGTCGTAGTTTCCACAAATTCTGCAGTTTGACTGCCGCGAGCTTGGGACTTGGTCCGCTCGCCGCAAGCAGTATTGCCAACGCTCTGGAGACAAAACCGCGTGTGCCCGTCATCTGGCTGCACGGGCTCGAGTGTACCTGCTGCTCGGAAAGCTTTATCCGCTCGGCCCATCCCTTGATCAAGGACGCGCTGCTCTCGATGATTTCGCTCGACTATGACGATACGATCATGGCGGCAGCGGGACACCAGGCCGAAGCCATCCTGGAGGAAACTCGTGCCAAGTATAAAGGCAGGTATGTGCTCGCCGTCGAAGGCAATCCGCCGCTGAACGAGGGGGGTATGTTCTGCATTGACGGCGGCAAGCCGTTCGTTGAAAAGCTCAGGTCCATGGCGGAAGAGTCCATGGCGATCATCGCTTGGGGCACGTGTGCGTCATGGGGATGCGTGCAAGCGGCCAAGCCAAATCCGACTGGCGCGGCGCCGATCGATAAGGTGATCACCAACAAGCCGATCATCAAGGTGCCCGGGTGCCCGCCTATCGCAGAGGTCATGAGTGGCCTCGTGACTTTCATCACCACGTTCGGAAAGCTTCCGGAGCTCGATCGCCAAGGGCGTCCAAGTATGTTCTATTCCGAGCGCATTCACGACAAGTGCTATCGGCGTTCCCATTTCGACGCTGGCCAATTCGTCGAAGAGTGGGACGATAAGTACGCACGCAAGGGCTATTGCCTGTACAAGATGGGCTGCAAGGGGCCAACCACCTACAATGCCTGTTCGGCCCTTCGGTGGAACGGCGGCGTTTCATTTCCGATTCAATCCGGCCACGGCTGCTTCGGCTGCTCCGAAGACGGCTTCTGGGATAAGGGGTCGTTTTACGACCGACTTACAACCATCAAGCAGTTCGGCATCGAGGAGAACGCCGACCAGATCGGCATGGCCGCTGCCGGCGTAGTTGGGCTAACCGTCGCTGCCCATGCGGCGGTCACCGCCGTGAAGCGGTTGACCCACAAGCCGGATCGCTCAGCCCACAAAAGCGAACCGAGTTGAGGAGGGGCGACGGTGGCCGTCCAGACACCGAATGGGTTCAATCTCGATCGTTCAGGCAGGCGAATCGTCATCGATCCGCTGACGCGGATCGAAGGCCACCTGCGTGTCGAAGCCAATCTCGATTCCGACAATGTGATCCGCAATGCGGTCTCAAGCGGGACGATGTGGCGTGGCATCGAAGTCATCCTGCGCGGGCGCGATCCGCGCGACGCCTGGGCGTTCACCGAGCGGATTTGCGGGGTCTGCACCGGCACCCATGCGCTCACCTCCGTGCGCGCGGTTGAAAATGCACTAGGAATTGCGATTCCGCAGAATGCCAATTCGATCCGCAACATCATGCAGCTGTGCCTGCTCGTGCATGATCACCTCGTACATTTCTATCACCTGCACGCGCTGGATTGGGTCGACGTGGTCTCCGCGCTCAAGGCCGATCCCAAGTCGACCTCCGCGCTCGCGCAGTCTATCTCGCCCTGGCCCCTGTCGTCCCCTGGCTATTTTAAGGATTTGCAGATCCGGCTCACCAAATTCTTCGGATCAGGGCAACTCGGTCCGTTCAAGAATGGCTATTGGGGGCATCCGGCCTACAAGCTGCCACCGGAAGCGAACCTGATGGCTGTAGCGCATTATCTGGAAGCGCTGGACTTCCAGAAGGAGATCGTCAAGATCCAAGCTATCTATGGTGGCAAGAACCCGCATCCGAACTGGCTGGTCGGCGGCGTGCCCTGCGCGATCAACATCGACGGAACTGGTGCGGTGGGTGCGATCAATATGGAGCGACTGAACATCGTCTCCTCGATCATCGACCGTTCGATCGAGTTTGTCGAGCAGGTCTACCTGCCCGACATTGTCGCGATCTGCTCGTTCTATAAGGACTGGCTCCATGGCGGCGGACTTTCGAGCAAGAGCGTCATGTCCTATGGCGACATCCCCGAAAACGCAAATGACTGTTCCGCCAAAAGCTTCAAGCTGCCGCGCGGGGTCATTCTTGGTGGCAATCTCAGGGAGATACTGCCGATCGACCATGGTGATCCCGAGCAGATCCAGGAATTCGTCTCGCATGCATGGTATAAATACCCCAGCGATTGCTGTGGACTGCATCCCTGGGACGGTATCACCGAGCCGCGTTTCGAACTTGGGCCGAAACTCAAAGGCAGCAAGACAGATATCAAGGAACTCGACGAAGGCGGCAAGTATTCCTGGATCAAAGCGCCGCGCTGGCGCGGCCACGCCGTGGAGGTCGGGCCGTTGGCGCGATACATCATCGGTTATGCGCAAGGCAAAGCCGAGTTCAGGGAGCCGGCCGAGAGACTGCTCAAGGGGCTCAATCTTCCCCTGACTGCGCTGTTCTCGACGCTTGGCCGTACTGCGGCGCGGGCGCTCGAATGCCAGTGGGCGGCGCGTCAGATGCGTTATTTCCAGGATAAGCTGGTAATCCACATCAAGGCAGGCAATACGGCAACTGCCGATGTCAGCAGGTGGAAGCCGGAAAGCTGGCACAAGGAGGCCAAGGGCTACGGGTTCAGTGAGGCCCCGCGCGGTGCGCTTGGGCACTGGATCAAGATCAAGGGCGCCAAGATCGACAATTATCAATGTGTCGTGCCGACGACGTGGAACGGATCTCCTCGCGATCCCAAGGGCAATATTGGCGCTTTTGAAGCCTCGCTGATCGGTACCCCGATGGCCGATCCGCAGCGGCCCCTGGAGATCTTGCGCACGATCCATTCCTTTGATCCGTGCTTGGCTTGCTCGACCCACGTGATGAGTCCCGACGGCCAGGAGATGGCTTCAGTCAATGTTCGTTAACGACATGCTGGACAGAGCTCGGAAGCTCCTTGCCGCCGTCGATGCGGAACCGACTGAACGGAGCATCGGCGCTGGCATCGCCTACGCGCCGGTGCGACTGTGGCATTGGGTTAATGCGGCGGCCATTCTGATGCTGAGTTTAACCGGCTATGTCATTGGAACCGGGACACCGGCGATGTCGGGAGAGGCAAGCGGCAATTTCCTGTTCGGCTATATCCGCTTTGCTCATTTCTCGGCGGGATATGTGCTCAGTATCGGCTTTCTTCTGCGGATCTACTGGGCGTTAATTGGAAACGCGCATGCCATGCAGATCTTTTGGGTGCCGCTCTGGCGCAGGTGCTTTTGGCGCGAAGTGTACCACGAGATTCGCTGGTATGCGTTCCTTACAGTTGAGCCCGAGAGGCGCGTCGGGCACAACCGTCTTGCTCAGCTCGCAATGTTCTTCATGTTTACGCAGACGATCACGTTCATGGTCGTCACAGGCTTTGCACTTTATGGGCAAGGTGCCGGTACTGACAGCTGGCAGCACAAGCTATTCGGCTGGGCATTTTCAATTTGGCCGAACAGTCAGGACGTCCATACCTGGCATCATCTCGGCCTGTGGGTGATCGTGACTTTTGCGCTGGTCCACATCTACGCGGTGGTCCGGGAAGACTCATGTCGCGCCGGAGCATCTCTTCTATGATATCGGGTGAGCGCGGGTTTCGCGATTGACTGGGAAACGGATGCTGAATCCGGAAAACAAGAAAAGGATCCTGGTGCTCGGCATCGGCAATATCCTGTGGGCCGATGAGGGATTCGGCGTGCGGGTGGTCGAGGAGTTTCATCGCCGCTACGCCATCGATGACAACGTAACCGTCCTCGATGGCGGCACACAGGGGCTCTACCTCGTCAGTTTTCTTGAGCAGGCCGATTGCCTGATCGTGTTCGATGCCATCGACTATGGATTGCTGCCCGGGCAGTTGAAGCTTGTGCGAGATGACGAAGTGCCAAAATTTACCGCCGCCAAGAAGGTGAGCCTGCATCAGACCGGCTTTCAGGAGGTCTTGAGTGCGGCCGACCTGCTTGGCCGCCGCCCGCGAGAGCTCGCTCTCATCGGGTGTCAGCCGCTGGACCTGGAGCATTGGGGCGGTCCGCTGACCGCCCCGGTACGCTTTCAGATTGCGCCTGCGATTGAACTGGCTTGCAAACTTCTGGCGCAGTGGGACTCGCCGGCAAAGGCGCGGACCGCGCCGCTGCCTGCATCAGAACGGCTGTTGGCGAACAATATCGACCATGCAAATTATGAGATGAGGGCGCAGCCGATCTAGCGGCCCGCGACTGACCATGTGCCTTGGCTTGCCAATGACGATTGTCGAGACCGACGGCATCACGGCGCTGTGCGAGTATGGCAATGAACAGCGGCGCGTCTCGGTCGTGCTGCTCTCCGACGCCTCGGTCGGTGCCAAGGTGCTCGTTCATATCGACAGCGCGGTGCGGCTTTTGGACGAAAATGAAGCAAGGCTGATCTCGGAAGCACTTGACGGGCTTGAGGCCAGCCTCAACGGCCAGGACTGCGATCGCTTCTTTGCGGACTTGATCGGTCATGAGCCGCAATTGCCGGAGCACCTACGCTAGCAGTTCCGCTCGCGGGTTGCGCCGACCAGGCTTGCTCACAAATCGAATTCCAGCCGCACGTAACCTTTGCATGGAAAATGTCAGGCGCTTCGAGCCGTTGGTTCGAGCAGAAGTCGCGGCCAGACGGTGATTGGCATGCGCCTTGCTATTACCCTGCCAGCAGAACCGAACATTATCAGAAAGGCGTGTGATGAAGCTGCAGCCGGCGCAGCATCGTCTGGCGCGGCCCGCTCCGTCCGACGTGGAGAGCGTCGGCGTCGATGCGCGCCTGGTCGCGCACGCTCCCGTGAGGGCGGCCGTGATGCCGCAGTCGGCAGCCGATCCCCTATATTTGCTCCGGATCATCCAGCCCGCGTTCTTCCGTCCTGAAATGGTCAAGGCGTTTCGGCGGCGCATGCAAGGTGCAGTGCCTGCACGCGGCGTAGGTGGCGAACTGGTTGAGTGGCTCGGCCTGCCTGGCCCGTCGACGCCGATCCTGTGCCATCGGCACGATAAACTCCGCCTGATCGGCAAGAGACCGGTTCGTTTGGTCACCATCAATCGCATCTCGGTACCGATGGTTCGGCCACATGCCGGCAGCGCTTGTGTTGGCAAGTGCATTGCCTCTCGATACAGCCAACGGAACATCGCATCATGAAAACAGCGATCCGCGTTGTGTCCGACGCCGCCGACTGGGCGGCGAGTGATCTTGCCACGGGCTCTGGAAGTCTCGATGTATTCCATAGCGGGTTGACGAGTGCGCTCGCCAAGCGCGCCTGGCGCGATGGCGACGAGCTTGCAAGGAACTATCCGAATGCCACCGCGCTGTTATCGAATGCCGCTGCTGCCGTTGGCAGCCAGAGAAGCGGCGCTCGGACGCAGCTGTACGGACTCGCGAATCTCAGCGATCCCGAGCGCAAGCTGATTGGCGAAGTGCTCGGAGAAGGTGAGGTCGGCGGAGCGGTTGCGCTGCCAGATGGTTCTTTGGCGCAAATCCGGGAGTCCGTGCTTGCGGGAATCTGGCGCGTGCGCATCGGGAGCGATCCGGCGCACGAATATCTTGAGGTCGGGGCGATTCCGCAGATTGTCCGGCGCGCCGCAACTGACCTGACGTCCGCCGATATTGTGATCGGCGCGGCGCCGGACGGCGCGATGAACGTGCAACCAGTGCTCGCCGAAATACGCGAGCGGGCGCGCGTCTGGCGCTTTGGCATGCGCGCGCATGTCATCAATCTCACCTTGCTTCCGATGAGCGTTATTGACCTGGCATTCCTGCAGCAAAGCGTGGGCAATGGCCCGGTCCAACTCATCTTCCGCGGCTACGGCACGTGCCGAGTGCAGGCGACCGGGATCAGGAACGTCTGGTCGGTGCAGTTCTTCAATTCTACGGACAATATCATCCTTGATACGCTGGAGGTCGGCAGCGTGCCGATTTTTGCGTTGGCTGCCGACGAGGATTTTCAGGACTCTGCCGAGCGCATGCAGGAAATTATTAAGGTGTACTTCACATGAAGAGCCTGGAGAACACTCGGCGTCAGATGGGATGCCGTAGACGGCGCGTGCGCAGCGACCGCCGGCATACCTTGCGCAGGATGTTGGCGGAGCGGTGCGCATGAGCCTCGCTGCCCGCAACAAAATCGATGTCACCGTATCGCTAGCTGCCGACGTAGTCGCCGCGGTCGAGATCCTGCCGCGAGTCCGGCCGCCGCTGGCGCGGCTGTTCGCTGGCAAACAAGCCTCGTCGCTGCTCAAGGTTCTGCCGCGGCTCTTCGCGTTGTGTGCCGCTGCGCAGCAAACCGCACTGCTGTCCGCGGTCGAGGCGGCGCGCGACGAAGTGATCACCCGCACAACAAAACAGCATCGTATTGCGCTTATCGTTACCGAGCGCATCGCGGATTTGCTACGGGGCCTCTTTGTCGGACATCTTGCGCAAGACATCGCCAGTGCGGCGGCAATCCGCTCCCTAATGCGGGGAATGTCAGCGCTTCTCGGCAGCGCACAGCCAGCCTGGGGCTCCGCTCAATGCGAAGCAACAGCGCGGATTGTGGCTGCGCTGACCTCGCTCGGCATGTCAAATGAGGGGGACGCGTTGAGGTCCGGTAGCCCATTGGCGCTTCGCATTGCAGCGCTTGATGAGATCGGCCTGAAGTCAATTCCGGCGGAGCACTCGTTCCTGTCCGTTGCTGACGACCTCAACATCATTAAACGGCTGCTCGTGGATGGCGCGACATTTTGCTATTGTCCGGATCTTGACGGACATGTGCCCGAGACGGGTCCATGGGCGCGCCAAATGACGCGTGATCGGCTCTCGCCGAGCCCCTCCGGTGCGGCCGAGCGGCTGAGGGCCAGAATTGCTGAAACCTTCCGGCTATGCGCCTGGCTCAAGGCCGGTGCTCAGATTGACTCGGCGGAGCATGGGATTATCGAAAGATATAAGTTGGGGCCCGGCCGTGCGGCGGCCGCGGTCGAATGTGCCAGGGGGCGTCTCTACCACGCGGTTGAGCTTGATCCTCAGGGCCGGATATCCCGCTTCGAAGTCCTTGCGCCGACGGAGTGGAATTTCCACCCGCGCGGACCGCTTGTCCGCAGCCTGCAGGGCGCGGTGCTGACGGCTAGACGACGTCGGGATGCAGTCCATGCGGTGATTGCATCGCTCGATCCCTGCGTCGGGTTCACTCTCAATTTTCGCGAAGTTGGCGATGCATGAAATGGCGATTTGTCTTGGCATCATTCAAATCGTCGAGGAGGAGGTACGTCACCGATCGTTTTCGCGGGTGCGGAGCGTCTGTCTAGAGATGGGAGCGCTGAGTCATGCCGCGCCTGAAGCGATCAGGTTCTGCTTTGCTCTCGTTGCAAGGCGGACCGTTGCCGAGGGCGCAGTCCTTAATATCGTCGAACTGCCAGGCGTTGCGTGGTGCATGAGCTGTTCGAAGAGCGTCGAAATTGCGCGGCGCGGTGAGTGCTGTCCTTGCTGCGGCAGCTATCAGTTGCAGGAAACCGCGGGCGAACAGATGCGCGTGAAAGAGCTGGAGATCGATTGATGTGTACCGTTTGCGGCTGCACCAAAGGGACGCCGTCGACCAAAGGCGCCAAGGCGCATGATGCGGAGAGCCATGAGCGATACGATGCCCATGTGCAGGACGATTGCGATCGCCATTATGCCCATCCGCATGGCGACCAAGGCCCGCAGCGTTCAAACCATGCTGGCGATAGTCATAGTCGCCATCGTCGCTCTGCCCATCAAAAGGCTCATGGCGTGCAGGCGCTTCTGAGCGGCGGCGCCGGGCCGGCTGGCTTGAAGGTCGCGGGCGTGAGCAGAGAGCGGGTCATTCAGATCGAGCGCGATATTCTTGGCAAGAATAATGGGATTGCGGCGGACAACCGCGCGCTCTTCGTCGCCGATGACCTGCTTGTATTTAATCTTTTGTCCAGTCCCGGTGCAGGTAAAACGACGCTGCTCGTCCGCGCCGTGTCCGAGCTCAAGCGTAGCCGGCCGGTCGGGGTCATCGAAGGCGACCAGCAGACCTCGAACGATGCCGAACGCATTCGAGCCGCCGGCGTGCCAGCCATTCAAATCAACACCGGCAACGGTTGCCATCTCGACGCTGCGATGATTGGCGAGGCTTATCGTCGCTTGCCGCTGCTCACGGGCGGTATTCTCTTCATCGAGAACGTCGGTAATCTGATCTGTCCCGCAGCGTTCGATCTTGGCGAAGCCTGCAAGATCGTAGTGCTGTCGATTACCGAAGGTGAAGATAAGCCGCTCAAATATCCTGATATGTTTGCCGCTTCTTCGCTCATGGTTATCAACAAGATTGATCTGGCCCCGCTGCTTGAGTTCGATTTCGGCAAGACGATCGAATACGCCAGACGCGTCAATCCAAAGATCGACGTGCTTGTAGTTTCGGCTCGTACGGGCGAGGGTTTTGGCGCGCTCTACGCCTGGATCGATAGACAGGCGGGGCATCAGAGGCGCGCCGTAGAGGACACAAGGCGATGAGCGCCGCAACCACCTGCGACCGAACACGGCTGCGCGTGCGCGTGAGTGGGGCCGTGCAAGGGGTCGGCTTTCGTCCTTACGTCTATGGACTCGCCATGCGGTACGGATTGGTGGGGTTTGTCATCAATGGCCCCGAGGGCGTTACGATCGAGGTCGAGGGCCACCGTGCGTCGGAGTTTGTCGCGACGTTGCCGCTCGAGGCGCCTCCATTGGCACGCATCGACCACATCTGCGTTCGGGAGACTGCGGCGCTCGCGGCGAAAGACTTTTCGATCGGTACGAGCGAAGGCGGCAAATTGTCAACGCAGATCGTCGCTGATGCTGCGGTCTGCCAGCAATGCCTCAGTGAGCTGTTCGATCCAGAAAATCGGCATTACCTTTACCCCTTCATCAGTTGCTGCCATTGCGGCCCACGCTACACCATCGCCGAACGGCTTCCGTACGATCGCCGCAACACCGTGATGAGGGCTTTTAGACTGTGCGCCGCCTGCGCGGCCGAATATGCCGATCCGGCGAGCCGCAGGTTTCATGCGGAGGCGATCGCGTGTCCGACATGCGGTCCTCAGCTCAGCCATGAGATCAGCGCCATTGTCGCGGCAATCGCGAGGGGCCAAATCGTGGCGATTAAGGGGCTGGGCGGATACCAGCTGCTTTGCGATGCGCGTAACCAGGACGCCGTGCAGCGTTTGCGCAGGAGAAAGCAGCGCCTTCAGAAGCCGTTCGCGGTTATGGTCGATTCCATAGAGTGCGTCAGCGACATCGCGGAGGCGAACGCGCCCGAGCTTGCGCTGCTCGAATCTGTAGCACGTCCCATCGTCCTTCTGCGTTCGCGCAATAATCTGTCGCCTGCCATAGCTCCTGGCTTATCGCGCGTGGGTGTCATGCTGCCTGTAGTACCGCTGCATCACCTCATCTTTCATGCGCTTCGCTCGGCAGGAGCATGTGCGGGGGCCGGCCCGGTCATCGTCGCCACCAGTGCCAATCTTTGCGGCGAACCGCTCCTGATCGACAACGCGCAGGCGCTGCAGCGGCTCAAGGGGATCGCCGACCTTATCGTGACCCATGATCGCGATATCCTGACGCGTGCTGATGACTCCGTGGTGTCGGTGGTGGCTGGCCGGCCGCAATTCATTCGTCGTGCCCGTGGCTATGTTCCCGAACCGATCAGGCTTGCGAAGTCTGTGCCGCCCGTGCTCGCCGTCGGCGGCGCACTGAAATCGACCGTCACCATCACGCGGGACAACCAAGCGTTCGTCTCCCAGCATATTGGCGATCTGGATACGGCCGAAGGCATCCGTGCGTTCGAGGAGACGATCCGACACCTCACATCGAGCCTTGATGTGGAGCCTGTCGCCGTCGCCCATGATCTGCATCCCGATATGGCTTCTACCCGGTTTGCGCAAGCAAATGGCCGCGCGCTGGTCGCTGTCCAGCATCACCACGCACACGCTGCCGCAGTGATCGCCGAGCACGGCCATGCGGGACCTGCGCTTGCCCTGGTGCTCGATGGCCATGGCCTTGGCTCCGAGGGCGATAACTGGGGTGGCGAACTATTGTTGTGCGAAGGGACGAGGTGCCGACGCATCGGGCACTTAGGGCCCCTGCAAATGCCTGGGGGAGATCGTGCAACCCGCGAGCCGTGGCGTATGGCAAGCGCAGTATTACACGGGCTCGGCCGGGGTAACGAAATCGGGCAGCGCTTTGCGGCGCAACGGCAGGCTGGATGTGTGTCGGCCTTGCTCGATCAGCCGGGCGGGGCCACCACGACCAGTGCGGGCCGATTGTTCGACGCGGCAGCGGCGCTGCTGGGGATTGCGAGTTTGCAGAGCTATGAGGGCGAAGCAGCGATGAAGCTCGAGGCGCTGGTGCGGCGGACTGCGATTGTCGAAGCCGGCTGGACGATCGATGGCGGCGTGCTGTCGCTTCGTCCGCTGTTTGCGCGGTTGATTGCAGATGACATTGACGCCGTGGGCGGAGCCGGGCTGTTTCATGGCACCTTCGCCGCCGCCTGCGTTGACTGGGTCACGCGCTCTGCGCGGACAACGGGCGTTAGTACCGTCGTTCTGAGCGGCGGCTGCTTCCTGAACGCGGTGCTGGCGGATGAAATCCCGCGCGGTTGCAGCGCTGCCGGCCTTAGCCCGCTCATGCCACGGCGGGTGCCGCCCAATGATGGCGGTTTGAGCCTTGGCCAGGCCTGGATTGCCGCTCTGCAGATGGCTCAACAGTCGTCCGCCAGGGGAGGAACAGCCTGATATGTGTCTTTCGGTTCCGGCAAAGATTGCGAAAATTCTTCCCAACGACATGGCCATAGTGTCCATCGATGGCATCAGCCTGGAGATATCGATTGCTCTCATCGACGAGCTCGAGGTCGGCGATTGCGTCCTTGTCCATGTCGGCTATGCGCTGGCCAAGATCGATCCGACGGAAGCCAAGCGCACGCTGGAGCTGCTGCAGGAGCTAGGCAGGGCAGGGGAACGCCGATCATGAAATATGCCGACGGATTTCGCGACAAGGCCATCGCGCAGGGAATTGCGCGTGCGATTAGCGCCGAGGTCAGTTCGCAAAGAGCCTATCGGTTCATGGAATTCTGCGGCGGACACACTCACGCGATCTCCCGCTACGGCCTGGAGGATCTGCTGCCCGCGAACGTCCGCATGATCCACGGGCCCGGTTGTCCCGTCTGCGTTCTGCCCGCCAGCCGAATCGATATGGCGATCCGGCTCGTCGACCGACCAGAGGTCACTCTGTGCGTCTACGGCGACCTGATGCGCGCGCCTGGGTCGCAAGGACAGTCCCTGTTGCGAGCCAAAGCGCTCGGCGCCGACATTCGGATGGTCTACTCGACGCTCGACGCTATCCGGCTCGCCGAACAGGCGCCGAGCCGCGAGGTGGTCTTCTTTGCCATCGGATTTGAGACCACGACGCCCCCGACGGCGGTGATGATCCGAATTGCCGAGAAGAAGCGGCTGAAGGGCCTCAGCGTGTTCTGCAACCACGTGCTTACACCCTCTGCGATGCACAGCATTCTCGAGACCCCGAAGATCCGCAACACCGGCGGGGTTCCAATTGACGGCTTCATCGGGCCTGCACATGTCAGCACCATTATCGGTACGCGGCCTTACGAGCCCCTGGCGGAACAATTCGGCAAGCCGATCGTGATCGCGGGATTTGAACCGCTCGATGTGATGCAGGCGATCCTGATGCTGGTGCGGCAGGTGAACGAAGATCGCTACGAGGTGGAGAACCAATACAGTCGTGCGGTGACGCGTGAAGGCAATCGGCGCGCCAAGGAGGAGGTATCGCAGATATTCGAACTGCGCGAGCAGTTTGAATGGCGTGGGCTCGGACTCGTACCCAACAGCGGACTGAAGCTGAGGCGGGCTTACGCGCAATTCGACGCCGAGACGCGTTTTGCGATCCACGACCTGCGTGTCGCAGACAATCCGGCGTGCGAGTGCTGCGCGATCCTGCGTGGCGCCAAGCGGCCAGTCGAGTGTAAGCTGTTTGGAACCGTCTGCACGCCGGAAACTCCCATAGGGTCCTGCATGGTATCATCGGAAGGCGCTTGTGCGGCGTATTGGACCTATGGCCGAGTTCGCGATGAACCGTTGAGGCAGACGTCATGAGCGTAAAGGCCTATCAACGCAAGCTCGACGTCGAGAACGGACGCGTTGATCTTTCCCACGGATCCGGGGGCCGTGCCATGGCACAGCTGATCTCCGGCCTTTTTCACCAAGCCTTTGGTAATGAATGGCTCGCCCGCTGCAATGATCAGTCGGCGTTTGACGTTGCTGCAGGCAGGATGGTGATGACGACCGACGGCTATGTGGTCTCGCCGCTGTTCTTTCCCGGCGGCAATATCGGGTCACTGGCTGTGCACGGCACGATCAATGATGTCGCGATGTCCGGCGCGCGTCCCCTCTATCTGTCGGCCAGTTTTATCATCGAGGAGGGCTTCCGGTTTTCTGATCTGAAGGCGATCGCGGATTCCATGGGCGCGGCAGCGCGCGGGGCCGGCGTTTACATCATTGCCGGAGACACCAAGGTCGTCGAGCGCGGCAAGGCGGATGGTCTGTTCATCTCTACGACCGGGATCGGGATTGTGGCCGATGGGCTCGATCTCTCCGCCGACAAGGCAAGGGTCGGGGACCGTGTGCTGGTGTCCGGTAGCCTCGGCGATCATGGGGTGGCGATCATGTCAAAACGTCAGAACGTCGCTTTTCAAACCGAGGTCGTCTCGGATTCCGCAGCGTTGCATAACCTCGTAGCGGTCATGGTTGCCGCCGGCGGTAGCGGCATCAGGGTGATGCGCGACCCCACGCGCGGTGGGCTTGCCGCGACCCTCAACGAGATTGC
Source organism: Bradyrhizobium sp. ISRA430 (assembly GCF_029909975.1). Taxonomy (NCBI): domain Bacteria; kingdom Pseudomonadati; phylum Pseudomonadota; class Alphaproteobacteria; order Hyphomicrobiales; family Nitrobacteraceae; genus Bradyrhizobium; species Bradyrhizobium sp. ISRA430. Next base: position 6,806,734 of record NZ_CP094516.1, read on the forward strand.
GCATCAATCCGAGCTCGGGTTCCGTCTGCAGGAAGCATCCATTCCGGTGAAGCCGGCGGTTGCGGCTACTTGCGAACTCCTTGGACTCGATCCCATCCATGTCGCCAACGAAGGCAAGCTCGTTGCGATCGTCGCGCCTGATTTGGCCGATGCCGTGCTTGCAGCCATGAAGGCGCACCCGCTCGGGTCCGATGCAGCTGATATTGGCGAGGCGGTGGCTGACGATCGGAAATTTGTGCAGATGGCGACCGGTTTCGGCGGTCGACGAATCGTCGACTGGTTGTGGGGCGAACAATTGCCTCGGATCTGTTGAACACGCTGCGCATCATCCAGTTTTTGGAAACCAAATTTATGATCAATGGTCATCAGCCATCAGCCATCAGCTCTGCAAACGATCCCTTCTATGGGCAATCCTGCCCAACCGGCAGACTGCGACTTCGCTCTTTAAGAAGTTTCGGCGAGGCGGAATTTCGGTTGTTAGCCTTTCCACGAGCCGAGAGCGCAATTCGAAACGATTCATCGCCATCGCGCAGTTTTCGACGGTTAAGCTCAGCGAGCATGGTCACACGATCCGCTCGGCACAAGTGGGGCTGAAATCCTGCGAAGCTTGCCAAATATCGTTGAATTTCTGCGCCATTTTGACGGCTGCGTCGCAATATCGCTGCTCGCTTCCGATTAGAAAGGCGCTCCAGGCAGGGAGTTTTCAAATGAAGGTCGGAGTGCCCAAGGAAATCAAGGCGCACGAATATCGCGTGGGCCTTACCCCGGGAGCTGTCCGCGAATATGTGGCAGCGGGCCACCGCGTGATGATCGAGACCAATGCAGGCGCTGGCATTGGTGCAACCGATGACGATTATCGCAATGCTGGCGCAACGATTCTAACTTCCGCAGCTGAGGTATTCGCATCGAGCGAGATGATCGTAAAGGTTAAGGAACCTCAGCCGTCCGAATGGTGTCAGCTGCGGGAAAATCAGATCCTGTTCACTTATCTGCATCTGGCCCCCGACCCGGATCAGGCCAAGGGCCTCCTGAAATCTGGATGCACTGCGATCGCCTATGAGACCGTAACTGATGCGCATGGTGGTCTTCCGCTGCTGGCGCCGATGAGCGAGGTCGCGGGTAGGCTTGCGATCGAAGCGGCGGGTAGCGCCCTGAAGCGGAGTGCAGGCGGACGAGGGCTGTTAATCGGTGGGGTGCCCGGTGTTCAGCCGGCCCGAATCGTGGTGATCGGAGGTGGCGTCGTTGGTACGCACGCGGCACGCATGGCGGTCGGTCTGGGCGCAGAGGTGACCATCATCGACCGTTCTATACCCCGGCTCCGCGAATTGGACGAGCTATTCGAAGGACGCGTTCGCACCAGGTTTTCGACCATCGACTCCGTGGAGGAAGAGGTATTTGCGGCGGATGTGGTGATTGGTGCCGTGCTCGTTCCAGGTGCGAGCGCGCCGAAGCTGGTCCGCCGGAGCATGCTGAACTCGATGCGCAAGAGGGCGGTGCTCGTGGACGTCGCTATCGATCAGGGCGGCTGCTTTGAGACATCGCACCCAACCACTCACGCTGATCCAACTTACGAAGTGGATGACGTCATTCATTATTGCGTGGCCAATATGCCCGGCGCCGTGCCGCTGACCTCGAGCCAGGCACTGAACAACGCGACGCTGCCGTTTGGTTTGGCTCTGGCCAACAAGGGTTTTTCCGCCGTGCTCGAAAATCCGCATTTGCGCGCAGGCCTCAACGTCCATCGGGGCCGGCTAACTTACAAAGCGGTGGCCGAAAGCCTCGGGCTGCCCTTCTCACCGATCGAACAGGCTGCGGCCTGATCCCAGAGGCCCTTATGGGCGTTTCCTCCCTGACTTAGGCCACCCTTCGGGGTGGCTTTTTTTCGGCTCCATCGATCTGCTGGCCGCCGCCGGCATTTATTTGGAACGCGGAGCGAAGCGGAGGATCACCAGACGAACGCCTGGCTTCAGTCGCCCGCACGATGCGAGACAATGTACTTTCGCTCCATACAGCGCATATGAATGCCGGTTTTGCCAGGTAATCGAAGGCAATTGAGAATGCGTCCCGCGGGTCCGCAGGGGACCTGCCATCACCGGAGCGACTTTATCTGGCGCGATCGCCGCGACGCTTTCTGACTGGGTGAGACGCCGACTGGACCGGTGATGACTGCGCGGGTTGTTCATCGGGGTGCTGTCGCCGAATCCGCCGCCGTCCCGGTGAGTGGAACCAACAAGATGCGGCTCGGGGTCGACCTGACACACCGGTGGAGAACTTTGTGAAGTCGCGCGGCGCATCGATCATAGCCGCGGCACGGCCGCCTTGGGAAGGATCGCAGATCGTTCCCTGAGGCTGGCGAACGCGGTTCACCTGATCGGCCGACTGCCGTGAGATCGACCATGCGTAAACCACGGCATCGAGATCAAGCTGCTGTCATGCCCGTTGTAGGATTTGCGACACCGTGTCGAGGCGGCTTGCGTTATCGAAAATAGCCCAGACAAATCAAGGTTAGACTGTCTGGCACAAGACTTGAAAGCAAGAAACTGTCCCGCACCTTTTGCTTATGGAATCGCAGTGATGGCCTACAAGATAATCGCATCCCAGTGCACCGTCTGCGGTGCGTGTGAGTTCGAATGTCCCAATGCCGCGATCAGCTTGAAGAACGACATATATGTGATCAATCCGACCCAGTGTACCCAATGTGAGGGGCATTTTGACGCGCCGCAATGCGCCGTCGTTTGCCCGGTGCCCGATACCTGCGTGCCGGCATAGCTGGAGTAGCCGATGAGAGGAGCTCCGGCGCGAAACATGATGAAGACGCTATCGCCAGCCGCCGCCTTTTGGATCCGTCTCCTGTTTCTCTCACTCGCTGGCCCCGAGTTGGCGGCGACTTGCGCGATCCGCTCAGAGAGATCGCGGCGCAATCCTCGCCGGCGGGAGTTGTCGTTGCGCGAGTGGAGCGGGCAATGGTAGCTGTACAAGAGACGGTCGAGCGCGTCCGGCGCATCGACGTCGACCAGTATCGATATGGCTTTGAGACGCTGATCGAGTCCGACAAGGCTCCGAAGGGGCTGTCGGAAGATACCGTCCGCTTCATCTCCGCAAAGAAGAGTGAACCGGCCTGGATGCTGGAATGGCGCCTGGAGGCGTATCGCCGCTGGCTGACCATGACCGAGCCGACCTGGGCGCGCGTCGACTATCCGAAGATCGAGTACCAGGACATCTACTACTACGCGGCGCCGAAGCCGAAGAAGACGCTGTCCTCGATCGACGAGATCGATCCGGAGATTCTGAAAACCTACGAGAAGCTCGGCATCCCGCTGCGCGAGGTCGCGACGCTCGAGGGCGTCGAGCCGCCACCCGGCGGCGAGCTGACGCCGAACCGCAAGATTGCGGTCGACGCCGTGTTCGATTCGGTTTCGGTTGCGACCACCTTCAAGGCAGAGCTGAAGGCGGCCGGCGTGATCTTCATGCCGATCTCGGAGGCGATCCGCGAGCATCCTGAACTGGTGCAGAAATATCTCGGCTCCGTGGTGCCGACCTCGGACAATTTCTATGCGACGCTGAACTCGGCGGTGTTCTCCGACGGCTCGTTCGTCTACGTGCCGCCGGGCGTGCGCTGCCCGATGGAGCTGTCGACCTATTTCCGCATCAACGAGCGCAACACCGGCCAGTTCGAACGCACGCTGATTATCGCTGACAAGGGCTCCTACGTCTCCTATCTCGAAGGCTGCACCGCGCCGCAGCGCGACGAGAACCAGCTTCACGCCGCCGTGGTCGAGCTCGTCGCGCTCGATGATGCCGAGATCAAATATTCGACGGTGCAAAACTGGTATCCCGGCAACTCGGAAGGCAAGGGCGGCATCTACAATTTCGTCACCAAGCGTGGCGACTGCCGCGGCGCCCACTCCAAGATCTCCTGGACCCAGGTCGAGACCGGCTCCGCCATCACCTGGAAGTATCCGAGCTGCATTCTCCGCGGCGACAACTCCCGCGGCGAGTTCTACTCGATCGCGATCTCGAACGGCTTCCAGCAGGTCGATTCCGGCACCAAGATGATCCACCTCGGCAAAAACACGTCGAGCCGGATCATCTCCAAGGGCATCGCGGCCGGAAAATCGCAGAACACCTATCGCGGCCTCGTCACCGCGCACCGCAAGGCGACCGGCGCGCGCAACTTCACGGCCTGTGACTCACTTCTGATCGGCGACAAGTGCGGCGCGCACACCGTGCCGTATATCGAGGCGAAGAACTCCTCGGCGACGTTCGAGCACGAAGCGACGACCTCAAAGATCTCCGAGGACGTGCTGTTCTATTGCATCCAGCGCGGCCTTTCGCAGGAAGAGGCCGTCGGCCTCGTCGTCAACGGCTTCGTCAAGCAAGTTCTGCAAAAACTGCCGATGGAGTTCGCGGTGGAGGCGCAGAGGCTAATCTCGATCTCGCTCGAGGGATCTGTTGGATAACCAAACCTCCCGCGAGCCCCCTCGAATGCGGCTCGCCAGATGATGCATTTCAGGGATCAGATCAGAATGGCGCTACTCGAAATCCGAGATTTGCATGTTGGTGTCGAAGACCGCGAAATCATTCGCGGCCTGCATCTTAACGTCAATGCTGGTGAGGTGCACGCGATCATGGGGCCGAACGGCTCCGGCAAATCGACGCTCTCGCACGTCATCGCCGGCAAGCCGGGCTATGAGATCACCGGCGGACAAATCCAGTTCAGGGGCGAGAACCTGTTGCGGATGGAGCCAAATGAACGCGCCGCCAAGGGCGTGTTCCTGGCATTCCAGTATCCGGTCGAGATCCCCGGCGTGACCACCATGAACTTCCTGCGGGCGGCACTGAACGCCCAGCGCAAGGCGCGCGACCAAAAGGAATTCTCCATCCCCGAAGTTCTGAAAAGAGTCCGCGAGGTGGCCGGTTCGCTCAACATTCCCCAGGACATGCTCAAGCGCGGCGTCAATGTCGGCTTCTCCGGCGGCGAGAAGAAGCGCAACGAAATTTTGCAGATGGCGTTGCTCGAGCCGAGTCTGTGCATCCTTGACGAGATCGATTCCGGTCTCGACATCGACGCGCTGCGTATCGTCGCCAGCGGCATCAACGCCTTGCGTTCGCCGGAACGAGCGATGATCGTGATCACCCACTATCGGCGGCTTCTCGACCATATCGTGCCGGACGTTGTGCACGTGATGTCGAAAGGGCGGGTCATGAAGAGCGGCGGCAAGGAACTCGCGCTCGAGCTCGAGGCTTGTGGCTACGCCCAATTCGAAGACGCGGCCTGACGGCTCTAGGGACTCCCCGATGAAGCAGGTTTTGCCGAAAGCCGACGCCGAACGCGCAATTGGCAATGTTTTCGCTGCGGCGCGTGGACGGCTGCCTGGTGCAGGCCTTGTCCCCCAAATCCGGGCGAGCGCATTCGAGGTCTACGAGCGTGCCGGCCTTCCGCATCGGTGCATGGAGGATTGGAAATACACAGATCTGCGCGCCCTGATCGGCGAGGTGCTGCCACTCGCTCCGCGACCGGATGCGGAGGCGCTGGTGCGCGCAAAGGTGTCGGTCAAGCAAGTGGCTGCCGATCAGGCGGTCAAACTGGTTTTGGTGGATGGCATATTCGCGCCGGAGCTATCCGATCTCGGCAGGCTGGAAAATGAAGTCGTTGTGCGGTCGCTGCGAGAGATTCTGGAGAATTCGGCCACTGGGGCCTTGGCCGGTCTGGTGCTGTCGACGACGAGCGATCCGGCGATCTCGCTCAATGCCGCAATGGCGACAGATGGTCTGGTGATTACGGTCGCCGACGGCAATGCGGTGAAGCGTCCAATTCAAATCGTTCACGTCGCAACCGGAGCGTCGGTGTCCACCTTTACACGCTCCTATCTGCAGCTCGGTAAAGGAGCGCATGCGGCTATCGTGGAAAGTTTCGTCCCGGCTGAAGGCGCGAGCGGCTATCAAGCCAACGATGCGATAATCGCCCTGGTTGGTGACGAGGCGAGCCTTTCGCACATCCGCGTGGCAGCCGATGCCTCTGACGCCGTGAACATCTCGTCGGCGATCATCGCAGTCGGCGCCAGGGCTAAGCTCGACCTCTTCAGCATGACCTGCAGCGGCTCCATCAGCCGCTATCAGGGATTCATCACGCTGGCCGGCGAGGAAACCAAGCTCTCGGCGAATGGGGTTAATCTCATCAGGGGCAAGCTCCACGCGGACACAACGATCGTGGTCGACCACGCCGTGCCACATTGCACCAGTCGGGAGAAGTTCCGCGCGGTCATCGACGATTGCGGCCGCTCGGTGTTTCAGGGCCGAATCGTCGTTCGTCCCGCCGCCCGGAAGACGGACGCCACCCTGACGACGCGAGCGCTGCTCCTATCCGACCAGGCCGAGGCCGACAATAAGCCGGAACTTGAAATCTTGGCTGACGACGTGACCTGCGGCCACGGAGCGACATCGGGTGCGCTCGACGACACTCTCGTATTCTATCTGCGCGCTCGGGGGCTATCCGAGAAGGATGCGCAGATGTTGCTGATTAAAGCGTTCCTTGGCCAGTCGATTGAGGAGATCACTTCCGAGAATCTGCGCGATTTTGTGACAGCGCAAGTTGAACACTGGCTGCAGGCGGGACGATGAGCGCACATCCGGCCGTGAGCAATGGCAGTTACGAGGTCAACCGTCTGCGTACGGACTTTCCTGCGCTCGCCATGACGGTGTACGGCAAGCCGCTTGTTTATCTCGACAACGCTGCATCCGCGCAAAAGCCCAACGCGGTGCTTGACCGTATGATGCAGGTGTACTCCAGCGAATACGCCAACGTTCATCGCGGCTTGCACTACCTCGCTAACGCGGCGACCGAGGCGTATGAAGGCGCCCGTACCAAGGTGGCGCAGTTTGTGAACGCGCGCTTAAACGAAGAGATCATCTTCACTCGGAGCGCCACGGAGGCAATCAATCTGGTCGCCCAGACTTTTGGCCGTGAACGCATTACCCCGGGTGATGAGATCGTTCTCTCGATTATGGAACACCACTCCAACATTGTGCCATGGCACCTTCTCAGGGAACGACTCGGTGCAGTGATCAAATGGGCGCCAGTGGATGATGACGGAAACTTCTTGCTCGATGATTTTGAGCGACTGCTGACCCCGCGTACCAAGATGGTTGCAATCACACAAATGTCGAACGTGCTCGGCACGGTATTGCCGGTGAAAGACGTGGTGAGGATCGCGCATGCTCGTGGTATCCCGGTGCTGGTCGACGGCTCGCAAGCTTGCGTCCATCTGAGCGCCGACGTCTGCGACATTGATTGCGATTTCTACGTCATGACGGGCCACAAACTCTATGGTCCGACTGGGATCGGCATGCTTTACGGCAAGTCTGAGCATCTGGCATCGATGCCGCCCTTCAATGGCGGCGGGGAGATGATCCGCGAGGTCTCGCGTTCTGGCGTCATTTATGGTGATCCGCCACACCGGTTCGAAGCGGGTACGCCGCCTATCGTCGAAGCCATCGGTTTAGGGGCGGCTATCGATTACATCAATTCAATAGGCAAGGTGCAGATCCGCAGGCACGAGAGCGTACTGCTCGCTTACGCGCAGGAGAGGCTGGCGGAGATCAATTTCGTGCGCATGATCGGGACCCCGGCCGACAAGGGACCGATCATTTCCTTTGATGTGAAGGGTGCGCATGCGCATGATATTGCCACCGTCATCGACCGCGCCGGTGTAGCGGTGCGGGCGGGGACCCATTGTGCGATGCCGCTGCTCAAGCGCTTCGGCGTGCTGGCGACGTGCCGTGCGTCCCTCGGACTTTACAATACACGTGAAGAGATTGATGTGCTCGTGCGTGCGCTTATCAAGGCGCGGCAGCTGTTCTCGTGATTCCGCGAGCCTACGATGTCCAGGTGGCGAGGCAGCTGGCATTGAGGTCTGGAGGATGAGGTCATGCACCTCATCGTCATCGCAGCAGGTAAGCACCTGTAGGTCTCAGCAAGCATAGATAGCATTTTCAAGCCTGTGTCGGCTAGCCGGCCTTGGAGCCGGTCTTGCTGTACTGGCGCCTTCGGCGAGCGCGATGGCAGAGTACTGCGATCGCGGACACGCTCGAGAATTGGGCGCGCAATTTCACGCATAACCAGCCCCTGTTCCATTTCGAACAGGGCCAAACCAAGAGTTCTCTGCCCAAAGCGTGATGTCGGGTTCGCAACAACACCCCCTGTCACCGCACGAGGCGCGCTAAGCGATTTTGATTGCTCTGTTTTTTGTGCTCACGAGGCGCTGGCATGCTGGTTGCAGAAGTCTTGCTCAAGAAGCCGCCCTCGCAACAGCTAACCTTTGAAGGACATCAGATGAGTCTCGCTACGACCCAGAGCATCGCAGAAATCAGGGCTCGCAACAAAGAGCTGATCGAGGAGGTGCTGAAGGTCTATCCGGAGAAAACCGCGAAACGGCGTGCCAAGCACCTCAACGTTCACCAAGCCGGCAAGTCAGATTGCGGGGTGAAGTCCAACATCAAATCCATACCTGGCGTGATGACGATCAGAGGCTGCGCCTATGCAGGGTCAAAGGGGGTGGTCTGGGGACCGATCAAGGACATGGTCCATATCAGCCACGGCCCGGTCGGCTGCGGTCAGTATTCGTGGGGCTCGCGACGCAATTATTACGTTGGCACGACGGGCATCGATAGCTTCGTGACCCTGCAGTTCACCTCCGACTTTCAGGAAAAGGATATCGTATTCGGTGGCGACAAAAAGCTGGTCAAAATTCTTGACGAAATCCAGGAGCTGTTTCCGCTCAACAACGGCATCACGATCCAATCGGAATGCCCGATCGGACTGATCGGTGACGACATCGAGGCCGTGTCGAGAGCGAAATCCAAGGAATACGGCGGCAAGACCATCGTGCCGGTCCGTTGTGAGGGCTTTCGGGGTGTATCGCAGTCACTAGGCCATCACATTGCCAACGACGCGGTGCGCGATTGGATTTTCGACCAGCTCGAGTCCGATGGCAAACCAAAGTTTGAGCCGACGCCGTACGATGTTGCGATCATCGGAGACTACAATATCGGCGGCGACGCCTGGTCATCGCGAATTCTGCTGGAGGAGATGGGCCTGCGGGTGATCGCGCAGTGGTCCGGCGACGGTTCACTGGCTGAGCTCGAGGCAACGCCGAAGGCAAAGCTCAACATTCTGCATTGCTACCGTTCCATGAACTACATCTCACGCCACATGGAAGAGAAGTTCGGTATCCCCTGGTGCGAGTACAACTTCTTCGGTCCTTCAAAGATCGCAGAGTCGCTGCGTAAGATTGCGGGCTATTTCGACGACAAGATTAAGGAAGGCGCCGAGCGGGTGATTGAAAAGTACCAACCTCTGGTGAACGCTGTGATCGCAAAATATCGCCCGCGCCTGGAGGGCAAGACGGTGATGCTGTACGTCGGCGGGCTCCGTCCGCGTCATGTGATTGGCGCATACGAGGACCTCGGGATGGAAGTTATTGGCACCGGATACGAGTTCGGTCACAACGACGACTATCAGCGCACAGCTCAGCATTACGTAAAGGACAGCACGCTCATCTACGATGACGTCAATGGCTATGAGTTCGAGCGCTTCGTCGAAAAGCTCCAGCCTGACCTCGTCGGCTCGGGCATCAAAGAAAAATACGTTTTTCAAAAGATGGGTGTGCCGTTCCGGCAGATGCACTCCTGGGATTATTCGGGCCCATATCACGGCTATGACGGCTTTGCGATCTTTGCGCGCGACATGGACATGGCCATCAACTCGCCGGTCTGGAAGAAAACGAAGGCACCCTGGAAGGAAGCTTCGAGAGCCAAGCTCCTAGCTGCAGAATAAACCAACTCATCTCGCTCTGTGGGAACGCCGGGCGACACCAATCTCGATAGTGAAGGATTTCAACAATGGTGCAGAGTGCCGAACACGTGCTCGATCATCTCGAGCTGTTCCGCGGTCCAGAATACCAGCAGATGCTGGCCAAGAAGAAGATATTCGAGAATCCTCGCGATCCCGCCGAGGTCGAACGCATCAAGGAATGGACGAAGACGGCCGAATATCGCGAAAAGAACTTTGCGCGGGAGGCGCTAGCGGTAAATCCGGCCAAGGCATGCCAGCCGCTCGGCGCCGTATTCGCCTCCGTTGGCTTTGAGGGCACGCTGCCTTTCGTCCACGGCTCGCAAGGATGCGTGGCTTATTACCGCAGCCACCTGTCGCGGCACTTCAAGGAGCCTTCCTCCTGCGTCTCTTCGTCTATGACGGAAGACGCTGCCGTATTCGGCGGCCTGAACAACATGATCGACGGGCTCGCGAACAGCTATAACATGTACAAACCCAAGATGATTGCGGTCTCGACGACCTGCATGGCCGAGGTGATCGGCGATGACCTCAACGCCTTCATTAAAACGTCGAAAGAAAAAGGCTCGGTTCCGGCGGACTTCGACGTGCCATTCGCCCATACGCCGGCGTTCGTCGGCAGCCACGTCACCGGTTATGACAATGCGCTCAAGGGCATTCTGGAGCATTTTTGGGACGGTAAGGCCGGAACAGCGCCGAAGCTGGAGCGCAAGCAGAACGGGGCGATCAACATCATTGGTGGGTTCGATGGCTATACCGTCGGGAACCTTCGCGAGATCAAGCGCATCTTGGCGTTGATGGGCATCCAGCACACGATTCTCGCCGATAATTCTGAAGTCTTCGATACTCCGACAGACGGCGAATTCCGGATGTATGACGGAGGCACGACGCTGGAAGATGCGGCCAACGCGGTTCACGCCAAGGCGACAATCTCCATGCAGCAGTGGTGCACCGAAAAAACGCTGCCATTCGTGGCTGAGCATGGGCAGGACGTCGTATCCTTCAACTACCCGGTGGGCTTATCCGCAACGGATGACTTTATCGTGGCGCTGTCACGCATCAGCGGCAAGGAGATTCCCGAGCAACTCGCGCGAGAACGTGGCCGCCTGGTCGACGCCATCGCTGACTCCAGCGCGCATATCCATGGCAAGAAGTTCGCGATCTATGGCGATCCGGATCTTTGCTATGGGTTGGCTGCGTTTCTGCTCGAACTCGGCGCCGAACCGACCCATGTGCTGTCCACGAACGGCAACAAGGCATGGCACGAAAAAATGCAGGTGCTGCTTGCAAGCTCGCCATTTGGGCAGGGCTGCCAAGCCTATCCGGGCCGAGACCTCTGGCACATGCGTTCACTCTTGTTCACCGAGCCAGTCGATTTTCTGATTGGCAACACCTATGGCAAGTATCTGGAGCGCGATACTGGAACGCCACTGATCCGCATCGGCTTTCCGGTTTTTGATCGGCATCACCATCACCGCTCCCCCCTATGGGGCTATCAGGGCGGCCTGAATGTGCTGGTGAAGATCCTGGACAAGATCTTCGATGAGATCGACAAGAAGACAAACGTTCTTGGAAAAACTGACTACAGCTTCGACATCATTCGTTGATGAGCGACCGTGCGCGTGCCATCGCCCAAACACTCGACGATGGCACAAGCACACGACGGTTGACCATGCAATTAGTTTGCGCTGAGAGGAAAAAGGGATGAGTTCACTAGCGGCCACGGTCCAGAATATTTTCGACGAGCCGGGCTGCGCCAAGAATGGCAGTAAGTCGGAGGCTGAACGCAAGAACGGCTGCACCAAACAGCTGCAGCCGGGTAGCGCTGCCGGCGGCTGTGCTTTCGATGGCGCCAAGGTTGCGCTGCAGCCGTTCACCGATGTCGCTCACTTGGTGCATGGTCCGATCGCGTGCGAAGGTAATTCCTGGGACAATCGCGGCGCGGCCTCGTCAGGCTCCAATCTGTGGCGCACCGCGTTCACAACCGATTTGAGCGAAACCGATATTGTATTCGGAGGCGAGAAGCGGCTCTGCAAAGCGATCAAGGAGATCATCGACAAGTGCGACCCGCCCGCCATCTTCGTCTATCAAACCTGCATCCCGGCGATGATCGGCGACGACATCAACGCAGTCTGTAAGGCAGCATCTCAAAGGTTCGCAAAGCCGGTGATCCCGATCAATTCCCCGGGCTTCGTCGGCTCGAAGAACCTCGGTAACAAGCTCGCCGGCGAGGCGTTGCTCGACTATGTGATCGGGACGCAAGAGCCGGACTACACCACCCCGTACGATATCAACCTAATCGGGGAATACAATCTTTCGGGAGAGCTCTGGCAAGTAAAGCCATTGCTAGACGAGCTTGGGGTACGGATTCTCTCCTGCATCTCCGGCGATGGCAAATATCGCGAAGTCGCTTCATCTCATCGCGCGCGGGCGGCGATGTTGGTGTGCTCAAAGTCCATGATCAACGTCGCACGCAAAATGGAGCAACGCTACGGGATCCCGTTCTTCGAGGGGTCGTTCTACGGTATTCAAGATTCGAGCGAATCGCTGCGTCAGCTTGCCCGCCTATTGGTTAAACGCGGCGCGCCGACAGATCTGCTCGGACGCACTGAAGCGGTGATCGCGCGCGAGGAAGCGTGGGCCTGGGCTGCGATAGAGCCGTACAAGCCTCGATTCGAAGGCAAGAAGGCCTTGTTGATTACCGGCGGCGTCAAGTCATGGTCGGTCGTTGCGGCACTTCAGGAAGCCGGGCTTGAGTTAGTCGGAACCAGCGTCAAGAAATCAACCAGCAAAGACAAGGAGCGCATCAAGGAGCTCATGGGGCAGGATGCCCACATGATCGAGGACATGACGCCGCGCGAGCTGTACAAGATGTTGAAGGACGCAAAAGCGGACATCATGCTATCGGGCGGCAAGTCGCAGTTCGTCGCGCTGAAAGCGGCGATGCCCTGGCTCGATATCAACCAGGAGCGTTGCCACGCCTATATGGGCTATGTCGGAATGGTCAAGCTGGTGGAGGAGATCGATAAATCGCTCTCCAGTCCCATGTGGGAGCAGCTACGTCGACCCGCACCATGGCAGGCATTGGCCAAGGCGATGGAGCAGATGCAATCGCCGGTGGCCGCGATCGCCTGCGATCCGGCGCTCGCCGAAACCGCGCGCCGCGCGAGGAAGATCTGCGTGTGTAACGCGGTCGATCTGGGCACGATTGAGGATGCAATCTACGCGCACGGCCTGAGGAGCGTCGCAGCGGTCAGAGAGCATACCAATGCGGTCGGTGGCTGCTGCCAAAGACGCATCGAAGCTATCTTGGTGTCCGAGCCATCTGCCATGCGACAGGCCGCAGAATAGGGAGGCGTCATGGCCATCGTCACGGCGCCGACGAAAGCCTGCGCTGTCAACCCGCTGAAGATGAGTCAGCCGATCGGCGGCGCATTCGCCTTCATGGGGCTGCGTGGGGCGATGCCGCTTCTGCACGGCTCCCAGGGATGCACATCCTTCGGGCTCACGCTCTTTGTCCGGCATTTCAAAGAGGCAGTACCGCTACAGACCACCGCGATGAGCGAGGTCGCGACCGTATTCGGCGGTTATGAGAATCTCGAGCAGGCGATACTGAACATCTACAACCGTGCCAAGCCAAAGATCATCGGAATCTGCTCGACCGGGGTCACCGAGACCAACGGCGACGATGTGGATGCCTACCTCAAGCTAATCCGGAGCAAGCAACCGCAACTCGCAAAGTTGCCACTGGTGTATGTCTCGACGCCTGATTTCAAGGGCGCGTTCCAGGACGGCTGGGAGAAGGCTGTGGCCCGCATTGTGGAGGTGCTGGTGGAAGGGCCCAGCGCCAGTGGCCTGCGGGACCCATCGAAAGTGAATATTCTGCCGGGATGTCACCTCACGCCCGGCGACCTTGATGAACTCCGCGTCATAGTGGAGGATTTTGGATTGTGCCCGTCCTTCCTCCCTGACCTGGCGGGATCGCTCGATGGGCATATCCCCGATGAGTATACGCCAACGACCATCGGCGGCATCGGCGTCGACGAAATTGCGAGCATGGGCTGCGCCGGATGGACGATTGCAATTGGGGCGCAGATGCAGCGTGCGGCAGAGGTCATGCAGGTCAAGACCGGCGTGCCTTTTCGCGTCTTCGAGCGGCTGTGTGGTCTCTGTCCGAACGACGAATTCATGACGTTCTTGAGCGAGATCAGCGGCCGCCCCATACCCTTGAAATATCGGCGCCAGCGCAGTCAGCTCGCCGATGCAATGCTGGACGCGCACTTCCATATTGGCGGTCGCAAAGTTGCTATCGGCGCTGAGCCAGACCTTCTGTTCGATTTGTCCGGCATGCTGCACGACATGGGCGCGCAGGTGACAGCGGCCGTGACGACCACCCAGTCGGAGGTGATCGAGCGGATCAAGACCAAGGAGGTACTCATTGGCGATCTCGAGGATCTGGAGGGGCTTGCCAAAACACACCATTGCGACCTGCTGATCACGCATTCGCATGGCAGGCAAGCGGCGGCTCGGCTGAAATTGCCGTTCTATCGTACGGGTTTTCCGATGTTCGATCGACTTGGCGCGGGACACCAACTATCCGTGGGCTATCGTGGTACCCGCAATCTGATCTTCGAAATCGCCAACCTCGTGATCGCGCACCGCGAGGAAAACGATCAGCCTACGCCCGATAGATGGCGGACTACGACCGGACTGCCACGATGCTCGGGGTATCGCAGCTCCACCGGCGCGGCTGAGAGGTCAATCGCATGAAGGTCGCGTTTGCCACTCAGGACCTGAGACGAGTCGATGCCCATTTTGGTTGGGCAAAGAATATAGCAATTTACGATGTCGCGCCTGGCGGGCACGTGTTTCTCAAAGCGATTGAGTTTGAGGGCGATCTTAAGGAGGACGGCAAGGACGATAAGTTGGCGCCGAAGATCGAGGCGATCAAGGATTGCGCGATTCTTTACGTCGCCGCCATTGGCGGTGCCGGGGCCGCGCGAGTGGTGGCCAACAAGATCCATCCTATCAAGGTGAACAAGCCAGAAAGCATTCTGGTGTTGCTCGAAAAACTCGAGCGCGTACTGAAGGGCACGCCACCTCCATGGCTACGCAAGGCTATGGCAAAAGACCAACGGCGAACGTTCGAGTTCGACGAATGAGGTGATATGACGGCAAAAATGGAGCAGCAGGGCAGCGCGGTCAATGCGCCATTCCTCATCGAATTGGTCAAGATTTGGCGTGCTCAAGATGCCAACGGAGCTTGGGACGGGAAGGGCGATTTTGATCTGCTCGAACCCTATATCCTGGACAAGAAGAAACGGCGCGCATTGCCGATTATCGGTGATCCCGATCCCGATACACTGTGGCGGCTTGAGCTGTTCTTCGATGCGGTCGCGCTGTCGATCGAGAGGGAGACCGGCGTTATGATTCAGCCGATTCTGAAGATGCATCATGAAGGCTTCGGACGGATAGTACTCATCGCAGGCCGGCTGATCGCCGTGAACAAGCAGCTGCGCGACGTGCATCGCTTCGGATTCGATAATTTCGTCAATCTGGCTCAGGAGGGGGATAAATATGTCAGCGACGGAATTGACCTGATTCGGAAATTCCCAGACGTGGCGAACTATTGAGGATACTCACTCATGGCGATCGTGAAACACTGAAGGCCGAGCTAAGGAAAGTGTCGGCCAAGGCGACGCAAGCCAAGATGGATTTGCACGACCTTTCGGAAGAATTGCCCATCAATTGGACCTCGATCATGGTGGTGGCGCAGAAGGCGTACGATGCCTATGCCGAACTTGAGCGCAAGGGCCGCGACTTGAAGGCGCTTGAAAAGACTTAAAGGGGCAATGCATGTCGTTTCAAACACGAGACGGGCGCGACTGGACGCCGCAATACCTGATCTCGATCGATGCCAAGAAGTGCATCGGCTGTGGCCGCTGTTTCAAGGTTTGCGGCCGAGATGTCATGACGTTGAAAGGAATCAGCGAGGATGGCGAATTTGTCAACCTCGATGACGACGACGATGAGATCGAAAAGAAGATTATGGTTCTGAATGATCAAGGCGCCTGCATTGGCTGCGGTGCATGCGCCAGGGTGTGCCCGGCCAACTGCCAGACTCACACTTCAGTCGTACCTGAAGCGGCGTGAGCGAACACACTCGTCCTGTCGCGGCAGGCGAGATATAGGTGAGGAAAGGTGCAATTTTGATCAGGTGAACTCATGGTGAGGACGGCGCGCCAGAAGGATCTCGATTAAACATCGAATAGCAAGATCGAGCGAGCTAAAGCGCAAGCATTGCCCGGTGATGGTTGGGCGCCCGCTATGTTATGCCGATACAATGGCCGTTGCTCACAAACCACTCGTCTCCAAGGTCAGCCTATTCGTAGAAGGCGAGCCGCGCCTCCCGCAGCGCTAAGTAGATCGAAGTGCCTGTCATGATGGAGTCCGAAGAGCATAGTTCAAGGCAGGTAGCCACTACGTCGGGCGATTTGATCCGAGGGGATGCTGTGCATGTCTGCTTACGATCAGGAGAAGCTTACTTGTCCGCCGCGCCGCCGATCGTGGACAATGATGTCTGCCTAGATGGTCGATTCTATAGAGAACGTGATGTGCCGGGAACACCTTAGTTCGTCTTTTTGCGCACGCCCGGTGGCGGACGACATTTCGCTGCCCAGTACACAGTCGTTGCAATAGAGCAGGTGGACATCGAGAGCACATCGCCAATCAGGACACGGAACACTTCGCGCGCGGGTTTCTAATTGTCGTTGCGCGGGTGCCTGGTCGGACCGGGTACCCATCTGCTGATAGGAACCTGCGAGTCATTATCATTAGACGTCGGTCTCTTTGACGGATCGGCAGCCGGCGATCTTACGTGCGCTACCAACAGATCGCGGCTTGTCGCAGCGACTATCTGTAACTCACGCGCAGAGTGCGTCGGGTAGTCACGCCGAAGCGCGCAGAGTGCTTTGGTCAGGTTGTGGTCAGCTAGGAATTCTATCCTAGCCGAGGGCTTGCACGGCACGAGCTCAATTGCGTGCAACTTTGCCGATAGGAGAGCGCTCTCATGTATGGCAGAAGCGTCGGCTCATCCAGCCAGTTCACAACCGGTAACCAAACTGACGATTCGTCAGAAGCGGGAGATAGTCCCCGTTTTGCGGAAACAGTTGCAGGAATGGAACGAGGTGGGTCGTCATCCGAACCAGCGGCGTCATACTCTCTCGTTTCCGAACCGCCCATTAGAGAGATCGACCGAGAGTCCTTCTTGCGCGGAGTTGAGAGATTCTTACGCAATGATATCAGGCACATCGCCGAGAACCCAGAAGAGTACTCGGACTTCGTCTCCCAGAAGGCTGAGCGCGCAGCGACGGTTGCTGGAAGTTACGCCAACACCTACGACGATCCAAATAAGCCAGCACGATTTTATAGCTACCGGTTGGGCGACGAAATTGTGGGGCTTCTAAGAGCAGGAGGCCCGGCTCGGATTAAAGGAGACCATTTTCAGCAGCAGTTTGGGCGCAACGATATCACATCCGTCGTAGATCTTAGGGTGACTCATCCGCTTGTCGAGAACGCTGGCGATATCTTGCTAGAACATCAACTGCGAGAGGACGGGGACCATCCGCTGATCTTGTCGCGGCCGGCCCTAGCGGGCATGGAACCTCGTCTAGCGGACATGGGTTTTGTTAACGTGGGTCGTAACCACTGGGTGCTTGATCCTCACCAGCGCCCCGATGTGTGGGCGAAGAATGAGAACGACGAGTGGCAGCGGGTAGGCAAGCCTACGAAGTATCTTTCCAAAGATGGGGGCAGTGATGTCGGCCCTCAGAGAAGCTACGAAACGGATTCGTCGGACGATGACCCTTCATTTTACTTGGAGCGCGCTCTTAGGGGGATGCACATGGAGTAAATTGGCCGCAATCGCAGCAGTGGGCCTGAAATGACGGACATTTGACCGTCTATCCCGGGCTCAACGGTCTTGCTTCAAAGGGGGGCGCACGCTCGCTGCGTCGCCCCCGCCGGCTGAAACGTCCGTTCAACCTTTCTCCGAAGGCGCTGACGAAGCTGCGGTTGGATGCGATCCGAGGGGGCGTAACGGGGGCTCCCTACGGAGTGACCATCAACGAGCAGCAACGACCAGCCACCGCAGGCAGCTATCCGGCAAATGGTGTAGAGGGCTTGGACCCGAAAGCTGCAGCTGCACGGCCTTCATGGAAACGGCAGCAAGCCCCAAATTGTCGAATTGATTGGTCTGAATTATGCGTCGGGTGATTGGGTGAGCCAGCAATGGCGGCTTGCGCGTTGGATCACCACAGACACTATCAGCCCGGCACGTGTACGGTTCTTGCAGGTTGATTGCACAGCGACAATGAAAAAGCGTCTTGCAATGAATGGGCGATAAATGAAGCCAAATCCCATCTACGCGATCTGCAGGTTTAACGACATTCCGAGCCGCCAGGCCATGGGATTCCACCTTATGGTCGTCGATGATCACGGCAATCACCGGCCGTGGTCCATCATTGTGGTGCGCTGGGGCAAAAAGGTGCTTGGATACGTCAACAAATGCCCGCACAACGGCGTCAATTTGGACTGGGAGCGGAACGAATTCCTCGATCCATACGGTATCCGGCTGATGTGCGGCAAGCATGGTTCGACCTTCGAACTCGGCACCGGCCGGTGCGTCGAAGGTCCATGTCAAGGTAGAGCGCTCACGCCGATCGCGTTGGCAGTTCTGGATGGTGATATCTGCGTCGTTGGTGTGCATCTTGTCGAAGACGATGCATCGGCCAACAACTGAAGCCGCGCTCAGACCGGCCGGTTCTCGTTGCGGTTTTTCACGGGCTCCATCCTCTTTAGCCCGTCATCGTACGAGATCTCCTCATAGGATAGGTCGAGATCCTTTGCGGCATCGAGGAGGTAATCAAGCTTGCCGCCCGGATCGAGCTTCTTGATTTCGTCCTTGTTGAGCCCGACCAGGTCCATCATCTCCTTCCAAACCGTGGATTCATCGCACGGTAGGACGTGGAAGCTAATATCACCGAACTTCACTCGGTACTTCGCCAGTAAATCAATGTTGTTGCAGAACATGAAGTAGCTGCCGGCTGGGCTCAAGGCGCCGTCAAGGACGGTCGCGACGTCAGCAAGATAGGCGAAGGAATGCAGGTAGCCGGCCAGCACCGGAATAGTGCGTTCGTCGTCCTGCGCGATCGCCAACACCTGCTCAATCGAATAGTCTGGCGGCCGTTTCTCGTCCGCGACCTGAGTCTGGAATTTTAGTGCCACGTCGCCGCGAAAGCCGAACCGGCCCGGCTTGGTAGTCCCGCCCTTGAGTACGGCATTGAGCAAGCGGCCCTCCTTCTCAAGTCTGCCGAGTGCGGTGTTCTCGATTGCAGTCATTAAATTCTTCCTCGATCTAAGCTCTTCACCGACGCCTTGGCCGGTGCCAGATGCGATGCAAATTGCTTGCCGTCGCATGAGCAGGGGCCTTCGCCGTAGCTTAGAAAGAAATCGCGTCAGTGGCTGCGATCGCGTCAAGGAGTCTTGTCGGGAACGCGACACCGATTCCAAAGCCAACAGGCGCGATCCGAAAAAGTGAGCATCATCAAACGTCTGCGCGCTGGCACGTGACTTGCCCTTGGCAGCTAGATCCAAGTTGATGAGGGAAAGCCGTGATCAACCTGACGGATAGCGCAGTGAATGCAATCAAGAGCGCGATTTCATCGTCGACGCATCCGACCGGCGGTCTGCGCGTCATGATCGAAGCAGGCGGCTGCAATGGATTCAAATACAAGATGGGTCTGGTCGAAGAACCGAAGCCTGACGACACCGTGATCGAATGCGACGGTCTGAAGGTGTTCGTCGATAACAAGAGCTGTGAGCATCTGATCGGCACGACCATCGATTTCGTGATGGCACTGGAGAGCTCTGGCTTTACCTTTCACAACCCGAACGCCACCGCGAACTGCTCATGCGGAAAATCGTTCAGCTGATGAAACAAATCGTTCAGCTGCTGAGGAGAAGACATCGAAGCATGCCGGCCGAACCAGGACAACGGAGGCAATCGTCGTCCACTGCGACAGACCGAGAGCGTCGCATTCGCGGCGCAATCGAAGAGATCCGATCTAATCTGCAGCGCGACGTTGGCGACTGTCACCTGATCGGGATCGATGGCAGCAGGGTCATGGTCAGGCTGACCGGTGCCTGCACGTTGTGTAAGCTTTCGAGCGTGACGCTGAAAGGCATTCAGGCGCGGCTGGTCGATAAACTAGGCGAATTGGTTCGCCTGATCCCCGTCGCTGCTGCAGGCGAGGCAGTGAATTGAGCGAAAATCGAGTGCCGATTTACCTCGATAACAATGCAACGACGCGGACCGATCCATCCGTCGTGAAAGCCATGTTGCCGTTCTTCACCGAGCAGTTCGGCAATGCCTCGTCCACGCATGCCTTTGGCAGCGAGGTCGCAGTCGCTGTGAGACAGGCCCGGCGTAGCTTGCGCATCCTGCTAGGGAACGCTTACGATCATGAAATCGTTTTCACCTCGGGAGGGACCGAGGCCAATAATGCCGCGGTCCTCTCTGCGCTTGCGACGCAGGAAGACCGCGACGAGATCGTCACCACCTCGGTAGAGCACTCCGCCGTTCTTGCGCTAACCGAGCAATTGGCGACAAGAGGAGTCAAGACGCACATCGTACCCGTAGATTCTCGCGGCCGGCTCGACATCGAGGCGTTTCGTTGCGCACTCGGGCCACGCACAGCGATTGCCTCGGTTATGTGGGCCAACAACGAGACCGGAACGATGTTTCCTGTGGAGTTTCTAGCCGGGTTGACTCGGGAGGCGGGCGCGCTGTTTCACACTGATGCGGTCCAGGCCATCGGTAAGGTGCGCGTGAACCTAAAGGACAGTGCGATCGACATGCTGTCGCTATCCGCGCACAAACTGCACGGCCCCAAGGGGGTCGGCGCGCTATATTTGCGCAAAGGGACTAAATTCCGGCCGCTGATCTGCGGCGGATCACAGGAACGAGGGCGCCGCGGCGGGACTGAGAATATTCCCGGCATTGTCGGCCTGGGAAAGGCCGCCGAGCTTGCGGCGGAGCAGCTTGAACCCGAGCGCGATCGCATTGGCGCGTTGCGCGACCGCCTTGAGCAGGGAATTTTGCACAATGGCGAGTGCGTTGCGCTTGGCGATATCAGCAATCGATTAGCGAACACGGCCAATATTGCCTTCGATCGTCTCGAAGGCGAAGCCATCGCCCACCATCTCAATAGGGCGGGCATTGCCGTGTCGCTCGGATCAGCCTGCAACGCCGGCTCAATGCAGCCATCGCATGTTCTGCGTGCCATGCAGGTGCCGGCGTGGCGGATGCGTGGCGCGGTGCGCTTTTCTCTGTCGCGTGAAACCTCCGTCGCGGAGGTCGATGAGGTCGTGTGCGCAGTGTCCGACGTCGTGGCTCGCCTGCGCGCCACCTCCCCCGTCGCAGTCAGGGAGTAGACCTCGTGAAAATCATGATCCGCCGGTCTCCGGACGCGGGCCTGTCGATCTACGTGCCAAAAAAGGATCTCGAAGAGCCAATCGTGGAATCCGAGTACGAGACGCTATGGGGCGGCTGGATCAAAGTAGCTAATGGCTGGGTGCTCGATTTGCCCGAGATGCCGAGCGACACACGGTTACCGATCACAATCAACGCCAAAAAACGGGGCGAGAACGGGGACGATCCGTGAAGGCGCCCCCGCAGATCGACTTTGTCGATGCTGCCGATGCAAAGGCGACGCTCGTGGACATCGCTGCCGGCCTGAGGGCCGCGAGCGTCATTCCCTATCTCGGTCCTGGCCTCGCCGAATTGTGCAGATCCGATATGCCGACCACGCCAGAGGCGTTGGCCAGCTTCTTCGCGAGCAAGGTTGCGCTGCCGCGGCGGGCTAAGGGCAATGCATGGGCGTCGGCGCAGCATATCGAGATCAGCAAACACCGGTCCGCCGTGACGGCATTGATGACGCAGGCCTTCGCTCGGCCAGTCGAGCCGACGCGGTTGCACCATCATCTTGCGTCCCTGTCGCTGCCCGTCATAGTCGACGCGTGGTATGATGCCGCCATGCGCGCGGCGCTGGGTAAGCGCGATGGATGGGGCGAAGTGCAGGGTATCACCCGCATCGGCATTGGCGAGAATCGCTGGTATCGCTTTTACGATTCACGTGGCCAAGAGGTCGACAGTGCCGTGGCCGGCAGCTGGGCGACGGTGTTGTACAAGCCGCATGGCAGCGTGCAGCCGGCCAACAACTTCCTTATCTCCGACGCTGACTATGTCGAGGCGTTGACCGAAATCGACATTCAGACGCCAATTCCAGACATCATCAAGGAAAGGCGAACCGGACAGACCTTTCTCTTCATCGGCTGTCGCTTCAACGACCAGCTGTTGCGTAGCTATGCGCGGCAGATCATCAAGCGCTCGGCCGACACCCACTATGCGATCGTTGATCCGGACGCGCTCTCTCGCAACGAGCTCCGCTTTCTACTCGAGCAAGGTCTGACGCCGCTTGCGATTGGGCTCCCTTGCGCGGTTGAGATACTGCTCACCCATTAGTGGCCTTGCGAAGCCCGGATACTCCAGCTCGTATCGGCATATTGTGAGAGCCGCAACGCGAGAATGAATGCCAAGCCATGGAGCTCTGCGTGAGAATGACGACGTATCTGTCGCATCGTCAACAAGCGCATCATTGCTGTTCTTCCATGCGCCAGCGACGATCGTTTCCGCTAACTCGTTGGCGTATGGCTGCAATTTCATCGTCTCCGCCATGGCATGCAAGTTGCTACTCAGCTTCTTGAGGCTCGCTCACGGATGGTCCTGGGGGGCCGATGATGCCTGCAGGGAAAAATGAAAATGAACGCGGTCGTCGAACGCGAAAAATATGTCAAAGCTGCAGTGGATAGCGGCAAGATGATGCAGTCCGCCGCCTGCCGCGCTTCGGCCAAGACCGGGCAGGCGAGCTGCGGCTCGCAGGCAGGTCAAGGCGATCTGCCGACCGAAATCTGGGAAAAGGTCAAGAACCATCCCTGCTACAGCGAAGAAGCGCATCATCATTACGCCCGCATGCATGTCGCTGTCGCGCCTGCCTGCAACATGCAGTGCAATTACTGCAACCGAAAATACGACTGCGCTAATGAATCGCGTCCGGGTGTGGTGAGCGAGAAGCTCACCCCTGAGCAGGCGGTAAGAAAAGTGCTCGCGGTCGCAACCACCATTCCGCAGATGACGGTGCTTGGCATCGCTGGTCCCGGCGATCCCCTGGCCAATCCAGCAAAGACGTTCAAGACGTTCGAGCTGGTCGCCAAGGCGGCTCCCGACATCAAGCTGTGTCTGTCAACCAACGGACTGACTCTGCCGGACCATATTGATACCATCGCCAGGTCCAAAATTGACCACGTCACCATCACCATCAACATGATCGATCCCGAAATCGGCGCCAAGATCTATCCGTGGATCTTCTTCAACTACAAGCGCTACACCGGCATCGACGCGGCAAGGATACTCACCTCTCGCCAGCTGCAAGGCCTCGAGATGCTCAGCGAACGGGGTATCCTGTGCAAGGTCAACTCGGTGATGATCCCAAACATCAACGACGACCACCTGGTCGAGGTCAACAAGGCGGTGAAGTCGCGCGGTGCCTTCCTTCACAATATCATGCCGCTGATCTCCGCGCCCGAGCACGGCACAGTATTTGGTCTCAACGGTCAGCGCGGACCGACGGCGCAGGAATTGAAGGCGCTGCAAGATGCTTGCGAAGGAGAGATAAAAATGATGCGGCATTGCCGCCAGTGCCGCGCCGATGCGGTCGGTCTACTCGGGCAGAATCGCAGCGCAGAGTTCACCACCGATCAGGTCATGAAGATGGACGTCCAATATGACTTAGAGATGCGCAAGGCATATCAGGGCAGGGTAGAGGATGAGCGTGCCGCCAAAGTCGCGGCTGCCCAAAAGGAGCTTGCGGAATTTGCCGGAGAGATGAGCGCGATCACTCTTCTAGTGGCCGTCGCAACCAAGGGCTCGGGGTTGATCAACGAGCACTTTGGGCATGCAAAGGAATTCCAGGTGTACGAACTTTCTACATCCGGCGCCAAATTCGTCGGCCACCGCCGCGTGGACGTTTACTGCCTGGGCGGTTATGGCGAGGAGGACAGGCTTTCCGCCATCATGCGTGGCATCCATGACTGCCATGCGGTCTTCGTGTCCAAGATCGGCGGCTGCCCGAAAAGCAATCTGATCAAGGCGGGGATCGAGCCGGTCGATCAATACGCCCATGAGTTCATTGAGAAGTCGGCGATCGCCTGGTTCAAATCCTATCTGGACAAGGTCAAACGCGGGGAGATCCAGCACGTGCAGCGCGGCGACGCCGCGATCCGGCAAGGATCTCTGATCTCTGCAGCGTAAGGGGGAATATGTGCCATTCAAGATCATTGCCTCGCAGTGTACGAGCTGCTCAGCCTGCGAACCCTTATGCCCGAACGTTGCTATCTCGGAGAAGGGGGGAAGCTTTGTCATTGAAGCGGCGAAATGCACTGAATGTGTAGGCTATTTCGACGAGCCGCAATGTGTCGCAGCCTGTCCGGTCGACAATACATGCGTAGTTGACACGTCCTTGCCTCGCTACCAGGCGCCAGCCTAAAGCGTGAACCCCATGAGCGGCATGCCAAGAGCTGGTGCTGAAAACGTCGCAAGCTTCGTGCTGCGCGTTGGCGGCGGCGCAGGCGCCGACGTTCGGTCCTCCATCACGGACGACGACTGCGCTGCATTGTCCTGCGATCGTGCTGTTGCTGGTCGGCAGCACGGCCCTGGTGGGCATTTCATTCCGCGCGACGGTCCAAAGGCGCTTCGCGATGCCGAGAGCGGCCTTCTAGGCAGCGCTGCCATCGTCAATGTGACTGACGATGCCGCGCGAGGATGAAGTGATCCAGGATCTCGCCTGGGCGAGGCGGCCCCCGCATCTCTAAAGGAGCGATGCATGAGGCGCGGTACATGAACAGCATCGTTCGCGACAGCGACGTCGTCGAGCTCAGCGAGCCGCCTGTCTTCAGCTTTGGCCAAAAGGTGCGAGCCAATCGCACCATCCGCAACGATGGCACCTATCCCGGCAAGGAGATTGGCGACGTTTTAGTCAAGAAGGGAGAGGTGGGTTACGTCGTCTCGATCGGCACATTCCTGCAGCAATTCTACATCT
Organism: Bradyrhizobium sp. ISRA430; assembly: GCF_029909975.1. Classification (NCBI taxonomy): domain Bacteria; kingdom Pseudomonadati; phylum Pseudomonadota; class Alphaproteobacteria; order Hyphomicrobiales; family Nitrobacteraceae; genus Bradyrhizobium; species Bradyrhizobium sp. ISRA430. Next base: position 6,831,799 of record NZ_CP094516.1, read on the forward strand.
ACGGCGTCGAGTTTTTGGAAAGCGGTTACCGCGTTGGCATGAAGCGCAAGGAACTAGAGCCGGTGGACGCCTGCGAGGAGATCGATGATCTGCCATTGCCGGAGGAGTCATGACGCAGCCCGGCTTTCCGAAATATCGGCGGGGCCAGCGGGTCAAAACCGCAGTCGACCTCATCAACGACCACTCATTTCCCGATACGGAGCCCGAGGGAGTCTTGCTCGCCGCCGGAGCGACCGGCGAGATCATCAACGTCGCGATCCATACCGAAGCGAACATGCCGATCTATATTGTCGATTTTGGTGAGCAGCTGCTCATCGGCTGTCTTGAAGAAGAAATCACAATGCTTTGAATGGAGGCTTTCGCCATGAATGCTGCGCTGATGAGAAAGGTAAAGGCCGGGCTGGTGCCTCACCCCAACGAGCTCGATCGCAAACGGATCGAGCGCGGCTTGAGCTCGCGCAAGCGCTATCTCTACGTCTCGCCGAACGTGACGCCGGTGAGGGGCGGCTACCTCGTCGAGAGCCCCTGTTGCTCGCGCAACATCGACAAGGATGGCGCTCTCATCGATGTCGCGCTGATTCTTTATGATGCCGTGAGCGGGATCTGGAAGCTGTTTCGCAAGAACCACGCGCGAGGAATCTGGGAATTTTACAGCCTTTACCATCGGTTGACTTCTGCAATCGACGAATTGAATGCGGATCCGGAGCGTCTGTTCTGGCAATGACGCCCCGCCTTTCACGAGTCATAGAGGAGCCACGATGGCGCTCACCGCGGAGGAATTGATCGAAATCGAGCGGTTGCTTGCAGCCGATGGCGCCGAGATGGGTCCGTTTGTCGAGCTGCGGCGCCGCTTTCCTCAGTTTGCTTGGGTGTGCTGTGATGCGTCGGATGTGGCGGATCAGCCGTTCCGGCAGTTTCCGCGTTTCGACCTTCATCTGATCGATGGATCGGATCACTGCGTGCAGATTACGGCCGATCCGACGCGGGCGACCGGCATCGTATTGGCCAAAAGGAATGTTGGACGGTGACCACTGAACTAGCAGAGTATCGGCTTGATGGCGCGCACACTGTGGAGGAGAATGCATCATTCATTCCACTGTCCGATCCTGATATCACCTTCGCCGAGCTCTCTGCCGTGAAAACGCTGATGTGTTCGCCGCAAATCTCCAACGGGCGGATCACTGAGGCGTTTGAGCACGCTTTCGCCGCCTATCTTGGCCGCAAGTATGCCGTTGCGGTCTCGAGTGGTACCATCGGGCTCCTCCTTGCGCTGAGGGCGCTCGGCATTGGCCCGGGGCAGGAGGTTATCGCCTCGCCCTACTCCTTTCGTGAGACCGCGCATGCCATCAGTCTCGCAGGCGCACGAGCGGTATTTGCAGATATCGACTATTGGTCGGGAGCATTAGTCCCAGCGAAGGCCGAAGAGCGCATCACGGCCAACACGCGGGCGATTGTTGCCGGCAATCCCAACGGTCATCCAGCGCCATGGTCGGAGCTGCGCGCGGTCGCGCAGCGCCATCAGCTGCTGCTTTTGGAGGATTCCACCGAGGCGATCGGATCGAGCTATAAGGGTGAGCTCGCCGGCCGGTTTGGCGACATCGCGGTGTTCGACTTTGCTCAGCCGGTGGCCCTAACCTGTGGCGAAGGCGCAATGGTGGTGACCGACGATATCGACATCGCGGTCGGCTTGCGTCGCCATCGCGCCCATCGCCTGGACGAGCGATCCTCCGTTGTTGTCGGTAGCACGGCACCTTATCAGGCCGGCATGAGCGATCTCACGGCTGCCTTGGGTCTAGCGCAACTCAAGCGTCTCGATGAAATTCTGGAGCGGCGTCGGTTGGTCGAGCAGCTTTATAACGCGCATATGCAATCATTTGAGGGCATCAAGCCGCCTTATGTTGGCCCCGATGTGACCGAGGTGAACTGGTTGCTTTATCTCGTTCATCTGGGGACACGCTTTACGCGATCGGGGCGCGACGCCATTATCGATGATCTGCGCGGCGCAAAGGTTGAATGCGCCGCCTATAGCCAGCCGCTGCACTTGCAACGCCACTACTTTGACTTCGGCTATCGGCGTGGCGATTTCCTGGTTGCGGAAAAAATATCCGATCGCGCTCTGGCGCTTCCGTTTCACACCCATCTCACGAACAAGCAGATCGAATTTATCGTCGAGACCATGAAAGATGCGTCGATCAACGTGGGAGCGGGTGCAGCGATTTACTGAGATGCTCGTCATCCACGACACGGAAGAGCGAGGATTGAACTGCGATGATCGTAGTTTTTCTCATCGCGAGAGATGAGCCAACGGACCGAGGATATGTCGTTTGTGGCAGCGTTGCCGGGCACACATCGTGATCCACATGGCGGGAGCGCGCCGGATCCCGCTGGAGGCATGCACTCGTCTTAAGGCCGCAAGAGAAATGCTCAAAAAGTGCCTGAAACCAAGCACATCACAGTCGAGATTCTCGGTGTCCGCTCAGGATCTTTCGAGTTACCAAAACAGGGGATCGGTATGAACTCGCAACAAGTCATCATCCACGTCCGCTTCGGTCCGAACGGGAGGGTGATCCAAATCAGCGAGCGTCCGGCGAAGCTCACGCCGAACCAGTGGTTTGATGTCCTCAACGCCCGTGCCAGCTCGGCTTATCGGCCGCTCGCTCGTGGCCGTGGGATTTTTCAGCTGAGCCGGACTGCGATCGAAGCCTTCAAGCAGGAAACTGCGAGGCTGGGATGAGCGAACCAATAATCGGCAACCTGATGAGCGATCACATCGAGGTTTTTGTCGTCTGTCCGGCCGATGCCATCGAGCGGAGTGGGGCCATGGGCTTTAGCCTGTCGCGGATCGATGATAGGGGCGAGAGCCGGCCGTTTCCAATTATTGTGGTGCGCACCTTCGGCAACGACTATTTTGGTTACGTCAATCGTTGTCCGCATGAGAGCGTCTGGCTCAACATCGGCTGCGGTGCGTTTTTCTCGGCGGACCGCTCCTTTCTCAGATGCGGCCGGCACGGTGCAAGATTCGAGATCGACACTGGGATGTGCATCGACGGCCCCTGCGATGGACAATCGCTTGAGCCGCTAGCGCTCGCCGTGATCGAAGGTGACGTCTGCCTGTGCGGCGTCAAGCTCCTGGAGGACGATCGGTTTGCCGACCCGTTCGGGGACAGCGACGAAACCATGGATATCACGATCCATCCGGACTAACGGCCCTATCGCATTGTTGTGCTCAAGCTGCATGAGGCGCTTTGCCGTCGGACGAGGCCATCGTACTCGTGAGCGTTGGCAGATGCGTGTCACGGCTTTTGATTTGTGAAAAAAAGCGGGCACCTCGCCGGATTGCGGCCTTGCACTCCGCGACCTCCGCCGCACCAACAAGCTGCTCTTGCGCTGGCTCGTCAAATCGAGCCGGCAGGCGGGACATGCTTCCTACCGCCGGCGATATGTTTGAGCGGGAAATGCCCCCGGCGGCTGGAAGTTCGCCGAGGGCATCGTCTGGGCTGAGAGAATGGCGGGACCCAGACTGACAGGACCGTTTGGGCAGGAGGAATGACGATCCTGTGTCAGAAGGCCGGCCGGCGCGGCTGGCGTTACTGCCGGCGGTGCAACTGCCATGCCAAACCTCCGTTCGTGCGACGCCCTTAGCGAATGGCGTCACCATCGTCAGCTAGGGCCGGTTAGGAGCAAATGCATTAATGAGCACGTGCTCGTTGTTCCGCATTTGCCGCTGCAAGCGCGTCTTGACGTGTATCGAGCGAAGCGTGGGCCAAATCTGGGGCCGCTGTGTTGCCGGTTTAACGTTGCTGCCGATGGGGATTGCGACCGGCTTGGTCTGCAGCCTCAAAGCTGGCTCGGCGATCGTCCCTGCCTCGTTGGGCTCTCGCGACAGGCGATATCTGTTGAGTAAACGATAGATGAGCAGCGGCGGAACGCAGCGTCCAGCTTCAGGGCGAAAAAGATGCTGTGGGCTCGCGTCGGTCAATGCGGCTAGCCGATCATCCATGGCAGAACAGAGCGCTCGATTCACCGCGCGATCGTCGAGCTCCTCGCTAGGCGGCTCGAGGGTCATGAAGATCGCTGATCATTCCAAGATATGGTAGCGCAAGAGCTGGGCAAAATAACCGAGACTCTCGGTTATTCTGCATACGAACTGCAGAAGGTTGAAGCGGGAGGTCAAACGCTATGCGAGGTTTGTCGTGTCCGAAACAGAAGCGAACGACATTGTCGCAACCTCGGCAATAATTGTGAGTCGCGCAAAGCAAGGGATCGTTGCAGAAACGAACGTTACGCATCTGGTGTGCAACTTGCTTTGGAGAAGTTGGATGGTGAGCAAGTGATGCAGGAGTAGAAAGATCGCGATGAGGGCAGAAGAGGTTGGAATTGATCAAGGAGGCTGCTCCGGACGCGAAGGTATCTATCGCTGATCTTCAGCGACGACAATCACGATGGCGCCCGCTCATTTCGCCTGCTTTGGCAAGCGCGAGTGGGAATCAGTAGCATCAATTGGTCGATGCCGCGTTTAATCGTAAGAGATTGTCGGGGCGATGTGCTCGCACCTTGTCTCTTCTCAGATGAAGCCCCTTGATCACAGGATAGGCGCATGAACTCAGAAACCGAATTCGAGCTTCCTCAACTTTATAGGCATCATGTCTTTGCCTGCAACACGCAGCGTCCGCCAACTCATCCGCACGGCAGCTGTGGCGCCTCCGGCGCGCAAGCCCTGTGGGATCGAATGGGCAAGGCGATCGAAGCGCAAGGCCTCAACGATATTGGCTTCACGATGGCAGGCTGCCTTGGCTTTTGTAACTCTGGTCCCTTGATGGTCGTCTATCCCGATGGAGTGTGGTATCGCGCGACCACGCCTGAGGATGTTGACGAAATCGTAAACTCCCACCTCAAGCAGGGCAAACGTGTGGACCGCCTTGTGATGGTGCTAAAGCGAAGCTAGAGGTTTCGATTAACGGCCACTGGCCCGGGCTAGCAAGCATCGACGGATTGTCCGGCAACGAGCTGGCCGCTCGGAGCTCGGATCGTCTGAGGTTGAGCGTAGCCCTCACGCCCCGGATCTGCGAACGGCAGGTCATTGACGTTGCCGCCCTTCTTCTCCGGCCCAATATGCAAATGGCGCCTTTGCAACGCGCGACGAAACAGCAATATGATCATATGCTGGGTCGATCTGTTGTGTACCGTCACTCCATGCCGCGCGATACGCAGCTCACAGCGAGAGCAATGCTGCGAATGGCTCCCCGCGTCTCGCGAGATGACGCGTCCTTGACGCGTCATCTCGCTCTGCTTGCACTGCGGTGAGGTTAGGGGACGCGCTCGATAAGCTCGCCGCGTCCGGGTTGATCAAAGGGATTCCCCTTTCTGGTCCTGTTCTAGCGTCAGAACTTGTAAGTGACGCCGCCGCTGACGAGCCATGGGTCGATGTTGGCGCGCCCGGTGACGGCAATCGCGTTGTTTACGGTCGCGGAGTACTCCGGCCGCAGCCATAGCTTCTTCACGTCAAAGTTGAGGCCCCAGTTACGATCAAGCATGTAATCGAAGCCGAATTGGACCGCCGCGCCGAATTGGTTGCTGATGCGCAAATCCGTCACGGCAAGACCGGCGAGCGACGTGTTGGCTGCCGATTGGTTGAAGAATGCGGTGTAGTTGATGCCCGCGCCGATATAGGGCTTGAGCGCGCCGAAATCGGTGAAGTGATATTGCAGGGTCAGTGTTGGCGGCAACAGCCAGGCTTGGCCGATATCGAGGCCAGTGAGCGCGCCATTGCCGCTGATGTGATGGCTGGTCACGCCTAGAATGAGTTCGGCGGCAACGTTTTTTGTGAAGAAATAGGTGATATCGAGCTCGGGTATGGCTTGATCGCTGATCGAAAGCCCAGAACTTGGTGAGGACAGCGAGGGCGCCCCGACGACGCTGACCGAGCTGCCTGCGGTATCCGGCAAAACGCCAAGCACGCGCAGGCGGATCATCCATGGATTGAAGGGTTCGATCGGGGGCGCTTTATAGTAGATCGGCGCCCGACCCAGATCCGCAGCCTGTACCGGGATGCTGGCCAACGAAGTCGCTAGCGCGAGGAGCGATGCCCTCGTCAGAACTGTCTTTGTTCTCATCGAATTCTCCATTCCAAAGTCCGCGCGAAGAGCCGCGCGAGATCTCTGTCACACACGGGGAATGGCGGAGGATTTGATACCGATCAAAATGGGAGCGGTCATAGCGCAATTATGTCGCTAAGTTGCATAAGGATCACGGCCGCGAAGCGTGGTGATCTGTTCTGATCGTTATTCAATTTGAGAGAGCCGAGTCTCTTCAAGAAACCGCCTCTCGGCTTGGTGCTCTGATCCAATCCAGGCCGCGGACGTCATGCGCGATAAGGCGGCAACTGTCGCGGCCTCTCACAAGGTCGAGAAGCGCGGCATTCGAGCGCAATATAGGCGATGCCCATTACGGAGCCGCCACTCGCGCGGGCCGTCTCAGCGAAGGTCCCGTCGTCTATTGCCCGTGAAGGAAGCCGGAAGTGGGAAACGTCATCTTTGCCTCGTTTGATGGGCTGGGGGTGCGCTCCGCCGTTTCCTCACGTCTGGGGACAACGCGTGCGGTTTGCTTCGTGCAAGCATCCCTCGAGATCATCTTGCGTCTTGCGGCTAAGCAGCGACAGCACGGGCTCATGATCGAGTCCGGCACATCGTGCCCCGTCTACGTCGATCAGCGGTCGTCGTATCAGGAGCGGATCGCCCACCATCAATGCGAGTGCGCTTGCCGCGTCGATAGTATCGGGATTGACTTCGCCTGATTTGATACGGGGCGCAGCTCGGTTGAACCAGGAGTCGACGGGCATGTTGCCGAAGAACCCGCGCAATTCCTCCGCATCCCATAGCTTCTTTAGGATGTCTTGGGCGATCACGTCGTGGCCGGCGGACTTTAGCGCTTGAATCTGACGCGCGTTAGTGGCGCAGCCGGGCTTCTGATAAAAGATGATTGTCGCCACGATATACCTATGTAGGCGCGCTGAGCTGAACGATTGGCACGGCGCTGCTGCTTTCGGGAGCCCATTCGAATTTCTTCCCGATCATCTCCAATGTCAAAGCACCAAGCGCCGTACCGTATTTGCAACACTCGCCGCTGGGCCGCCAGGTTTCGAGCCCGACCGACATATTCACTCTCCTCAAATCGCCCGGCTTGCAAGAAGAGCAGCAAGTTACGTTCCACACCTGAACGCATCGGAACAGGTCCCGCCAAACCGGCTTTTCGCGTTGATGGTTGTGGTCGTTGTTCGATTTCTGACAGCCGCAGATCCTGTCAGATCCAAAACAGCCGGGATCACTCAGCGGCTGGTTGGTTTTATGAAACGTAATCAGAAGCTTAAGGAGCGCGGTCAAGCGTTGGCACGGCGGTTGCTAATAAGCGGCAGCAACACTGAGTGAGGGCTGAGTGCACGCCGACGCGTAAGGCGAGCGATGCGCTCCTTCCCTCGATCCCGTGTGCCCCCGTTTCTGAGAGAGAAACAAGCTCGCGCGCAAGAAGCGCGCAACTTTTGGCAAATCGGTTGATGGAGAGCAACATGTCTTCACTGAGACAAATCGCGTTCTACGGGAAGGGCGGCATCGGCAAGTCGACCACTTCGCAGAACACGCTGGCGGCGCTGGCCGAGATGGGTCAGAAAATCCTGATTGTAGGGTGCGATCCGAAAGCGGACTCGACCCGCCTGATTCTGCACGCCAAGGCGCAAGATACGATTTTGAGCCTTGCAGCGAGCGCCGGCAGCGTTGAGGACCTCGAGCTCGAGGACGTAATGAAGGTCGGCTACAAGGACATTCGCTGCGTGGAGTCCGGTGGTCCTGAGCCGGGTGTCGGCTGCGCCGGCCGCGGCGTCATCACCTCAATCAATTTCCTGGAGGAGAACGGCGCCTACGAGAACATTGACTATGTCTCATACGACGTGCTCGGCGACGTCGTTTGCGGTGGCTTTGCGATGCCAATCCGCGAGAACAAGGCGCAGGAAATCTATATCGTGATGTCCGGTGAAATGATGGCGATGTATGCCGCGAACAACATTTCCAAGGGCATCCTGAAATACGCGAACTCTGGCGGCGTGCGGCTGGGCGGTCTGATCTGCAACGAGCGGCAGACCGACAAGGAGCTAGAACTGGCGGAAGCGTTGGCCAAGAAGCTAGGCACTCAGCTGATCTACTTCGTGCCGCGCGACAACGTGGTGCAGCATGCCGAGTTACGCCGCATGACGGTGCTCGAATATGCACCCGATTCCAAGCAGGCAGATCACTATCGCAATCTTGCGACCAAGGTTCACAACAATGGCGGCAAAGGCATCATCCCGACCCCAATCTCCATGGACGAGCTCGAGGACATGCTCATGGAGCATGGCATTATGAAACCCGTGGATGAATCCATCATCGGCAAGACCGCCGCCGAACTCGCGGCCTCGTAAAGGTCGCGAGTCGCGGCCTTGTGAAGGCGCGCGACGGATGCCGGTCTCCCTCACCGCCCATCCCGGGAGGCCGGCATTCTGACGATCGACCCAGATCAAAACCAGGATGCGGCAGCGCAAACGTGACCACTGTGGAAACCCGCAAAATTACGTCCGAAGCGCACTTCCTTCCGTTGATGGCTGCTTGTGCCGTTAATGCCAACAGCCAGATGCACAGGGGAATTGCAACCTACCGCCTGCTCACCGGTGTGCCTCCTGCAGATGCCGATATTGCCATTGACAGCAACCTCGATCGCCATGTCCTGGCGTCTATCCTGGCGGCTGCCACAATGGATGGTGGCTCCCTTCCCGAGAAGGCCGGCCTGTCCGGCCTTGAACTGGCGGCCTTGCTGGAGCAGTACTTTCCCTCGCTTGAGATCAAGCTCGCGGAGCAGCTCTCGGCTTTCAAGTGCGAAGAGGACGACGAGATCGGAATGCTGCGCGATCTCTTACTCAAGCAACGCTCGACGGAAGGGGATATCGGCCGCTGGCTGGCTGCGATGATCGCGCGCCGCGCCATTGAGCCAGGCCATCTTTGGGAAGCTCTTGGCTTGCGCAATCGCGGCGAACTCTCTCGGCTGCTGAGCCGCCATTTCGCGCCGCTCGCCGCGCGCAATGTCAACAATATGCGCTGGAAGCGCTTCTTCTACCGCATGCTTTGCGAGAATGAAGGCCTCGTGATGTGCACAACGCCCGTGTGCAAGCAATGTGACGACTTCAACCTCTGCTTCGGCGAAGAAAGCGGTGAGAGCCGGATGGCCGAGCGCCGGCGCGATTTTCTGTTGCAGGCGCCTCGGCCGGTTGTTGCCGGCGACTGGCCATCTGAACTGCCACAAGGGTCCGCTATCGCCCAGTCATCCGAGAAACCTCGCCGGATTTGGTAAGCCGCGCGGGAGGTTGAGGGCGCGGCTGACGCCGTTTCGATGCGAGTGAGTGACCATGTGTCCAAGACGGCGGCGGGCCCCAAATGCTCCGCGACAATTCTCACTCCTGGCGCGCCGCAATTGCATTAACGTTCGAACTCGGCGTAGCAGCAGGCAAGGCGTCCGCTTCATGAGCCTGTCGCATTTGCGACAATCGATTTGCAAGAAGGTCGAGGACAGAAGCGTTAGTTTCGTCATGCAGCTCGTCGTCCCAGGCAACCCATTATGCTGGTTGCTGAAGCTTAGGTAGGTCAAACAATGAGGAGCTCTCGCGTGATTGCCGCCAGCACCGCCGCCAAAACGTCTTGGTCCACCGTGCTCAACGACACGACGTTACGCGACGGCGAGCAGGCACCTGGCGTTGCGTTCACCACAGAGGAAAAGCTCGCGATCGCGCAGGCGCTGGCGCGGGCCGGAGTCACGGAAATCGAGGCGGGAACGCCGGCGATGGGCAACGAGGAGATCGCCGCCATCCGCGCCATTGTCGAAGCAGATCTTCCGCTGACCACCATAGGCTGGTGCCGGATGCGGGAATCGGATGTCGACGCGGCGATCGAAGCAAAGGTGTCCATGATCAATATGTCGATCCCGACCTCCGATGTCCAGATCGCGGCCAAGCTAGGTGGTCATCGCGACCTGGCGCTGGAACGGGTGAAGCGAGTGGTAGGCTATGCCTGTGAGCGCGGATTTGATGTCGCCGTCGGTGGTGAGGACTCCTCCCGCGCCGACACCGATTTTCTCATCAGACTGATGGCAACCGCAAAGGCCGCGGGCGCGCGTCGCTTTCGCATTGCAGATACGCTTAGCGTGCTCGATCCCGACGCAACCTACGCGCTGGTCAGGAATTTGCGTGCGACCACCGATCTCGAACTCGAATTTCACGGTCACGATGATCTCGGACTCGCAACCGCCAACACGCTCTCCGCCATCAAGGCTGGCGCGAGCCACGCCTCAGTGACCGTCATCGGGCTGGGCGAGCGGGCCGGAAATGCACCGCTCGAGGAAATCGCGGTCGCACTCAAGCAGCTCTACGGGCGCGAGACCGGCATCATACTCCCGGAGCTCGAGAACGTCGCCGCGGTGGTAGCAGCCGCGGCCGCACGTGCGATTCCTATGAACAAGGCGATCGTCGGCGAGCATGTATTTACGCACGAATCCGGCATTCATGTCGATGGCCTTTTGAAGGATCAACGCACCTATCAATCGCTTGATCCCGTTTTGCTTGGCCGCTGCAACCGCTTTGTGATCGGCAAGCATTCCGGACTTGCGGCGATCACCGCGTTACTCGATGAACTGCAGCTCGTCGCCAGCACCGATCAAGCCAGACAGATCCTGTCGCGAGTCCGCAAATATGCCATCGAGCACAAGCTGCCGGTCGAGCGCGAAACCGTGGCGGCGATCTGGCGCGACGTGTGCGGATGCCTAGCAACCCACCCCGCGTGAAAAGCCGTGTCCAGCAGCGTTTGCGTCGACCATTCGCAAACAGACGCGCCGCAAGGAGGGCGTTTGATGTCGCTGATGGGGACGAACGGCGCCCAGCTTTCGTACGGCAGATCCCGGGCGCGATGTCACCTCCAGATCTTACTTATCGTTGCGCCATACATGCTGTGATCTCCTATCCAATGGCGAGCCGTCCCCGGACTGCCAATCGGCGTCTTCTCGCGCGGCTGATTTCCGGTCCGGCGACCGTCCTGACGAGCGTCAACCTCGATCGTGGTCTCGCCATTGATCCCGGATCTTCATCGGGACTGACGTCGTCACCGGCGGGCCTGCCGATCTGGGCAGCGAAGTTGAGGGCATCGCTTTCCGGCGTCAGGCTTTGGCGATGCGCACCAGCTGTGCGAGGCAGGACGGCAGCAGTGAACGGGCGCGACCCCATCTCATTGACCGTCCAGAGCTAATCCGAAGGAGAATTTTCGATGCTCAACTCATCCCCGGCAGCCGGTATCCTGGATCGGCTCAGCAAGGCCTCGTCGGCAGAGGATTTTTTTTCGCTGCTTGGCGTCGATTACGACCCTAAAATCGTGAATGTCGCGCGCCTTCACATCTTAAAGCGCATGGGACAATATTTTGCCAAAGAGCAATTTACTGGTGCGGCAGAGCCGGAAATCAGAGCTCGGTGCAAGGCGATGCTGGAGCAGGCCTATGCCGATTTCGTGGCATCGACACCGATCGACCAGCGAGTGTTCAAGGTTTTGAAGGATGCCGTCGCAGAGCCTAAGAAGGCCGCGGCCTTTGTCCCGTTGAGCGAGCTGAAGTGATCTCTCGCTCCACTGCAAGCAAGGTTTGCCCGACGGGGCGCCGTGGCAACCCGATGTGGGGCCTTCGTCTTCATCCGGGTCAACTCTCTGCCGCCATGACCCGAGCGGCGCCTGTCGTATTCCCGACCCATGTCTGGACTGGTCGTGTCCACGGTATCAGCGGCTATTTCAAGTGTCTGCCAAACCAATGCTTTGGACCGACTTTCAGCGGTTTTTGCAACTGGTACGACACTTGCTGTTGTCCTGCCGATCCGATCATCGATGTCGACAGATGGTAGTCGTCCGAGATGAGATTGAAGGAAGACCCATGATGCTGCTTTTACTGCCTGCCGAGCGCTGCGCCATCATCTCGTGGCCTACGATCGCGCCAGGTCCGTTCGAAACGGTCTTTGACGCGATCGAAGTTCCGTATCGACGGTGAGATGGTGGTCAATGGATAAGTAGCCCCTTCGCGCTACACCTGGAGAGGGTATGCACAGCGTCGTCCGCAAATCGGCCCCCGATTCCGCTCAGATTCGTATCCATCTCATGGCGAATAGCAACATGCGTCAGGAAGAGGGCCAACGTCGGCCCATACGGGTTTTCGGTGCTGGAGGCTCGGCATGGATTGCGTGACAGGTGCGTTGCCGGGATCGCTCTCGTCGTCACCGTCAATGTGGAGCCGCCGGGCCGAAAGTGAGGCGCAGGTATTGCGCAGCGAACGGACTCGCCAACTCAGGCATGGCAGCAACCGGTCAGAATCACCGCGGCGCCCTGGCCGCCGCGGTAGCGCTCGTCGAACCTGGCGCGCAAGGGTCCAGTTTGGAAGACCTCTCCAAATCCGGCCAGACCGGTACGTCTATCGCGACGACGCGTCTTGTTGTGCGGCCGGTCGGACTAAGCAGACGGGGCAGAGCAGCCGGCCCCTTGCTGACCAAAAGTGATCTTCAGTTAACGAAGCTAAAAAGCAAAAACTGTGGCGCGGGCGCGCCTATCTTTGAGGGGTTTTAGAGTATGAGCAATGTCACCAGAACGGCCATGCCGACGGCGGCCGGCCGCGCAGCAGCCAAAAAAGAACTGCCGGAGCACTTTAAGGCGTACAAGCACGTCTGGGTCTTCGTCGAGCTGGAGCGCGGCCAGGTGCATCCGGTTTCGTGGGAGCTCATGGGTGCGGGGCGCAGGCTTGCCGACAGGCTAAAGGTGAATCTTGCCGCTGTCGTTATCGGTCCGGAGGGGCAGCACACACGTAACGCCGCGCTTGACGCCTTTTGCTATGGCGCCGATCTGGCCTATCTCGTGAGCGACAATGTTTTGTCGGATTACCGCAACGAATCCTATACCAAAGCGCTAACCGAACTCGTCAACACCTACAAGCCCGAGATCCTGCTGTTGGGGGCGACGACGCTCGGTCGCGATCTCGCAGGTTCCGTGGCGACGACTCTGTCGACAGGGCTCACTGCCGACTGCACCGCGCTGGACGTCGACGCCGATGGTTCGCTTGCGGCGACGCGTCCGACCTTTGGCGGCTCGCTGCTCTGCACGATCTATACCTTGAATTATCGTCCGCAGATGGCAACCGTCCGCCCGCGGGTCATGCCGATGCCTGAGCGCGTCGTACGCGATGCCGCTCGTATCATCGTCCATCCGCTTGGCCTTCTCGAAGATGATATTGTCACAAAAGTATTGTCGTTCCTACCCGACCGCGATGCAGAAACCTCCAATCTGGCCTATGCCGATGTCGTAGTTGCGGGCGGCCTGGGACTGGGATCGCCTGAGAACTTTCGGTTGGTGCGCGAGCTCGCAACTCTGCTTGGCGCTGAATATGGCTGCTCGCGTCCTCTGGTACAAAAAGGGTGGGTTACGTCTGACCGGCAAATCGGTCAGACGGGGAAAACCATCCGGCCAAAGCTCTATATTGCCGCCGGCATTTCCGGCGCGATCCAGCACCGTGTTGGCGTGGAGGGCGCGGATCTGATCGTCGCCGTCAATACTGACAAGAACGCTCCGATCTTCGACTTCGCCCATCTCGCGATCGTCAGTGACGCCATCCAATTGCTACCGGCGCTAACGGCCGCATTTCGCGCCCGGCTTTTGCCGAATTCGCGCGCCCGGATCGCGGTATAGAGGAGATGATGATGATTGAAGAGAGATTCGATGCGATCGTGGTCGGAGCCGGTATGGCCGGCAACGCGGCGGCATTGACCATGGCCAAACGCGGCATGAAGGTGCTGCAGCTCGAGCGGGGCGAATATCCTGGATCGAAGAATGTGCAGGGCGCGATCCTCTATGCCGACATGATGGAAAAGCTGGTCCCCGAATTTCGAGAGGAGGCGCCGCTCGAACGTCACCTGATCGAGCAGCGGTTCTGGATGATGGACGATCGCTCCCATGTCGGCATGCATTACCGCTCGGACGACTTCAACGAGGAGCGGCCGAACCGCTACACGATTATACGCGCGCAGTTTGACAAATGGTTCTCTTCCAAGGTGCGGGAGGCTGGCGCGACCGTGCTGTGCGAGACGACCGTCACCGAGCTCGCACGGGACGAGCGTGAAAGGATCGTCGGTGTTCGTACAGATCGCCGAGACGGCGAAATACATGCCGATGTCGTCGTGCTGGCCGAGGGGGTCAATGGCCTGCTCGGGACCCGCGCGGGCCTGCGCGCGCGGCCGACACCTGATAACGTTGCGCTCGCGGTGAAGGAGATGCATTTCTTGCCTCGCGAAACTATCGAGGCGCGCTTCAATCTCAAGGGCGATGAAGGCGTCGTGATCGAGGCGGCCGGTACCATTTCCCGCGGCATGACCGGAATGGGTTTCATCTATGCCAACAAAGAGTGCATTTCGCTCGGCATCGGTTGTCTCGTCGCCGACTTCCAGCGCACGGGCCAGACGCCCTATGGCCTGCTCGATCAATTCAAGAGGCATCCCTCTGTGGCGCCCCTGATAGCAGGGTCCGAAGTCAAGGAATATTCGGCGCATCTCATTCCTGAAGGCGGTTACAAGTCGATCCCGCAGCTTTATGGGGAAGGCTGGGTCGTAGTGGGCGATGCGGCCCAACTCAACAATGCCATTCATCGTGAGGGCTCCAATCTCGCGATGACTTCCGGCCGCATCGCCGCTGAAGCGATAGGTCTGGTGAAATCGCGCGGCGAGCCGATGAGTGCAACAAATCTGTCGATCTACAAGAAGATGCTGGACGATTCCTTCGTCATCAAAGATCTAAAGAAGTACAAGGATTTTCCGCCCCTGATGCATACCCACTCACCAAACTTCTTTCTCACCTATCCGCAGCTCATCTCCAAGGCGATGCAAAACTTTGTGCGCGTCGATGGTACGCCCAAGGCTGAGAAGGAGAAGGCGACCCTGAAATCCTTTGTCAAGGCGCGGTCATGGACAGGTCTGTTCGGCGATGCTTGTCGTTTTGCCCGGGCCTGGCGATGACCGCGACAGTGTGCAGCCCAACAATGGAAGGTCAAAGCATGAATGTCGAACCCCCAGTGCGCGTCGAAGACAAGCTGTATTACAACCGCTATCTTGTCGACATCGGTCACCCTCACGTCAAGGTCCGTGCGCACACGACGCCGTCGCCGCAGCTACTTGCACTCTTGAAAGCCTGCCCCGCGCGATGCTACGAGCTCAACGACGACGGCCAGGTCGAGATAACCGTTGACGGCTGCATCGAGTGCGGTACCTGCCGCGTGATTGCCGAGCCCACCGGCGACATCGAATGGAGCCATCCGCGCGGCGGATATGGAGTGCTGTTCAAGTTTGGGTGATCGT
The DNA here is from genome assembly GCF_029909975.1 of Bradyrhizobium sp. ISRA430. Lineage (NCBI taxonomy): Bacteria > Pseudomonadati > Pseudomonadota > Alphaproteobacteria > Hyphomicrobiales > Nitrobacteraceae > Bradyrhizobium > Bradyrhizobium sp. ISRA430. Next base: position 6,847,229 of record NZ_CP094516.1, read on the forward strand.
GGAACGAAGGGCCGCGGTGCGACCGACGTTAGGCGACAGGGTCTCACCGCATCTGTGGCGCATTCCGCGTCACTTCCACGGCGCCTGGAATTCGAGCAAGACACTCTTCATGGGGACGCTGCGCAAGACATGACTTGCAGATGTCCCGCTCGTTCGAGGGCCGCGAAGGACTGGCTGTGGCGCCACTGGAGTGGCGCCACAACGCAGTCGATCGGATGGCAGAGGAAGGATCAGCCTCTCGCCTGAGAGGGGTTGGGCCCAGCGGCCTCGATTGCGATCGCCACTGACTGCATGATAGCGGCAAAGCGCACGGCGGTCTGGATCGCTTCGGAATTGACGCCCGCGGCTCTCAGTGTCTTCTCATGGGCATCGATGCACGCACCGCAGCCGTTTATCGCGGAGACCGCAAGCGACCACAGCTCGAAATCGGACTTGTCCACGCCGGGATTGCCGATCACGTTCATACGCAGCCGTGGCGGCATCGTCTTGTATTCCGGGTTGGAAACGAGGTGAGCGAAGCGGTAGTAGACGTTGTTCATTGCCATCAGGGAGGCTGCGGCTTTCGCTGCGGCAACCGCCACAGATGTCATCATAGCGGACGCAGCCGATTCCATCGCGGCAATCAGGGCTGCATTGCGGGTGGCAATCGCGCTCGCCAGCAGCAGCCCGTATTTTCGTTGCGGCGAAAGCGTCTCATCGGCCACCAAGGAGGTCAAGTTGAGCCTGACATCCTTCGCGAAATCGGGAATCCTGTCGCTTAGTTGTTCGATCGACGACATGCTGCCTCAAGCAACCTTCAAGGTTGCGCCGCCGATTTCGCGGTTGCAGGGACAGAGCTCGTCGGTTTGCAGCGCGTCCAGAACGCGGAGCGTGTCCTTAGGACTGCGCCCGACACTGAGATTGGTCGCATAGACGTGCTGGATCGTATTTTGGGGGTCAACAATAAAGGTGTAACGATAGGCAACCCCTTCGGGTGAACGCACGCCAAGACCGTCGACGAGCGTTCCCTTTGTGTCGGCAAACTGCCAGATTGGAAGTTTGTGCAGGTCGACATGTGAGCGCCGCCAAGCGAGCTTGCAGAACTCATTGTCAGTCGAACCACCCAGTACAACCGCATCGCGGTCGGCGAATTCATTGGAAAGCCGGGCAAACTCAGCGATCTCTGTCGGGCAGACGAAGGTAAAATCCTTGGGATAGAAGAAGATGATCTTCCATTTTCCTGGAAAGCTCGCTTCGCTCAGCGTCTCGAATGCACTCTGTCCTCCTTCTTCCTGCGCTTGAAAACCGGGCTTCACGCCTGTGATTTCGAACGGCGGCAACTGACTTCCAATCCCGAGCATGCTTGTCCTCACAAATTTGCTTTCTGTAGATGGTGGCTTCACTGTTGAAGCAAGCTATGTGCCATCCGTTCTCAGGAGTGGAGTCCAGCGGCTTTGATATAGGCATGCCCGCGCGCTTGGAGCGTCGATCTGGGAAAAATCTGTAGCCAAGCGCTTCCTTGCCAAGGTTCATGAAAACAGTCTTGCTTTGCGCGACCGCCGGAGATGTTCGCCTGCAAGCGTCTGGTCAAAGCCCGTTCTGCGTCCCTCAATAGCAAACTGCATCATCTCGCCATCAATGTGATGAATGACTGTCGGCCTGCCGACATCGAATGGAAATACCGAACCTGACGAAGCGCGAGGTTCGTAGCATCTAGCGCAAACAAGAGCGGCTGTATCGCCGCGACAACAGATTGCGCTAGTAAGGCCAGATGCTCGCGGCTGCCAAACAAGGTGCGAGTGATCATAGGCTACGGCGCTTTGCGCATTAAGGCGCTTGAAGCGGCGGTAGATCACCATGCTCGAGGGTTTGCCGGATCCTGAACGTTTGAAAGTCAAGCAGGCTCGCCGTCGGCGGCGATTGGGGCTTGAACTCTACGTAGCGTCAGGTTGTACAGTCTGGATCATACATGCGGCGATCACTCTGAAGCTCCATGATCAGAAGGAGAGACCTCAATGTCTCAAGATCTTAGGTGCGTTAGGTATGTGGCTGTGCAGGCACGACCCGATTTGTCGCGGATGTGAGGGCATTGGCGAAGAATTGACTGAGAAGCAAAACTTTCAGTCGCAAGTATCAAATGCCGGTAGGTCTTCCAATGGCAATGGATCAGCCCAATTTCGATCCCGATGTGCCGCACGCGACCTTGCCGGGGGGGAGTAGTACGCGAAGGGCCGTTGCTCTTCCGATGAGGCAAGTTGGCTTTCGTTTCTCTTGGACTGTTTTCGGTTTTAGCGATGCCACTCAGGAGCGGGCGCTCTGCTGCAGCTGGCAAGGTTGGGCCGGTGTGAGTAATGCACGAGCTCGGAGCGGCGTGCGATGGGGTCTCTTTTGTTCAGGCATCGATCTCGTCGGCCGGCTTTTTTGAGCGGGAATCTACATGGTCGGCGCACCGGAGTGTGACTCTGGGTCGGCTATGAAGAGTTACGTCATCTAGGGAGAGTGGTGTGGAGCCGGGTTATAACGATCCGAACTATTGGATGCGCTGGTATGCCGAGCAACAAGAGCTGCAGCGAGCGCGGCAAGAGGCCGCTGCCGAGCCTGCAGATCAAGCTGGCTTCGAGCAGCAGTTGGACGAGCTGCAACTCCACTCTTCTGAGGAGAGTTCGCCTGAGGCGAGTTCCCCCGAGGCTCCAGCCGCCCGGTCGCATGAAAATATCCAGCGTACGGATATTGGTGGTTCGATGCGGATGCCGCCCAGGTCCAACCTGCGGGACAGTTCCTTCAGCAGCACGCGTTATAGCGTCGATGTTCCGCACGCTCATCTTGGCTCGGCCGCAACCAATTACCAATCTGACTTGCGGGACAGACCATTCAGCAGCATGCGCTACACAGCGCCGTCGGAAGTACAACCGGAGGCGCGGACCAAGGAGAGCAAGTCCCGTGGACTGTTCTCGCGGGTCAAATCAGGGCTCGGCAAGGTCTTTGGAGGAAGTCGCCGGGAGAAGTCCTCCGGGGGCTCGTCCTCCGACGCCGTCTATTCAGAGCTCCGCATGGATTTCGCAAAGCGCAGTCGACCGTCCGAAGAGGACTTGGAGCTGATTGAAGAGTTCAAGACGGCATTGGGTAGCGCGAACCGTAAGACCAAGACCATCGAGAACTACGTGACGGCTCTTCGAATGTTCAGCGAGTTCCTCCGACCCAAAGGCATCACGCTAAAGGACCTGCTTGGCAACGCTGATCGGCTAGCCGCCTATAAAGATGAATTCATGAAGGTGGCCAGCGCCAATAGCAGGAACTATGTGGGTGGAGCATTGGAAACACTCCAGAATTTCCTGGCTGGAAATCCCATTCCGGCCCCAGCTTTTGTGAATACGCGAGAGCAACCGATGCATCCCCAGGACGAGCGGATGATCCGCCAGTTCGTGGAAAACGTCAAAGACTACAGAATTACTCCCGATGGTACCAGAGGCCGCGGGACTGGAAAGGTCCCGGCTGCTACGATCAAGTCCAATGTGCAGGCGCTCAACACGTTCGCTCGTTGGCTCCGAGCCCAGAATAAGGGGCCATTGGCTCTTCGGGCGTTCAATGAACCAAGGTCGCTAGCCGCCGACATCGACGAATACGTCGAAGCTGGTGGCGATGATCGTGACCGCCTCAGCGCGGCACTGTCTCACCTGCGCAGGATCGGGGCTGACGGGCTCCAAGCTGTCGGTGCCGGGGCCCGCCTGATGGGGCGCGAAACATTGTCGGCTCATCCGGAGGACATCTCCACGATCGATGACTTTTTGACCGACGCTCTGTCCAAGCTTGGATCTGACGCGACCAAGAAAGAGAAAGCCGCCGTTTCGACGATGGTTTCCCGGCTACGCTCTTTTAGTGATTGGCTTCAAAGGGAGGGCAGGCCGAGCATCATGGACCGAATCGGCGGCAATCCTGCGCAGCAATCGTCATTGAACGCAGATTATGCGGCGTTCAGTAAAGCCACAAAGCGGACGGCCCCACTCGATCCATTTAGAGAATACCTAGGTCTCGAGCCCCAACAAGGATTTCGCCCTTACGACGACGACGCCCGCCTCATCGCGGGCCTCGCCAACGAAGAGCTGAGCAAGCTCGACCCGAGTTCCCAGCACAGAAGAAAAACCATTCAAGGTACTGCCTCGGCGCAACGCAAGTTCAGCGACTGGCTCCGCACAGAGGGTAGGGAGAGCATCGCGAGCCGAATCAACGGCAACAATGAGCAGCAACGCTCGCTGGATGCAGACTACCGGGCTTACGCCGAAGCCAAAGGGAAATCTGGCGTGACTCTCAAGAAGCTCAGGCAGTATGCGCAAGTCGTCGAGGCAAACAGAGCGCTGGGTGTACCCTCTCCTCAGCAAAGAGCAGGCTCGGATTCAACCTCCATCCCGACCTGGATGCGAGATTTGCCGACGCCGCCGTCCGAAAGTGAGTGGCCGCCGGTGTTAGGCCCGTTTGGTCAGGCCGGCTTGCAGGAGCAGGCTGGGTCGAGCTCGACCTCGTCCTGGCTGCGAGATTTGCCGACGCCGCCGTCCGAAAGTGAGTGGCCGCCGATCGTAGGCCCGTTTCGGCAGGCCGGCTTGCAGGAGCCGGCTGGGTCGAGCTCGACTTGGTCCCCACAACTGCCGACCTATTTCGACTTTCCAACGCCGAAGGGTGAGCCAGCTCGGTCCTCAGACATCTATCGGGGTCTCGGTTCTTTGGTTGACCTGCCGTCCACACCGCAGGACATGCGTGACGATGCTCAGTCAGGGCCGGTGCAGAGCCCTGCCGGCAGACCTCCGTTCTTCATCGGGCCATCAGGCGTACCTCAAGAGCTGGAGGATATCGGATATCTCGTCGGCGAGGATTGGCAGCATGGCTCACAGCCGGTGCCGGATTTTCTGCTCGATGTACTGGACAATAAAATGCTGTTGCCGAGTTCGCGAATGGCTCCCCAGCCGGTCTCCATCAACGGGGAGGCCTACTCCATCACGTTGGGTCCGCGAGGACGCCGCGACGCTCAGCTGATCCATCATGCTGGCCCATCCTCGGCTCCTAAGGCCAGGGTCGGCGGTTCGGCTGCGAGCGCCTCTGCCGGCGACCGCAGCGGGCGGGTGCTCGGAGCCAGGGACTGGCTGGGCGACGAGCATATCCAGCGGGACTACGAACTCCTGGCGCACGAGTTGTGGGCGAGCAATCCAAATCTTGCCGCCCGGACCCGGTTTGTAGACCCTCTCATGGCCTTTCGGGTGGGCCAGGGTACCAACGCCGACGCGCTATCCGCATTCCATCAGATTGTCGATGATCCCAATGGTAACGACACAGCCGACTTTCTGTTCTTGCCGGTGAATGACGCCAGCACCATGGACCTCGATGACCGCGGGTCCCATTGGTCGTTGCTGCTGGTGGACCGCCGCGATCGCAACAATCCGGTCGCCTACCACTACGACTCCGCCCGGGGACGCAATGACAGACCCGCAGCAATGCTCGCAGCGCGGGTGGGAGCCGGAGACAACCTACAAAACGCCCCCATACGCCAGCAGAGGAACGGCTACGATTGCGGTGTCTTTGTGCTCGACGGTACGCGGGCGCTGGCCAGGCGGTTAGCGGGAAGACGTCAGCCAGACCTGAACCTAAGTAATCTCGTCGTCGACCGGCAGGCACTGCAGAACCGACTGAGGGGTTGATATCGGCGGAACCGGCAGCTGGTTGAACTCTCGCCATAGAAGGTCCGCAATCGGCACGTTCGCAAGGCATCGCGGTGGCGCAGAGCGTGGGAGCGGGCGCAAGGGCTAAGGCTGTTTTCGGAGGCGGCGAAAGAGCCCGACGGGCGATTTCGGAGACGACGTGGTCGACAGTCTCACTGTCGTCATCAAGCGATCCGGTATCGTCGTCCCCAAATAACCGCAGCTGGGGCTGAAGGCCCCGCTGCGCGCCAGGCGCGTTGAGATCTCGCACCACCACTGCTCCAAGGATTGACGATCACAAGGCAGCAGCGTGCCAACGCCCGCGGTGAAGGTTCGCCAGTCGGCAAGGCATTTTTTCGGAACGGCTGTCAGGACTGGTACGCCTCGGGTGATCGCGTCAACGAATTCGGCGCGCAGGCCCCGGCCAGCGGCTTCTTGTTTGGCGAATTTGTTGATCACAAGAAGATCGATCTTGTTGCGAAGTGCCTGGGAAACGACAGCTGCGGCCTCGGCAAGCCCATTTGTATCGAGATTACAGGACATAGCTCCGCTGCCGAGTGGCTGGGAAATCGAGATCTCTTGTCCTGTCGCAACGTCGATTGCGAGCATGACGTGCGTGCCGTTTGCGCACCTCGCGTGTCGCTGCACGATGCCGCCGATGCGTACGCCTTGCTGCGCGATGTCCTGCGCGAAATCGGCGAGTAGCCTATCCACATCATCTTTTGGACGGTAGAGAATAGCCCCCACACTATTCGGATCTATCTCATCCAGATTATCGATCATGGCCGGGTTCCTGTTGATGTGTTTCTCGTATCGGGGCATAGCTGTCGAACGCTCTCATGCGGATCGTGGCAGGCGTTGCAAGCACCGCTCGGCAGCCGCGAGCGGAACGGCGCGCGCGACCTCCGCAAAAACGTTCGCTCCATTGCTGAGCCGTAGCGCGTCAAAGGAGCGGCGCGTGATGCGCGCCAAAAGCGGCACGCTAGAACGGCCAGTTTCAAGAGCCAGAACCAAGGTGACCTCCGCCTCGTCGAACGGCAGAGAGGCTTTGATGCGTGCCGGAAATACATTGAGGATAGAGCTTGCCCGTGGGGGCTCGCACGCGATGCTGACATCGCCGGCTGCGATGCGCAGCCGCAGTTGCGCGCCCGGTCTAAGCGGCACTCCAGGTATCAGAAGGCGCGCCCCGTTGAGGCGGAGCATGATCAGCCCATAGCGTCCATCATAGCCGCCGACCAAGGTATCAAGGCAGACTGCCGCTTCGCCGCGCCTGGCAAGCGCCGGATCGCTCTGAACGACATTAAGCGGCCCGGCCGCAGTCACGACGCCATCTTTCATCATGACAAGATGATCGGCAAAACGCTCGATATCAGCGATATCATGGGTGATGTAGATCATCGGCAATGGGAGCTTTTCCCGCATGCGCTCGAGAAATGGCAGGATCTCGCATTTGGCGGAGCGGTCGAGCACAATGAGTGGATCGTCCAGCAAAAGTAGCTGAGGTTGGCCCAACAGCGCGCTGCCAAGGGCAAGTCGCTGTCGCTCGGCCGCGGAAAGATGTGATGGCGAACGCTCGAGCAGCGGCGACAAGGCGAGCAATTCGACCACTCCATCAAAATCGATTAGTGCTGGTGTCGATTTTGACGCCTTGTATAGGAGGGTGTGCCGTACAGACCAATGAGAAAGAGGAATTGGTGGTCGGAATACATATGCGACGGGACGCAGATGAGGCGGTCGAAACGTCGTCTCATCCTGCCAAATCTCTCCATCGACCGCACAAAATCCAGTCGGCACATGCTGCACGCCAGCGATGCAGCGCGCGAGTGTGGTCTTGCCGCACCCGGGCGGACCAAAAATTGCTGTGACGCCTTTGGCCGGCAGGCTGAATTGCGCATCTAGCGGAATGTTTGCGAGAGAGCCATTGAAGGCAACCTCAATATAGCCCGTTTTTGCTTCTCTCATGAACCTGCGCCTGTGCTGTATCGTCCCGTCCAAGTCACGAGCACAATCGCTGCAATGCAGATGATGGCCATGCCTGCGACAATCCAGTCTGTGCCGCTCCAGCACGGCGTCTCTGCTGGCGTGAGGGCATCAGCTGCGGCGGCGGAATCGGTGTTAAGACCAGAGGCTTATTGAGTATCCCTGCGCCGCGAGGATTGTGACAATCGGACGCTGCCCAGTGCGCTTGCCAATGAGAGGCAAAGTGCCTGTCCAGCAGCGGGAGGTTCTCAGCCTGCTTGGCCGGGCCGAGGGCTTCTGCTGAATGTCCAAATCGCGCGGCTTGAGAGGTTTGGCGGTAAACATGTCGGCTTACGCCAGAGCTGAATACTGGCTCGGAGCCGGAAATCCTCATCAACGATCCCAAAGCTTTGGTAGCCGATTTGAAGTTTGCGCCGGTCGCCATCGCCTCTGCATTCTCCGGTGCGAGCAGCATCAAAGCCAGATCGATCAGGATGAATCGAATAAGCCTCATTGGACCTCCGGCTCCGCCGCGACCGCTTCCTTCGCGGCAACTGGGTCAACCTTACCCAGCAATCCGCGTGCCGCTTCAAGGAATATCCGCGCGGCTAGCGGCAACGGAGACTTTGTATGGGTCTTCACCCGGCGTCTTAAATCAGGGCATCTTATTGTATGGCTTTGGACGCTCGCGTCACCAATCGCACATGCGAAAGTTACGAGATGGAAACCGAGGATGATCCATCGCCTCTCGCATTGGAGATGGTGCTTTGGCGAATATGCGGCCGTAAAACTCGTCAATAATGCACAACTCCATGCCATCCGATTTGCCGCACCTTCCGATCTGCGCGGAGGAGAAGGTCGGCGGCCGGGCGCTTGGAAAAAGGGCTGATGTGAGATGATATGCGGTGCCCGTGAGCTACGGCAGAGCGTCTTCCTAGCAGCACCGGTTGCGGGCGGATTTCAGGGCGCGCGCGCGGACCTTCGTTGCAATGCCAGGTGACCAAGGATTGAGCTGCCAAAGATGGATAATTTGAAGGTCCCTAAGGAATTCTTGCGTCAGCGACGGACGGGTTGAGCGAAGCTCGCGATTTGGCCCTGCTGAATGATCCAGCTTGGACGGCGACATCGCCTGATTTCGTTGCGGCAGTGCTATCTTCCTCGCTAATCACAACGTAGCGTGTCGCTATCGTGAAGGCCTATTTGTCTAAGGAGGGCTTTGGGGTTGCAGTGGTGCGCGTGGGCAGTATCGGGTAATCGATCTTTGGCAGCTGCCCGGTGAGCGAATTCAGAAAGGCGACAATTTCGTCAGCTTCTTCATCGCTGAGCTTTGCGCCAAGCTGAACCTCACTCATCACGCCAACCGCTTGCTTAAGACTCCAAACCTGACCAGAATGGAAATAGGGCGGGCGCAATGCGACGTTGCGCAGCGGCGCCGAGCGGAAAACATACTCGTCGCCGAGATCCTTGGTGACGGCAAAACGACCCTTGTCCTCCCTCGGAAGCAGGCTTTCGGCTGGCTTTTCAATCATGCCGAACGGGAAGTAATCCTGTCCACCGACGTTGATTCCGTTGTGGCAAGAGGAGCATCCCTTTTCGATGAATAGCTTTAGCCCGGCTTTCTGCTGATCGCTGAGAGCATATTCATCGCCATCGAGGTACTGATCGAAGGGGGCGGCGGGAGTAATCAAGGTCGCCTCGAAAGCCTCGAGGGCCTTGGCGAAATTTTCAAACGTAACGGGCGCCGCATCGTTGGGAAAAGCCTTACGGAACATAACCACATAATCGGTCATTGAATTCAATGTTCTGAGCACGCGATCGGGCGTCGCATTCATTTCGACGCTGGCCTGGACAGGGCCTGCGGCCTGCGCCTTAAGATCCGCCGCCCGCCCATCCCAGAACTGCGCTACGTTGAAGACCGCGTTATAGACTGTTGGCGCACGACGTGACCCCAGCTGCCAGCGATGACCAATCGACGTCGGGCCGGCATCTACCCCGCCCGTCCCAAGGTTATGACACGTGTTGCAGCTAATAACCCCGCTCGCCGATAGCCTCGGATCGAAAAACAAGGATTTGCCAAGTGTGACCTTTTCATGGGTGATAGGATTGTCCTTCACCGCTGGAACGACTGAGGGAATCGGCTTGAAAATCCGCTTGGCGGCGCGCATCAAATCCTCATTGGCGCCTGCTGCTGGCGAAACCAGAATCGCTGTGGCCACAACACTTAACCTGCCGGCCATGGAAAGCTCGCGTACCGCTAATTTCCTCATGTGAAGTCTCGGTTTTTCTCCTAGACCGTGGAGTCGCGAACATAGCGCGCGGTCCGCGTCCGTCCGCAGAAAGACCTGCAGCAGTCAACGACGAATGGTGTCTTCCGTGTTTCGGCTAGGCTGCACCCAGCCTGACGCTCTGCCGGTGTTAGTAGCAACCGGCGTGCCAGCGAGGCTCAAGGTCGAAGCTGCTGAGCTGGTTTCAAGCAATTGCGCACCGTGAATAGCAGCAGGCGGCTTGACGCTGTCGAATCGCGGTACGTGACAATTGCAACAATCACCGTCCAGCCACGGTATCCTGGCCTGTCGGTCCAAACCTCTGTGCTTCTCGTAAACCCATCGTACCGAACTTTGACTCTGCAGGTCAGCCGGTTGGGACCGCGAACAAAGCGAGCTGCGCCGACGCGGCTTGTCGCTGATCGTCTCGATGCCTGCCCTTTGAGCCTTCAAGCCCCACACTAGGTTGACCGTCATCCACCAACATCGGTGACGTTCCTACCCGCGGGTAGTTGGTCAGGCGTGCAGTTGTCGGGAGTGCGTCCTACTGCCCCCAATGTGGGTATGCCCGTCTCAGGACGTATTCATACATGCCGGACGCTCAAAGTGCTTGAATCGACCGTAGCGTCAGGTTGTAGGCATTGCGAAGCTGAACACCATATTGGGAACCAGCATCGCCACACAAGCGCTAAACGGCGGATCTCTGTTGTATCTAGGTCTTCGCAAGGAGCGTGTTGCGCGTGGCACGACGATGATTCTGGGGACCGTAATCATTGCGGCTGCCCCGCAACAGCGCGACCGCGGCTGCCGACCCAATCCGGTAAACAGATTACGCTCGCGGGGCAAAGAATTATAGTGAAGGATATGCGGCTTAAGACAGGTTTGGTGAATCAAGAGCGGCGAATGAGCCGGGTTTGCAATACGCATCGCTGTGCAGCCGCTCTCGCTGTGATCGTGATCGCGATCGCAGCCACGTGGTGCGCAGGACACGCTCGTGCGCGAGATCGGCGGGCCGAGCAAGTTTTGACGTCGTGCAGACCAGACGTGATGCGCTTCTGTGACCGCTTTACAGGGCGTGGCGATGTGGACGTAGCCATGTTTTGTCTTAGGGACAATTTCAAGAACTTGCGCGGCGAATGCCGCCGCATGATGCCAACCGCGGCGGAGAGAAGCGACGGACCGAGACGACGTCTCAACAGGCTTCCGGTCGTCCTCCATCGAGAGTGAGGCGTCCGAGCGGCAGTTGCAGAAATCGAGCGACAGTGAGGTGTTCAGACCGACGGGCGCCGAAGTTTGACCAGCTTGGTGGCCGAAAGTCGATTGGGCTGGAAGTATCAGCCAGCCGAGCCGCAGTTCATCTATCAGGGGGGCTGAGCTCCGTGAATCGATTGGCCTCGATCACCGATCGACAGTGCGCCCACGCGTGTTACGAGGCTGTAATGCGCTCTGAACGTCGATTTCGTACTGCAGCAGTTGCGCTCTATTCAGCGCTGCAGCCATTCGCCGACTTTGAGGCCGTCGTGAGATTGCCATCGGCTCGCTGTAACTGGTCGGGAGGACAATCTGCGTAAACTGTGGTGGTTACGGCCGGACATATGCAGGAATCCGTGCTGCCCATCAATCTATAGCGTTGTGGTCGGCAACCAAGTATTTTCCGGCAGGTGGCTAACTCGGCTATATCTGGCAAAGATCGCCGGAATGTTAGCGTTGGAGGTGTGTTCGATCGCGGTCTTCCTCAGATTTCTCAGCTGGGGATTAGCTTGGTCTCGACTGCCGGGCTCAAGCTACCGATAGAGCTAGGAAACCTCCGTTAGCCGTCCATCAACTTCCCGAAGGAACCGCTCGATGCCATTGCGGCGTTCTCGATGGGCGCTTCAGGGGGGTCGCTTCGCCCGATCGTGGTGCTCTTGGTCGAATACACTTTAGGGCTCAAGGTCAAAGGAAACGCCGTCGACAAGAGCCGTTCAAAGGCAGAAAGCTGTTCAAGCAGACGCTTCTCAACGGCCTTGCGCTCCGCGCCAGGTAGGTCCCTTCTAAGTAATCGACGGCAGCGCCAGATTTCACTCCGCAGCCATCTGATCTCACTTAATGTATCATCAATTGAAGTCATCACAGATGTAGTTCACTTCGTCCCTGGAGTATCAAGCATGGCGATCGTCATCGAGCAGCCATTCCTTCGCTCCGCATTCCTGCTGAATAATTGCATCCGAGGACTTGCGACTTCCCGCCCGTTCTTTCGGCGAGTCGTTCGATGTATGCAACTCAACCCTTATCATCAATATCACCCTACACCGCGCGTGTGACGAGAAATCGCGGTAGATCCTCGCGTTTTCACGGCGCTGCGATCGTGTGCCTTGCACAATTCCTGCGCTCCACAGGATTGATTGGTGCGCGAACAAAAACCGAGAACCGGAGAGCGGTTAAATCCATGTCCGGACACGCAGACGGCTCAAGCAGGACGCTCAACGCATATCCCCATGCTCGATGGCAGTGGAATTGCAAGCGTTTGACGGTTTTGTTGCCTGTTCAGGCGCTGGACCTGACTTGGGCCACAGCTCGCGACTCGAAACGTAGCGATGTCGAGCTCTAGCGGCCCAAGCGGCGGAAAGCGGTGGCGGCTTCATGCAATCGCCTCCTCTCTGATCCTGATCAGTCCCGCGCTGCTACCGGGCATTCGCAATCGCTTACCCAAAAAATAATTTATAGGCGAGGTGGACCTCATCAACGACATGGGAAAGCCATGGGGGCGATTGTTTGAGGAAGGCGAGCCAGCCTGACTGCGATCCCCGGCACGCGCTACCCAATCGCCGGGATTGGGATCTTGGCAATCCGACGCAAATGTCGGCTAGACGCAGCGTCGCGCCAAATGAGCATTCCACGGACAATCATTGCTATCGACATCCTCTGTGCACACTCGGCCTCAGAAGACCGATTTAATGGCTTGAATCTCACGCTGCGACAGGTTGTAGGCTTGCTGATGAGTAAAAGATAAAGGCCCGCTTGGCAGGCGTTGATGGCGCGTCGCAAATGGAGATCGAGGGGGGTGGCCTGCTGATTGCCACTTTTTTCGCTTGCGGGCGATGGCCAGGAAAGCCATTTGCATCGTCGGCACGGGGCGCCGGGCCAGCCATTGTCAAGTACACTGACCAGTTGGAGCCGCGAGATGGCATGGATGATGGAATGATACAGGCAGCAGAATATGGCTGACCCCACCTGTAATCGGGTTTTTAGCGGTCCAGCGAAAGCGCGCTGGGTGAACAGCCCGCGCTCGCAAGCAAGTACTCCAACGGAATAGACGGTTCATTATCTGGCCAGAGGCGATGACCGGCAGCACTGATGGCCGCACAGAGCGCTGCGGTGAAAGCTCGGAAGGTTTTATGTCCTTTCAAACCAGCCTCACGAGGGCGCCAGGCGAAATCGATCGCGCCAGCGACATCGTTGAATTCTCAACAGTGGTGGTCACGCGCGACAAGCAACTGCGCAACGTCGATCATTCGGTGTTCCAGCAAAAGGCGGCGGTTGAGTTTCAATCTAGATTTCTGCCGAGGTTCGAGGAAAGCATCCGCGCCGGAAGATCGTGGGGCTACGCCACGACATGCAACGCGTTGAGTCGAAAGGCTGGACGCCGGCCGGGACGTTTGCGAGAGAATAGCTTCTCGTGTGTCGCAACTTGACGACGTTCTGATTGGGAAGGTCGGAATTAAGGCCTTTCCATATTTGCAGCATCATTCGGTCGGCACTCCAAAAGAGCGGAATGCCGCTGTGGAGCTATCAGAATCGCGCAACTCACGCTTTCTGAAGCCGTACGCCTGTGCTGAGGAGAAGCGGTCTGAGCTGTGAGGTAACCGACCAAATAAATCTCTCGATAGCAGCTTTCAACGGGCATGAAGCTGCAGTGTCGAAGATGACTATCCTTCGCAGCGACACTCTCGCGATGTGGCGGCCAAAAATTACAGAACTGAACAAAAAGTCAGAAGGACTATGTCTTGAGCCAGGCGGAGAATGACGTCGTCGAGCACATGCTCTCGTCATTGACGACCAGCTTGTTGCAGAATCGTATCGCGCCCTCTGACGAGCAGGTGATGCATCATTTTGGGTTAGCCTGCGAGAGAGCGGGACTGATCGCGACGGAGGAGATAGCAATACGAATATTGAAACGTGTTTCACGCGAGATCAACGAGGCGCAGTCGATGCTCGAGTTCATTGGTCGCGGTGCAGATCAACTACATTGAGGTCGACATACAGAAACTCTGTGTCGCACCAGTGCGGATGCGGCTGTTCGATCATTCAGTCGAACGCGTAAGGATTAAGTGCCGCCTCATCAGCGCTTGCCCGTCGAGATCTGCGACGGTGAGAGCCGAGGGGGAGGGCCGGTCTTCGTGGCGGATGTCAAAATGGCTGAGAACTCGTCATCGGAGAAATTTAGCGAACCCGTGTTAACGTCGGGTGCGCGCCTTCTCGTAGATAAGGCCGAGCGGCGTTAGGCGCGATGGGCTGTACACTTTTTAGCTCAGCTATTTACATGAGCGCTTGAACGCAGGGGGAAGTGAGGCCGCCTCGCCGCAAGCGACAGCAAAGTTGCCGGCCTAAGCGTCCCGCTGCCGGCGTGCCGGCACCCGGCACCAGTCGGCCCAGCTCGAAGTGATTCGTCTGCGGAGCGCTGAGCCTAAGATTGAGAAATTGATTGGGGCCGTCCAGTTTCGTCGCTCCGCGGTCCGTCAGCTTATCGACAGCTGGCTCTCCTATCACCGATACTCGCTGGCAGGCCCGGCTCAACGGGCGCAGATCTGGCAGGGGACACCGGGATAGACTCCAATATCAACCGATCCACCAGCGAGACTTCGCCTGGATTCGCTGCACCGTCTGAAGTTACTCGGTAGCACTCGCAGCAGCGTATTCGCGCCAGCCGTGCGTGACGGCCCCGCTGTGTCACCTCATTGCAGTTAGCGGGTGGAGCGTCATCCATGGTGGGGGATTACCGGTTCCGCCCCGGCGCGTTCGCTTCATTTTGCTAAGGAAGAGACGACATCGATGAATACAGAACAGCTCGGCACTGGTACGCCTTCCGCAACTTCCGATTCGGAAAGCTCCGAACCGGGCTCTCCGGCCGTATCGCGTGGGGAGAGGCCTTGACGGACGTGCAGGCGTCCGCTGCCGAGGCGGCTGCCTCGCAGGACGAGGTGTTGACGGACTGGGCTGCCGAAGACGGGCAGGGGCAACATGAGGATCGGCAACAGGCGGTAAGTCGAACGAGGGCTTGGCGGGGCACGGGCGATCTCAATGAGCCGCTAGATCTGTCGTCTCTGTCCTTGACCGCCTTGTCGGCGTCCATTCTGGTCGGGTTGCGACGCCTGAATGTCGACGACAATCAGCTCAACAGCCTGCCCGAGACCATTCCGGTCAGCATCCAACGGCTCTACGCTAGCAATCGGCTCACCAGCCTACCCGAGCTTCCACCTGGCCTGCGCCGGCTCGATGCCATCACTTGGCAGCACTTCGCCCATGAAGCGGGGGCCGCGGACTATGCACGCTTCCTCGACAGGCTCCGGGGCACCGTGAACTAGGCAGCCAGCCGTCAGGCCGCGTGTGCGCGAGCAATATTTCGGGTTGGCTTCGGGAGCGAACGCGAGCTGCGAAGATCGCATTACTTTGGTCTGGAACGGCATGCAGACCGCACGCCTAAACGCTGATGTCGAGGACGGCTTCTATGACGGGCGACTGGGCGAACTGCTCCAGCACGGCCGCGTCATGTTTCGCTTGGAAGCGCTGGAGGGGATCGCGCGCGAGAGGGGCAACTCGCTTCGTCGTGCCGATCCCGACGCGGACGTCGATGAAATCGAAGTCTACCTTGCCTACCAGACCCAGCTGCGCGAGCCGCTCGAGCTGCGGCACATCGCTCCGGACATGCGGTTCATGAATGTCTCTCACGTGACCAAGGACGATGTGGCCAGCGCTGAGGCATCGGTGCGGAATCAGCAAGCGGTGGAATTTCCGGACTATCTGGCAACGCGCTGGCAACCGTGGGAAAGCGTGACGAGGCGCATCGCGCCCGAAGATTATGCTGCCATGCAGGAGTGGCTCGTCGACGCGATGGGCGAAGAGTCTCAAACCCGTCTGAATCTCCGACTGGCCCAGCAAGGTTTGACAGGCGACGCCGATACCGATGCCGAGCGGGTGCCCAGATCTCGAAACGAGATCGCCCGCGAGATCGAATGCGCGGTCATGCACCAGGTGCTCGGGAAACTCGGCCTTGATCTATGAGCGCTCTCTGATGGAAGGGATCGTCGATCCGCCTGCCGCTCACAAGGTGAAGACAGTCATCGATCCTTTCGAGGACGGGCGTGCCTGCATGAGCCATTCGGCGAATGAGCTGCCGTCAATTGCCGGTCGCGTTGTTCGTGCGGACGATCACGGTAAAGATGCGCAATCCACTGAAGAGTCGTATACCGCAATTCATGCGTTCGCGTCTCGTTGAGAACGCCATTGAAGACTACTCATAGGCCGGACGAACAGATGGCGAGCCTATCGGAATCTCAAGTAGCCCTTGTGCAACGTAGACTGTCGATATCCGTCCCTCGAGATCGATAGGACTTTCGCAGCATCACACTCGAATCCAGGTCGCGAAACATGCTGTAATTCCGTCGGATCCATTGATGCAGCTCGGTGGACCAGTCCTTCTCGTTGCGCAGATATCCAGTGAACGAAAAGCTAACCCGGTCTATATATCTCTTGAGGAACAGCGGAAGTGCGGGAATTCGAAGCACCCGCTCGCCATCCATCGCTTCAGGTAATCCGCCACGCAGCACGAATTCATTGTGGACGGTGACCAGCGACGCCGGTGGAATTCGCCGCCGCAGCATTTCATAACCGCGAAAGGAGATGCGGTCAGCGCCCGCGACGAAGAGGATGATGGGGGCGACATAGCAGCGCGCCGTCTCCTTCATGAAGCCGATCTCTTCGCACATCCTGAAGAATTCGTCGAAGGCGTGAAAGCCGAGATCGATCACCTTGGCTACCCGGTCGTGGATAATAAGAGGGTCCATCAGCTGCATCTTGCCATAAGTGTCGATCACATCCGCGGTCTCCGTGATGTTGGGGAGGTAGTCGAGCAACGACGGCTCTTTCAAGTTGACGTCAAACGACAGTGCTGTGCCGTTTTTCAGCAACAAGAACTCGCTCATGGCCCGAGCGATGAGAGTTTTACCGACCTGCGGGCTAGGAGAGCAAATGATGTAGATGGGGGTTGCTAACATAGCCAGCAGATCAATTTCGTTTCGTACGTGGGCCCGACCTGGGCTCGCCGAATATGCGACTACTTCTCGCCGGCTCGGGTGGCGGACTTGGCGCCGGCCAATTCCGTCAAGTTGATGCGATCAAATTCGCTCCAGACATTTGCCAGCCAGTGCCGGACATAGCCGCGCAGCACGAAGGAGTTGTTCGCGGGTTCATCGTTCCGCCCCTTGTTTGCAACGAAGTCTATGAATGGGACGGATGCGACTTCCACCTGCTCATAAGCCATCTCGTTAAGCTTCGGTATGACCAACTCAGTCGCATGTTTGATGCGGTGAAAATAGGAATTATAGGTCGCTTGATCCCACTGGAAGAATTGAGTGTCGTTGATGAAGTTCTTGACTAGGTAGTACTTTGCGCCGCTCATGAAGGTCGCGGTCTCCGCGATCTCGTCTAGCGAAGCGATGGATGATCCCAGGATATGGAACACGGCGAATGTTATCTGGCCAGACCGCGCCGTGTCCAGAAATCCGATGTCGCGCAAGGAAGCCAGGGCAGAGGACAGTAAGCCTGCGCGAGCATCAATGACAGTGACGGACAGCCCTGAGTTCAGGGTATCGAAGATCTTCATCTGGTCCGCTGTCGTCGTCATGTCAACGATCTCGGTGATCTCGGGATAAAAGCGCTTCAGCGTTCCCCGCGGCGACTCCGTGTCGAATGCGCGTGTTTGCACGTTGTTGACGCTGAAGTAGTCCAGTAGCGTTCGTGATACGGTCGTTTTGCCGACTCCTCCCTTGTCCGCACCTACCACAATTACAACTGGCTTCACCATGGAAATCTCCTGAGACACTCGCTATTGCCGCGCGCAAACTGCGCAACCGGCGCGTCACTGCTTTGGGTGCGAACATGGCAGAAAGAAGGGGCAATGAACCTTCGATGCGAGAGCTGTGCAACCGATGAACGTTTTCAACATCAAGCGAATGAGCACGCAACGACGATGCAGGCCGAGGTGGGGAGTAAATCACTTGTGCTGGTGATCTACGTGAGGTTTGTAGGCGGCTGGAATGCGCGCCGCCAAGAACCAACGGTCTGCCTGTGGTGATCGTTACGATTGCCATATCTATTGCGCCGCTATCTAGATTGGCATGAAGCGACCGATTCTTACGTAGCGTCAGATTGCGAGCTCGGCGAAGCACAATCGAGCCGGTGCTAAGCGGTCCGACTATGGCTTGGCAAATCATCAAACGTCTGCTGGATCAGATCGTTGTCTGTTCGGCGGACAAGTACTGAGAGATGTGCCTGAACGACCGATCTCTCGCTCTGCTGAAGAATATTGAGATATGCGAGCGTTGAAACGGGTTGCTGACGCAAATGGCAAGCATGCATCTGTTCAAGCTGAGGCGAGATTATCGTGTCATGGAGAACGAGATCGAAGGGTGAGCGGGACGAAGCCCGACGGAGCAACATCGGTGGCGAAGCGACAGCGAGGACGCTCCGTCAAAAGAAGCCGGCGTCGAGCGAATGCGACCGGCGATCTTTCTCTTGGGCACAGATTTCGCCGATGACGCTACGTGGTGCGGGTCGAGAAGAATCTGCAGGGAATGAACGATGGCCTGGCGCGCGTGCGCTCTCGCTGGGCCGCTTCCTTGAGTGCGGCGGACGGTGTACATTACCGTTTTAAACCGTCCACTCTGACCACCCTTTCGTTTACTAGGCAAGCCCGCCCTGAAATGGGATGCGAGGTGCGCGTCCAGTTCTCGTTTCTTCTGGTCGGTCGCGCTTTAGATAGTTGGTCGGCATAGTCGGCCTCGGCGTAAAGCTACGCCATGCTTGCCTTCATATGGGGCAACCACCGAATCGTTGCCAGACGCTCCCCTAGAGTTTGCGCTTGAGGGGCATCGATCCCGCTGGCGCCACGGTACATAACGCCACCCCGTAACGCGGCCCGAGCACAACTGAACGCGACTAAGGCGGATACCTACTGCAACAATGGAGGGAAGCGTGGAAAACAGGAAGCGTCGACCTCATAGCTGCCGCCGAAGGCCGCCGAAAGTAGCGATCCTCTGGCGCTGCGAAGAGCTCCGATCCGGGCATCGCTGGTTAGGCTGGAAATGAAAAGAATTAGGGGCAAGCCATTTGGTAAGCGGTTATCTCTACGTCTGAGCTATTGCCCATTGGCACGACGACAGCGCCTCAACTTAGTGTTCGCTGGGGCCGTTTTCTATCTTGCATTTGGTTACCCTGAAGAGTTCAACCCGGACTGCTTGTTTGGCAACGCGTTTGAACAAAAACGGCGCTCAGGCCGCATGGTAACTGTCGGCGAGCGAATATCTCCCCGAGCTAAAGGCGGGTGGCTGGACGCACTCTGCGCGCAACAGCCAGGCGCTTGTTAAGCGCCTGGGCTGCTAGAAAGTCAATTCGGTGGCGCCGTCGGGGCGGCGTCTGGCTGCTGGGCGCCTGGCGGGGGTGTGGTCGCCGACGGCATGGTGGTCGGCTGCGCTGCGTCCTTTGGGGAGCGGCCGACGATAATTGTGAGCAGACCCTCGCCCCACAGCCGCTGCGCTGCTCTCTTGGCGTCCTCCAACGTCACAGCATCGATCACGGCGTCGTGCTTTTCGAAATAGTCCATGGGCAGCTTGTCAAGCTGATGCTGCAACAGCGTTCGCGCAAGCTTTGATGATGTGTTGAGAGCCAGCATTTGCGAGCCCTTCAGGTAGGACTTTGCATCATTGAGTTCCTGCTGAGTCGGTCCTTCCTCGGCGATGTGGCGGACCTGCTTCTCGATTTCTTCGACCGTTTGGTGGGCACGATCGGCGCAGGTGCCGCTATTGCCGAGAAACACGGCTGAATGATCCAACCAGACCAGGTTCTCACGAACCGAATAGGCCAGTCCGCGCTTCTCGCGGACTTCGCGGAACAGGCGCGACGTCAGGCCGGCGCCGCCGAGGATGTGGTTGACGACATAGGCGGCCATGAAATCGGGCTCGCTGCGACGGACGGCTGGACCGCCAAAAGTCACAACTGTCTGCGGCACGTCGAGCGGAATAAAGACTCGCTGCGGCGGCTTTGCTGCGACGACTTCGGGAACCGGCGTCGCTTCCGCCTTGGTCGGCAGGTTGCCAAAGGTCTTGTCGAGCAGTTTGCAGAGGACCCCTGGATCGACGTCGCCGACCACCGCGATTGTGAGCGTGTCTTTTGCGATCACGCGTCGGACATAGCCCTTGAGATCCGCGACCTCGATTTTCGGCACGCTTTCCAGCGAGCCGCCGGCTGGGCGAGCATAAGCATGATCGCTAAAGGCGACTTCGAGGAACTTGTGATGGGCCAGAGACGAAGGGTCGGTCGAGTCGTGCCGAAGGCGCGCAAGCACAGTGGCACGGATCCGTTCGACATCGGCCGCATCGAAACGGGGCGAGGTTAGCGCCATCCGTAAAAGGTCGAAGGCTTCGTCTGCGCTGTCCTCGAGCGTGCGCAAGGAACCGCGGAAGTGATCATGGGTCGACTGAAAATGCAGATCAATGGCACGATGGTCGAGCCGCTCATGAAAGGTCTTGAAGTCAAGCCCGGCGGAACCTTCCTTGAGCAGGCCAGCAACCATGTGGCTTACGCCAGGTTTTTGAGCGGGGTCCTGAGTCGCGCCGCCGGTGAAGGCAAATTCCATCGCGATCAACGGGACAGTGGAATCCTGTACGAACCAGGCTTCTATACCGCAAGACGAAACCAGGCGCTTGATCCTGGTCCGGGCAAGCGTCCTCGTGGCGCCGAGCGAATTTGGCGAAGCGAGCATCGCGATTGAGAGCGAGGCTCCCCCGAGGAGGATCTCACGTCGTGTGCAGGGATGGATCATTAGAGCTTCTCCCCGTGTTTTGGGGTGGAATCTTTGATCAGATAGCCGGTCACAGACCGTTTCTTGTCGAGCCATTTCCGCACGACCTCGTGCACCTGCTGTGCACCGACCGCGCGGATACCGTCCGGCCAGCCCCGAATATCGTCGATGCATAATCCCGTTGTCAGGCCGCGGCCATACCAGCGCGCGAGCATTTCCTGATTGTCCTGGGCGTAGGTTACCCGCGCGATCAGCCGCGTCTTGACCCTCTCGAGATCTTCGGTGCTCGCGGGATTACCCGCAATGTCCGCTATTACCTCGTCGATGGAGCGCTCGATCTGGCTGAGTTTGACGCCGGGTTTTGGTACGGCAGAAATCGCGAATAGCGAGGGATCGAGCGCGGCAGAGTGGTAGGTCGCTCCGGCAGTGACCGCGAGCTGCTTTTCGACCACCAGCGAGCGATAGAGATATGAGTTGACGCCGCCGCCCATCAACTGCTCGAGCACGTCAAGCACTGGACCCTCGCCGGCGGCCGCGGTGCGAGCCGATGGTACAAGATAATAGCGGTGCAGGGCGGGCTGCTCGACGCGGGCATCGGCCAACGTCACTGTGCGCGGCGCGGCCGGCGTCGGCTCCTGCGGCCGCAGGCGTTCCACGGGAATCGATGCTTGCGCGGGGATGCCGCCAAATGTGTCCGTCACCATCGAGCGGATTTCCTTGGGGGCGACGTCGCCGGCGACAATCAGGATCGCGTTGTTCGGTGCATAGAAGCGCTTGTAGAAGGTAAGCGCGTCCTCTCGGGTAAGCTTTTCGATTTCCTGGCGCCACCCGATAATGGGGCGACCGTAGGGGTGGTTGAGGTAAAGCGCCGCCATCATCTGCTCGGCGAGACGTTCACCTGGATTGTTGGCGACGCTCATATTGAATTCCTCCAGCACGACGTCGCGCTCGCAAAGCACGTCCTCATCTTTGAGAATGAGACCGGTCATGCGGTCGGCTTCAAATTCCATCATCTTGCCGAGGTGCTCGCGCCGCACGTGCTGGAAGTAGCTGGTGTAGTCGAGCCCGGTGAAGGCGTTCTGATTTCCGCCGGCGCGCAGGACGGCCTTGGAGAATTCATTCGCCGGATGTTTCGAGGTGCCCTTGAACATCAGGTGTTCGAGGAAATGCGCAAGCCCCGATTTGCCAGGCGGCTCGTCGGCGGAACCGACCTTATACCAGATCATCTGAGTCACAACGGGTGTGCGATGATCCGGGATCACGACCACCTGGAGGCCGTTCTGAAGCGTGAAGCTAGCTGGTCGATCCGATCTGACCGTGTCGGCAAAGACGCTCTCCCCTTCAGGAAGATATAAGTCAGTGCTATCATCCATTCTGTGCTCGACCGCCAGCGCGGTGAGCGTCGTCGAGCCAGAGGCATTAGCGGCAGTACCTCCTGCCTTGGCGGTGACCGAAATCCCATTCTTCATGGCATCTTCCATACTGATCCACGTTCATGGTGGACAAATCCGACAAAGCGGGGAGCCGCGCGTCGTTTGCCAAACACCAGAGCAAAGACCGGACCAATTGCCGGAGGGGCGTACTCACGGCCGCGCGCACGCCAACTGGACACAAAATAGAACTGGCGCGTACCATCCTGGCAAAAGGTGAACCGTCGACGTGTCGTGAACACGACATTTACGCACGACGCGTCAGGATGACTTGGCGTCAACTGGCAGAATGGAAAACTTGCAGAAGGGGTGGATTGAGCGGCGGTATGACGTCGGTGCAACTTTCCGCAGGCTCGCGGTTACACATCTCGCTCTACACGATGAATGGCTTGGCAATATTTCTCATGGTCGCGAGGCGGGAGTCGGCGAGCAGCTCCTTGGAGTACACTGCGCCGAAGTAGTCGAGGACGAAGGTGCCAGAATAGCGTAGATTATCGGCCGCGCGGATTAGGTTATCGAGAATTGTGCCGACTTGGCTAATGCGGTCGCGATAGCGCGCGCGGATAACGTTAACGGCGTTCATCGAGTGGACCGCCTCGTCTGCAATTACCTCCCTCAGCCAATGATGGAACATGCTGTTCCCAAGTGTGTCGTAAAACGGCTTTTCTGCTGCATAGGCGCGACAAGTGCACATCTCATCAAATGCGATCATAACCATTAGGGAAAATTCGTCCTTCAGGTGTTCAACGATCGGACCAAAATCATGAGATCGAGCCTCCAATCTCTCCCGAAGATTCTTTTTGGATCCATTAGCGACAAGTTCAATGATCCGGATGAATCCGTCGGTGTGGCGCTCTTCGTCAATCGCCCAGGCGTTGAAGAATGCGGCAGCTTCATCGGAAGCGATAAGATTTCTCGCCACTAATTCTTGTTTCAAGTACCGGGCGTCATATTCGGTGTACAGATCAGGCCACAATTTGTCCCAACGTGCGCGGACAGCCGACGGCTCGGCGGCGAACATCGCTGGCGTAAGAGTATTGAATAATTCTTTTGGACTCCAGTTCCGTCGAAACGGCGTGATCATCCGAGTGCCCCTAAACGCGTAGGATGCGAGCGCGCCGGCGCACAATTGTTGTCATCCGTACGCTCGTGTCATCCGTACGCTCGCAGAGCATATGCTACAAACAAGAGGCCGTCGTCTCCTTGTTTTGGTAGGCTGATGGCCAGAGGTCTTTCGGCTGGCTGCAGTGTCCCCTTGAATGGCGCAGTAGCCTTTTGTGATCCACACGGCCGCAAAACCAGGGACACTTGTCATTGCTAGTTGCGGGTCTAAAACGGCCTCACTTGACCTCGCGAGGGGCGCTCTGGCGGGCCGCCATGCTGACAGGCACGATAGTTTCAGCAGATCCACGACGCCGCATATTGAGGGGTAGGACTGCGGCACGTTTTGAAGCACAATTAGCGGCACACGTGGCATCCGATGGGAGTCCCCGGCATCAATCGGGTGTGGACCAATGGTGGTAGTCTGCGTCCCAGTGGATCCCGAACGTTAGCCTCGTTCCCATAGCCCTTTAATTTTCGGCAGTTGCGGCGATACGACTTCCTTGAAAGGGAGTGCACGGATGAAACACCTCATCATGAGTATCGATGAGTATCTCTCTGGCCTTCTTCGATTCCGCTAAATTCTCGGTGAAATCCCTGTGCACTCCCGCCGCGCAAGCGCACCGCTAAATCAAGTAAACGGAGCGACGGAAGAGAATCAGAAGCTTATGCGATAAGCTTACGCGACCTGGTAGATTGCCTAGGGTTGCGCGATTGAGAGGATCCGTCGCTAAGCAGCATTTCGGTTGTCGACCGGCGAGGTAAACAACTGCTCAATCTCGCTAGCTTCGATGAGACGGAGGAAGTCACAGTTGCGTGCCGTTTGCTGTTTATGGAGGCAAAAGGATGGCGACAAAGCACCGGCTCTCTGTCATTCAAATCACCAATAAACGGATTGCTCAAATTAGTTAGTGAGGATTCCAACGACAGGCCAGTTCACAGTCATCCTGATTGAGATTGCAAGCCGAAACGTGCCTCGCTCGCGCTAGCTATTGCTAACTCCGCTATCCAACCAATAAACTGAGCCAACGGGGTGCAGAAGCGCCCGGATGGAGCACTGCCGAGCCGGGTTTTATGTGGATGTGCTCCTTGTGGAAGACATTCATTATCGGCCTCTGTCATGCCGGCAAGGTTCTGCCAACCATTCACGGCTTCCACTCCGACCGCTAACGGATCGAAAACGGTTTTCGAGCAAGTTCTTGCCCGGGATAGCAGGGGAGGAGATCCACACATGACCGGACCGGCCGTTATGGAAAACGTGCGCCGCTATCGCGCGATAGCTTCGTTGTGCCGTCAGTCCGCCGCATTTCGGCCAATCCAACGGGACTCATTGCTAGCGCAAGCTGCAGAGTGGGAGGAACGCGCGATCGCGGAGATCGAGAGATACTTCAGTTGTTCTGCTGCACGTCCTGCTTGATTGCGCTCGACGATGAAAAGAATCCACCATCTGGCCAATAGGTCGGATCATGAAAGGCAATGCTGGCCAAACGATCCAGTCGCGCAAGCGGCCGCGCTGGGAATTCATCGGCGGGAGCTTCGAATAGAACGCTCAAACAGCTTCATCATCTCCGCCAGCACATCCCGGGCCCTCGTCCAGCCACGGGATAGCTCAGCTCTGTGGATTGCTTCCGCCCTCGCCGACGCTGTGCCAAGGGCGCCGTTACGTTGCCCGGAGGGATGATGCGTTCGCATTCGGCAAGAAGAACTCCTTGGTTCGGCACCGTTCGTCGCGGTGCCGTGCAAACATTAAGCCCTAAAGCCGACCGTAAGAGGGGCATGCCGAGTAAATCTGCTAGCCGCCAGGAGCTCGTGTATGATCGCCTGATGAATGTCGGCGCGCGCTGGCCAGCCGGAAGATCCGATGTTGCGCCACGCAAGGAAAATGGAAACTCCGGCTTATCAAAAGCGCAATTCCGCCATCTCCTGCGGATGCAGAAATCATTGATCAAGAGTTATATGGCGAAGGGCATGAGATGCGAGGCTGACTCGCCAAAGTCGATCTGGCCAATGACGTGGGTTATCTTCGTGTAGAGCCTGTACGCTCTACATAAAGTCATATTCATCATCATACGGATCGTTCGCGGGCTTTGCCGCACTCTCGGTACACCTGGCATTGCCGCTATTGTCTTCAGTTGCGGCAAGATACAAAGGCGGTTTACCCGCTCGTTGCCATTTGCATCCTTTTTCCATTTGTCCTCGTGCTTGGTGGGATCAAGCACCATCATCGAGTCACTTACCTCAACAAGCCAAACGCTGCTGCGCGGGCTTTCGCTTCCGGATTGAAAGAGTGAGAGAGGACGAGCGGTTCGTTGCCGTCGATCCGGAGCTGATGTTCAAGCAAGATATCGCCCGCGTTATCGACAAGCGGATGAGTAGCCCGGAAATCTATTATTGAGGTGAGTTCATCTCACCCAGGAAATTGTTCGCGCCAATCATTTTTGCGCTTGAACAGCTCACTCGGGCGACCTCCGGCTTCCGTTCTCAGGGCCCGGCGCTCTTGTTCTCGAGCTGATAGCTGAAAATATCGCGCTTTCTCCGAACCAGACTTCGTGCCGAAGCAAAACGCAACGTCCGCTGTTCGTTGAGCCTTTCGGGACACCCGAGCTAGGGTATCGCTGGGGATTCGCAGCAATATGCTCTATGTCTCCGCCATAAAACTCCGTCAGCTTGTTCTCGAATGAAGATCTTGAGATCTCAACCACCGGTGGCTCGTCAACCAGCGCGTATGGCGGGACTGCAGCCGAAAATGAATCAGAGGAGAAACTCGATGGCGCCGAATTCAGGAAGGAGAGTATATCTGGCGAATCTTTGGCGATGCGCGTAGTACCGGTCATTAGTCGCGCTCGTTCTCATTTCATCGGCCTCGGAAGCGCATTTGGTATCGGATAAATTGCTGGTGCGCTGAAACATGAAGCCTCCCATTTGTATCGACGAGGTCGCGAGGGCTGCCGCCGATTGAGTGTTCCGCATTGATGGTAAGCCTAGCTGTCGGTATGCTGACAGCTTAGCATCAAGACGTCACCATTCCGATCCGCTCCCGCATTGGCTCGTTCGAGATAGCGCCGCGAAGTGCCGGCCGTCCGCCTGCGGTGCTGGGTTGGCGCCGCCGGCCTCCGTCTTACCTTCAAGGGCGAGGGACAGTTTGAAGTTATTGCGCAGCATCGGGTTTGCGGGTTCCGCTGCGAGAGCTTGGCGGTAGAGTTCTTGGGCCTCCAGATGTCGGCCCTCGTGATCGAGAACAACTGCTTTGGCATTCAATGCGCGCAGGTCGCCAGGGGCTGCCAATAAGATCCCGTCGAGCACCTCAAGCGCATCATTCGGGCATTTGCGTGCCAGCAAAGCCCGCGCAAGAGGAATCGCGGCATCAACATTGTCCGGTCGTTGCTTCAGTGCATCGCGCAAAGCCTCCTCGTCAGCATCCCGACCGAGGGCGTGAGCGATGCGCTCGCGCATAGCTGGATCGACCTCCTTGGCCCCGACCAGTTCTGCCGTAGACGTCGGCTGCTGTGAAAGACCCGACTTGTGCGAGTTAACGCAACCCGCGAGCAGCACAATGGCAAGCATGGGGAGAAAGGCCGAGCACGAATGGCGACGAAAATTACGCCAGCGCCGCAGAACGTTAATCTTACATGAATTCATAAGCGTCCTCACGACCCCAAACCTGTGCTCGTCAGCCGGCCGCAGGGAGGAGGTCACGATGCCCGCCTGTAGGAGTCTTGTCCTTGCCGGGCGCAAGTTTGACGGAGCCAATCGGCTGGACGGTGAAATCCGAGGCGAGATCCTGATAGGAGAGAACAGGTAGGTCTATTCCATTGCGGGTGAGAAAGCCGCGGACGAAGCGCCGGATATCCATCGAGCCCAGGATAACTGGCTGGTTCTGACTGCGTGCGATGCTCGAATGGATCTGGCGAAATTGTGAAAGCAGCATCTCGCTTTGCCGATCCTCCAAAACGAGATAGGGACCGACAGCGGTCTCGCGCACCGCACTGCGCACGATATCCTCGGTCTCGCGCTCGACGATAAAAGCCGCCACAACACGATGGGCGTTGGCGTAGCGGTGACAGATCTGCCGCTTCAGAGCGGAGCGCACATATTCGGTGAGCAGTACGGCATTTTGTTCCCGTTCGCTCCATTCTGCAAGCGCCTCCAAAACCAAACGGGTGTTCCGGATCGGGATGCCCTCGTCCAGCAAGCGACGTAGGACATCCGCGATGCGAGGGATCGGTGTCGTGCGCAGCACCTCTTTCACCAGATCGGCATATTCCTGCTCCATCCGGCCAAGCAACTGACGCGTTTCCTGAATGCCCACCAGGCGCTGTGCATAGCGCGTCAACGTTAACTGCACGCGCAGGGCGATGATTTCGCTCGGACGGTGGTGCCCTATTCCGGCAGCTTTGAGAGCAGGCGCATGGACTTGTTTGATCCAGATCCGATTCGTGTCTGGGTCGTGCCAAAAGGGGATCCCGCTCAAATCAATGTTCGCCACGTCGTCGTTAAGTAAGAGTTGTGTAGGGTCAATGGCGCCCTCTTCCACGGGCACTCCTTCGACATCCACCCGGAATTGCGATTGGGCCAGGTGCTTTGCGCTTTGGGCGGGAATGCGTGGAATTGTGATGCCAAGATCAGCTGAAACCAGTGCCGAAACCCGAGCGACGCACTGCTCGAGTTCCCCTACGTCGATTGCCTGCATCAGGCTCGGCGCTAGCAACAGCGTAATTGGAAGTGCCTCCGCGGGCACGGCTTGCTTCTGACCCTGTGCGGAAGCGGGAGCCGAACCGGTGGGACCGGCGCCGGCTTTGGGAGCGGTCTTGCCCTCTTGCACGCCAACCTTGAGAAAGCTGGCGGCGGAGAAGAGCGCGGCCAGTATGACAAAGGGGGGCAAAGGGAAGCCAGGAACGAGCCCCATCACAAGCAAGACACAGGAGGCCAAGCGTAGCGCTTGTGTGCTGGCCGTAAGTTGGTTGACGATATCGGCGCCGAGATTGAGTTTGGAAGGACCGTTGACACGAGTAACAATGGTTGCTGCGGTAATTGACAGCAGCAGGGCCGGAATCTGCGAAATGAGCGCATCACCGATCGTCAGGATGGTGTATTGATGCATCGCCTCCTCGAGGGACATGCCCTTGGAGAGTGATCCGATCGTGATGCCACCCAGCATGTTGATGCAGATGACTATGAGTCCGGCTATGGCATCGCCCTTCACGAATTTCATAGCGCCGTCCATCGCACCGTGCAGTTGGCTTTCTCGCTCCAGCGCGCCGCGCCGGCTGCGGGCTTCGTGCTGATCGATATGGCCGTTGCGCAGCTCCGCGTCGATCGCCATCTGCTTGCCCGGCAGCGCATCGAGCGTGAAGCGCGCCGATACCTCCGCCACCCGTTCGGCGCCCTTGGCGAGAACCATGAACTGCACCATGGTCACGATCAGGAATATGACAATGCCGACGGCGATGTTGCCGGATATGACGAAATCGCCGAACGTATGGATGATGCTGCCGGCATCGCCCTCGGCTAGGATCAGTCGCGTCGTTGCAACGGTGAGAGCAAGACGAAAGACGGTGGAGATCAGGATGACGCCCGGCAGGGACGAAAAGTCGAGCGGCGTGTTGAGATACAGGGCTACCATCAACAGCAATATGGCAAACCCCAGATTGAAGCCGATCAGCATATCGATCACGATGATCGGGATCGGCATGATCATCATTCCGATCGCCAGAAGAAGCATCAACGCGACCATCAAATCCGGGTGAGCCGGCGCGCGCGTGATGAGATTTCGTAGAAGGTTGGCCATGAGAAGCCTTATTGTTGTTCGATTGCAGCTGTGCTGCCCCGCAACAAAACATAGCGTTTGAAGACGGCTTGCGCTTCGGTCATGCGGCCAGCGTGACGCAGGGCGTGGCTGCGCATCAGCATCAAGGGCAGACACGAAGATGGCTCGTCATCCAGTTTATCAAGCTTGTCCAATACCGACAGTGCTTCGTCACCGCGACGCTCCGAGATGAGAGCGTAGGCCAGGATGCGGAGCAGGCCGATGTCTTGGGACTGTTCGTGAGCGACCAGCCGCAACAGAGCCAGGCTCTTGGCGCTCTGTCCGCACGCAAGGTAGACAT
The DNA here is from genome assembly GCF_029909975.1 of Bradyrhizobium sp. ISRA430. Taxonomy (NCBI): domain Bacteria; kingdom Pseudomonadati; phylum Pseudomonadota; class Alphaproteobacteria; order Hyphomicrobiales; family Nitrobacteraceae; genus Bradyrhizobium; species Bradyrhizobium sp. ISRA430. The sequence goes on from NZ_CP094516.1 coordinate 6,876,809, forward strand.
AAGAAAGCACGCAGAGCAAATCTCGCTCCGGCCCGGAGATCAGCTCGACAGCGCCGGCTTCGGAAACGCGCTGTGTAGATGTGAAGTGTTGCACTTTGTCTGGCCCGGCCATCGCTAGACTTTGATCAAGCCGTTGTGACTCTGCCGGAGCAGGATTAATTGCTGCAGCTCCAGTTGCAGAAGCGCGGCCCCTTCACGTGACACCAAATCCTCTGGCGCGGCTGATAGCGTATCAGCCAAACGCTCCAGAAGAAGGCCGTGTTGCTCTGGACGCAGAACATGCGAATGACGTAAGCGCGGCGTCACGAAGGAGAGCAGACCGTGCGCGAGATTGGGCTCATTAAGCCAAGCGGGTTCCGAGCCTGGCTCGACCTGACCTGGCGGGGCGCGCGCCTCGTCGAGATTGACGCGCGAAACTGCATCGATCGAACTGAGCTCGAGCGCGCTCTCGATCGTGGCGTCCACCAACGGATCCAGCACGTCGCTGTGACGAGAAATTGAGGTGTGGCTCTTGTTATCATTGCCACGCGTCCGATCAATCCCGATGGACTTGCCTCGAGAACTAACGGGCGTGATGGCAGATGCATGATGATCGACGTTTGGCTCCTGAAAAGAGGTGCCAGGCTTGACGGGATTCGGGGGCAGCCTAGTCATGGCACTTTGCTTCCTTACCTGCGGCCTAAAACGCTAATAGGGTAGGGTGGCAAGCCGACCATCCCGGCTCAGCAAAACACGCCCTTCCTCAATCCCGCAGACGGTCCATCCATTGCTCAAGAGCGCGCCGACGAAATACTTTTGACCAGCAACGACAATATAGGGTTCGCTCCCGCGCCAAACAGCTTGGACCTCAATTGCTGGGGGCGTCTTCTCAACCTTGATGGCGACCGCATTGACAAGCGTATAAGCGCCATTGCTATTTTGATCAAACCGCTGCTGGACGTCTCGCCATGTGGCGAGCGAGGCGGGCGTAACGGTGCCGTCGGCGGTGACAACGCCCGCCCCAGAGCCGACCTTGATGCCGACAAGGCCCGCTCTGTCAACTTCCTCTTGCAGCCGCTCGGCAGCTGCATTGGTGGCCAAAGCATCAGGAGCGCTGAGCGCCAGCGTGGGTGCAATGGTCGTAGCAGGGGACGACCGGCTTGACGCCACGGTGGTGTCGGTCTGGACAAAACTGGATGAGACTGCGCCAATCGCGGCAGAGCTGATCAGGACAAAAGTGAGAACGGCGAGCGATATACGCCGGCGGTCGACGGAGCCAGGTTGTTTGTAGTCCTCGATCGTCCAGCGAATGGACATCGCCCCGGCATGCAAAACGACAGGAAGAGGGACAACAATGGGCTCATTCGCTAAAACAGTCTCGTGCCCCTCGATCCTGACGTCCCTCGCAAGGGCCTCGATCTCGATTGAATTGGAATGCGGGGTGACACGGAGATGGTGCGGTTCGAGGCCTTGTTCGACGAAGATTAAGTCTGCATCGAGGCTGCTGCCAATCAGACACGATCCGATCCCCACTTTACTTGTCAGCCCAGAATAACCCCCCGACAGCACTTCGAAATGCAAGCAATTTGGTTCATTCACGGTCAGTTTCCTGAATAGCGAACGGGACCGTACGGCAAAACCGTACGGCCCGTTGCGACTTCACAGACTAAGCAGCCGGGGAAAGTGGGGCGGCGACGCCGCCCCATCTCATCCCTTACTGCACCCGCTCATCGGCCGCTTTTTTGATAGTCGAAAGCTCAGTCGAGACAACGCGAAGTTCCACATCCCTCTCAGCAGCCTTTGTGCTGGTCGCAGTCAGAGCGGCGATTTGCTTTTGGAATGCCGCCTCTCCAGCAACTTCAGCAGCCGTGGAAGCTGCTGCAGCAGTAGCGGTGCCGGCTGCCCCACCTGCAGTCGAGGTACCAGACGCACCAACTCCTTTACCCATACTATTCTCCTGTTTGCTCGATTTCGCCGCCACGTGCGGCTCCTATTTCCTAACGTCGCAACATGCGACGTCAGGAATCCTCCTCTGTCTCGGCCATGACATCGTCGAAACGGCTCATTGCACTATTCGCAAATTGGAGAGCAACGGCTCCAAGAGCGACGTTGAACGCTTGCTGCATAGCGGCTTCATGCGAGCTACCGCCCGGAGTGGACGCGCCGCCGTTTACGGGAATGTTTGCATCAGGCGATCGGCCATGATCGTCGCGCTCGCCAGGCTTGTGAGATGCTTTTTTGCCGCCGCTTTTGCCGCCAGCCGCATGGAGGTCAGCATCAACGTGCCCAGCGGCGCCAGAGCTCGTAACGCGCATCGGGTTCTCCTATGTCAATTCGATGTGCCAATCGAGGCAGTTTCCACCCTCCACTCTGCAGGTATTAGCTTTCGACAAGCTGACGAGTCGTAGAAAATACAATGAGCCGATGGTGGATCGTCATTAAACGTCTTCACCAGCAGACCGTATTTGAAAGATGGCCGGCGAAAGCTGGAGATCAGATGGTTAAGACAAACAATCGTTTGTGGAGCTTGATCGAGTGAGCACGTTGCTCATCGCTTCGAAAGCGTTCAATTGGCGAAATATCAAAGCCACCACTAATAACGTGCTGCAATCTCGGGCTGATGTCTCTTGCGATGCCTCCGAGCTCTTTCGACAATTTGCTTGCGGTCAGGCGATGCGGCACGGAGCTTGACCTCGTCGGGAGCGAGGCTGAAAGCCAGAGTGACGGCCGATTCAGCGGCCAGAGCGGTCCATCGGCCCTGGCGGGCCCATGGCAGATCCGTCAATCGCGACCCACTTTCAGGGAGACCGAGCAGGAGCCCGCTACTCGAGAAAGAGCCCTTCGGCTCTACCGCTTTGCACCAATGTGCTCTCGATCCTTGCGCAATCGGCTGGCTCCGCGGCTGTGGCCGTCTATCGGGTATTGTTAATGCATCGCGATGTTGACAGGCGGCGTATGCAGTCAATGGAACTTCACAGCGGCAGACCGGGCTTGAGGTCGGATTCGAACGATCGAGTGCGGCCAACATAGTTTGTGCGCAGTGAAGAGCCGAAATAAGTTCCTCGGATTCGGGGGGTCTCAAGTTTGTTGGTGGAGCTTGCGCGACCTACTGCTCGGCAGAGAGGCCCAACCGCGCGGAGGCCGCGCAAGCGCCGTTTTCAGCGTGATCCTGAGAAGATAGCGTCGCTCCGCCTAGGCGTAAGCGCCTGCAGCTTGCAAGCGCTCGGATTCGATGCGAGCCTTCAGGTTATTCAAATAATCCTCCGCGTAGGACTGGGCCACCGAAACCGGCAGGTTGATGCCGGCCGTCGCGGCTTCTTGAATTGCCTGCTTCACCAAGCCTTCTCGCATTGCTAATTTGACCTCAGGTCCGGCGATGCAGCCCACCGCCTGTGCCGCAAGGCTCAGCCCGGCTTCTTCCAGCGCTTGCTTTATGTTGCCGCCACTGATGGCAGTGTGAAGAAGATTTGCAGCTTGCGCCTCGGCTTCGAGCACCATTGACGCCAGATCGGCCAATTCACCCAAACCTGGAATGAAGCCAAGGACACCGACTGCTGTCGCGGCCCAGTCGAATACCTTAGAGCCAACTTTGAGCACGTCATTAAGTGCGTGCATGAAGGCGCCACCGTTCTTTTTGGCAGACTTGATGTCGGGCTGGTCTGCCACGCCCATCGTCATGTCCGCGACCGCGTCCTGCTCGGCAGGCGTTCGGACGGCATGCGTCTTCACTTGGTGGACGGTGCGGTTCGCACCCGACATGTTGTTGAAGAACTGGTTGAAGTCGCTGCTGCTGATGTTGCCGGAATCGACCGTATGCCCGCCGCCGAAGTCGAAGAACTTATGGTGGGTTTTGTAGCCCGTAATCGCGTTGTTCATCAACCCGAACAACACAGGATCGGAGAGCAGCTGGGAGGCCGCCTTTCGCACCTCGGGCGTGAGGCTCTTATCATCGACCATGCTCGCCAGCTTTTCCCGGGTCAGATCACCGTTCCCGAAGAAAGCGTTTTGGTTCTTGTTGATCGTATTGAGCGTATCGAGCTCGGCTTGCGTGAGATTCATCGATGATGAAGCAATCTGCAGGAAGTCCTCTTTGTGGACCTTGTCTATCGAGCCACCATACAACTGCTTCCATTCATCCGGGTGATCGAGGAAGTATTGAGCGGCCGCGAGGACCTGTGGCGGGCATTTGCCGGTTTTGGCTTCGCCGTCGACGATCCGCTTGAAATCCGCAAGGCTCAGGTTCTTAGGCAGGTTGTCGGAATACCGATAGAGCTCGCGCAATGCATCGGTCTGGGTCATAACCGATGGCTCGCCATTGCCGGTGCCGTCGGAAGGGATGTAGTTTTGCGTATAGCTCTTTGCCCGCTGCTCCTGGAACGCACCAACCTGAGGGTGGTGATCGGAGAAGCCGGAGAGATCACCTGCTTTAATCTTCCCGCCGCAGCGGCCGTCACCTTGCGAGCCTATCGCATAGAAGAGCTCTGGGTCCTGTTGCAGAGCCTCGATCGCGGCTTTTAGATCCGGTGGTGTGGAGGGATCGTTGGCCAAATCTCCAAGAGATTTCCAATCCAGCGGGCATTTGTCTTTGTGTCGGTTCAGCACCGACACAATCTGCAGCTCGGCATGAGTCAACGTGCCGCTGTTCCACGTGATCCTGGAGCTTTGTACGGGTGCCTCTGCAATCTTCGGTGCGCTCGCAGCGGAGGAGGACTCAGTGGAGGATGGCTCTGGCGCCTGCTGACATGCGTCCAGTGCGGCCTTGACCTCCGGCGGGAGGATGTTCCGCACCTCCTGCGTGAGTTCCTCCGTCAGCTGCTTGGCTGAGTCTGCAGCCGCCGGATCCTGCGGTGCGGAATGGTCATCGACTTTGTCTTTCAACGAGAAACTAGCCAGCATGGCCTCGAAATTTGAAAGATCCCGCGCCGATGAAGGCCCGGGCGCCAGCCCGGACAAAGTGGAGCTGGCGATTAGCGACAGGTTGTTGACTGACATTATACGTCCTCTGATTTGAGATCGCACCACAAGTCGGTCATGTGGCGCAGCCCGAGAATCGCGACGAACAATGAGCAATAAATGTTGATAGGATCGATGGCACCTACCACTTGCTTCCGATTGCTCAGTGCGTCCCAGCGCTCAGTTCCGCTACAATCTATAGGCACATCGCCGTCTAGATGTTCACGCCCTATGGTAGGTTCGATTAGCTTTCCAAAAGCTGACGGCATTCAGAGGTTTCATAACGAGACGCGAAATGACAGTGTGAAAGGCGGTCATGGTTCTTGATATCGGAATCGGCTTGCCTGTTATATCTCGATCGCTCGCGTCCACGCCAACTAGGTCGAATTAACGAACCCGAGTCTGCCGCTCTGCGGATGGTCACGTGCGCTGATTCCTGCAACAACATCGCAGGTCTCCGCAGCATCTTATAGTGAAATCACCCACGCCTAGCGACCTCGCGTCTGCGCCCAACGAGAGCGTTGGCGTCTGCCCGATGAGCCAGATACAGAATGATCGTATCAGATTGACTGGCGTAGATGCTCGAAAGAGTCCGACGGTATTGTGTGGACCATGTTGCCCCGAGCGGATCGAAGCTCAGCTGCGCCTGGCATTCTTTATGTCATCATGCTTATCCGCTTGGCGAGTGTTCGCTCGAACCTACAGGCCAAAGGTCAGAGTCTAGCGATGGTTTGAGACGAATAAAACCTCCTTCTCGCCATTCCGCCCTGTGAGGCACACCCAGCATGGTGAACGTGGTTGTCCGGGCAGCCCTGGTCGGTATGAGATCGCGGCTTCTTAGCATTTCGATCTGAGCAGGCGTAGCGGTTTGGCCAGTGAAGATCCACTCGTCCCTGGCGCGACGGCCGTTCGCCATGGCGAAATCTCCAAGTTCCGGCGGAGCAACCCGTGCGGGCAACGCGAGCTCCGCTTGAGACGGTCCAGCGTGAGGTGACCCGGATCTTGCCACAAGGTCGTGGCCGAAATCGGAGGCGTCCACGCGATGCTGAGCGGGGCTGTTAGGAATTGGTCCGCTCGCCGCCGCTCAATGATGGCTCGACACGCGATGATCTGCCTCCGAGTTCCTACCAAATTAGGTCCTGGCTGTATTCGGGTATTTTATGCAATGCGACTCTCTCGGACCGGCGGGCGACGAGGACGAGTGGGACGCTGGGCTGTTGTCCGCGGGGCTTAGCGCGTTGAAGTCCATCCTGTTCCTCCTTTTGGACAACGGAGGGGCTTTCATTCTTTTGGGACGAAGCTCATTTGCATGGCAGAGTTCGTAGAGTTGTTCAAAAGCTCGCAAAGGTCGCACGAGGCGCTAAAGCGGCAAAGCACGGTCGCCGATGCTGCTGGCCAGGACTCTGGTTCGCATCCGTGGCTCCGGCCAGGACGTTTATTGCGCCGCCCTGCGGCATCGGCCATCTACATATCCGCGCTCTGACAATGGCAGCAGTAGCTTTCGAAAAGCTGACAGAGGGCATAAACAGACGCATTACACCTCTTCGTAGGCGATCTGTTGTCATCAGGTCATTTCTCACCTGCATCGGGTAGGTGGACCATGCCGTCATGATGTGGTGCCTCCGGCGGAGGAGCGTCATTCGGTCGTCCTTCGCGAATGACCACGCTGGAGGATCCCCGAAACAGCATCAAAACCGACTCGTGCGGTGGCTTTTCGCCACCGCTCGGGTTTCGCCGTGCCTGTGCCTCCGCCGCAAGTCCTTTGAGTGTTTGCTCCACAAGCGCGACAAAGCGGGGTGGACCAGAGGCGAAGACGAGGCCATCTCCCGGGACGGCTCTCACGATGTAACGCTCGTCGGAGATGTTGAGCGCATCGAGTGCCGCCTTGAGCGCATCAAAGCTGATTGGACTCAAGACCAAAAGGCGGCTTTGCGCCTCATGCGCGTCGGATACATAGAGCACCAGCCCATCGTAGTACCATTGAAGATTGTAGAGATTGATCAACCGTTCGAGGAACTCTCGCGGTGGGAGATCGGGCATTCGCCCGCGAATCCGCCCCTTCACCCCGGTGCTGACATTGATTCTGATATTTAGGTTGTTGCCGAATTCCTGCAGTGCGGCCGCGAGGTCCTGATCCAGAACTGTGTAACTATAAGGCGTCGATGGCAACGCCAGGGGGGCGCCGAGCGCCTCGACCACGTCCAAGCAAATGAAAACACCAACATAGAGAAGTTTCTTCAAGATGTGCCGCCTTGTAGATGGAATGAGCATTCCTGCTATTTTACGCTCGAGAACAAGCACTGGAATTCGTCCCAAAATTTGGAAGCCGCTGCTTCGTCGAAAATTGGAAGCTGACCGTGATCATTAGATGACAGCTGCTCGTCAGTTTTTGGTCAGCTTGCTTCTCTAGGGTGCCGGCCCGTTCGTGTGAACTGACGGGCTCACCTCACTACGTGACAGAAATGATTTCCTCCATGTTGTTTGGCATTACGTCGATCCCTGCCAACTCCGTCGAGTGTGCCTCCAACGGCTGTTCGCCGGCACACGCCCAGTTTGATGAGAGTCTTGCGCAGGTGGCCTCGAACCAAGGTGCCGCCTCTTCTGTGACCGAGCGCGCGCCAGCTCCATTGCTGCCGGAAGTGCAGCGCGCAGTCATGTCGCCGAGCCCGCTCGGCGATCGTGTCCTTCAGAGCATTTCTGCTATCCATCAGGGCAAACCATTTCCGTCGGGTGCAGTTTCGCCGACGCTCGTCGGCGAGCCTGATCCTACCAAGAGTCTCCAGCTTGGGCCGGCAGCGCAACCAGTCTTGCGTGTACAGCAAGTCGAGGTACATCCAGCGGGCAAACCGGAAGGTGCGGATCATTTCGACTCGGCGCTGGCGAATCTGCGGGATGTTTACAACGGCGTCATCCAGGTTTCGCTCCTTTCCAAGGGGACAGGTGCTGTCAGTTCATCTCTGAACAAGCTTCTATCGGCGGGCTGAGCGGGCCGTTGGCTGTCTTGACGAAAGACAAGATCTGTAACGGCTGTCCCGCAAGAAAGCGGCTTCATGCTCTCGTCCTGTTGCCGCTTTTGCTGACCCTCGCCGGTTGCAAAGCTGATCTGTATACCAAAGTTCAAGAGCGCGAAGCCAACGAGATGCTTGGGCTGCTCCTGAGCAAGGGTGTCGATGCCATCCGTGTTGTCGGTAAGGATGGGACCAGCACAATTCAGGTGGAAGAAAAGCAGCTAGCCTACTCAATCGAGCTTCTGAATGACCAGGGCTTGCCGCGCCAACCCTTCAAGAGCCTTGGTGAGGTGTTCAAGGGGGCGGGCCTCGTTGCCTCTCCGGTTGAGGAGCGAGCCCGCTACGTCTATGCTCTCAGTGAAGAATTGTCGCGCACGATCAACGATATCGATGGGGTTCTCTCCGCCCGTGTTCATGTCGTTCTGCCGAAGAATGATCTTTTGCGACAGGATGCAACCCCGTCTTCGGCGTCGGTGTTCATTCGATACGCCTCGAACGCGAAGCTCTCAGCCTTGCTGCCGCAGATCAAGATGCTCGTCGCCAACAGCATCGAAGGTCTATCATACGACAAGGTGGCGGTCGTGTTCGTGCCGGTTGAGCGGGCTCAGCATGAGGTCTCCGTTGGGCCAGCGGCAGCTTCCGCCGAACCAACCAAGTTCATTGCAACCCACATTGCGATCGGTGCAGGAGGTGGGCTCGCCGCGTTGGGCATTCTATCTTACGTGCTGCTGAGCACACGTGGGCGACAGCTTCGTCAATCCTGGCGCAAAGTGACAAGTTTCGGCAGAGATGCCAGCAAGCCAGCGGTCCAGTCCGCCGGCAAAAAGCTCTCCTCCGATCCGAAATAGCGGCAGCAGGTCCGTATCGATGGCATCCACTAACCCAAGTTATTCACTCAACCCGCATTCCGATCGCCTGCGCGAGCTTGCCGCTTTGATCCATCCCAGCCGGTTTGCCGGCCATCTTGATGGGCTTCTGTCGGACGCCACAGTGCTGCAGTTGCAGAAGTCTCCAAGACTGCAGCAAAGACTGGTCGAATTGCTGCTAGGTAGGGAGCTGGTTTCGAACGGAACCGACTGGGGTAGTGACGTTCTGCTCGGGCATGATCCGCGTCGGGCGGCGCTGCTCGCTGGCAGTATCTGGCATGCCCGCTCGGTGCTGAAGCCTGTGTCAAGGCATGATGTAGCGATTCTGATCGAAAATATTGGTGCCGAAGCACATGCTTTCGCAATCCGACACTTATCCAGCGCCGTCGCAACCACATCGATTGACGATCCGGAGAAGCTCGCGAGCCAGATTGAAAATGACGGATTTGCCTGCCTTGGCGCTTGGCTCAAGAACGCATCAGAGCTTGACCGTGTGCGCGTTCTTCTCCGCTTACCTGTGGGGACCACCGCCGAATCTCCAGCAGCCGAACACCACAACTCAGCGGGTCAGTTACTGTCTTTGGTGGTGGCCCACTTGGCCACGGAGGAGCCAGCGGCATGACGGCCAATGAAACAGTCTTGCCATATAGCCCGCAGATACGGCCGCTCGGTCCGCTCATACCAGCCGCGGAACTTGGCATCTGGTACGATGCGGTGCAGACGCGCGCGCTAGCCGAGCGATACCTGCGGCAGGTTCGCAGTTGGGCAAGGAAGGCCTATCAGCAGGAGCGGGAGCGCGGGCACTGCGAGGGTCTAAGGTCAGGCTCGGACGAAATGGCACAGCTGATTGCCCGAGCTGCTTCCGATGTGGCCGCGCGAAAAGCCGTTCTGCAACAGGAGTTACCACAGCTCGTCATTGAGATATTGACCGATTTGTTGGGCTCCTTTGATCCGGGTGAGATGTTGGTAAGGACCGTTCGTCACGCTGTCGAGAAAAGATATGGCAGCGCAGAAGTATGCCTTCACGTGTCTCCTGTGAACGCTGATGCACTAAGACATGAATTCCTGGCGTTCGATGGAACGAATGGTCGGCCGAAAGTCAGAATTGATCCGGACCCTGCTGTGGGGCCGGACCAGTGCGTTCTGTGGAGTGAGTTCGGTAGTGTCGATTTAGGACTTACCGCGCAGCTCCGCACATTGCGTCTCGCCCTTAATCCATCTTCTCAGGAAAGCTATCCGTGACGACGCAACAATCAGGCCATGATCAAGCCGGCGGAGAAGGAGATGTGCATGCGGCGATAGCATCTCTGAGATTCGCAGCAAAGGATGTCGATACGCGTGCCGTGCGGGGACGGATCACGCGTGCGATCGGCACCTTGCTCCATGCCGTGTTGCCAGGGGCCCGTGTTGGAGAACTTTGCCTATTGCAGGATCACGCTTCCGGATGGTCACTTGAGGCGGAAGTCATCGGTTTGCTGCCGGACGGGGTGTTGCTGACGCCCATTGGCGATATGGTAGGCTTGTCCCACCGCGCGGAAGTGCTCCCGACCGGGCGCATGCAGGAGGTGTCAGTCGGGCCCGACCTGCTCGGCCGCGTGATCGATAGCTTCGGCCGTCCCCTCGATGGCAAGGGGCCGATAAGGACGGTCCACACTTGTCCGCTCCGCGGCAAGGCGCCCAACCCGATGAGGCGGCGTGGCATCGAGCAGCCGTTTCCGCTCGGCGTTCGCGTTCTGGATGGACTTCTGACGTGTGGCGAAGGTCAGCGCATCGGAATCTATGGAGATGCCGGTTGCGGTAAGTCGACGCTGATGTCGCAAATTGTAAAGGGCGCGGCCGCCGATGTCACCGTGGTTGCGCTCATAGGGGAGCGTGGGCGCGAGGTGCGTGAATTCATCGAACGTCATATTGGAGATGCCCTCGCTCGCACGATCGTTGTCGTTGAGACATCCGATCGATCGGCAATGGAGCGGGCGCAATGCGCTCATATGGCGACCGCACTCGCCGAGTATTTTCGTGATCAAGGGCTGCAAGTCGTTCTGATGATGGATTCGCTGACGCGCTTTAGCCGTGCGATGCGCGAAATCGGTCTTGCGGCCGGAGAACCTCCCACCCGGCGCGGCTTTCCTCCTTCCGTCTTTGCGCTGCTTCCTGGTCTGTTGGAGCGAGCCGGTATGGGCGAGCGGGGCTCGATCACGGCATTCTATACCGTGCTTGTCGAAGGTGACGGCACGGGCGATCCGATCGCCGAAGAGTCGCGCGGCATTCTCGATGGTCATATCATTCTTTCGCGCGCGCTGGCCTCGCGAGAGCATTTTCCCGCCATCGACGTGCTGTCGAGCCGAAGTCGTGTCATGGATGCGGTCGCCTCTGGTCCACATCGCAAGGCGGCATCCGCCTTCCGCGATCTGCTCTCGCGCTACAATGAGGCTGAGTTCCTGATCAAGGTCGGTGAATACAAGCCGGGCAGCGATCCACTGACTGATCGGGCAATCGAGTCAATCGAGGAACTGCGCGCATTCTTGCGCCAGGGACAGGACGAGCCGTGTAGCTTTGAGGAGACCGTTTCATGGATGTCGCGTCTGACGGCCTGAATCTCGTGCAAGCGTCAAAATTGCGGCTGGTGAAAGACATGAGAGAGCGAAGCGCGCTTCGTGAGTTGTCAAACATGGAAGACAGGCGCCAAATTGCGGTCGCAGCGCTGCAGCGAGCGTCTGAGAATCTTAAAGGCGCGGAGAATCGTCGCGCCAAGGCCGAAGCTGAACTTTATCAGGAGCTGGCGTCGCTCGAGATGGTGTCCGTGACCGAGCTCGATCGTCGCTGTCAACTCGTCCTTGGGCGGCTGGCGGCAGAGATCGAATCGGCACGCCAGGCGCGTGAGCAGGCGCGCATCGCGCATGAGCAGGCCCAGCGGGCAGTGAATGAAGCGCGGACCATATGGGCCAAGCGTTCGGCGGCGAGCCAGAAATGGCAGGAGATTGAGGGCGATGTCCAGCGCACTAGCGCTGTCCGTTCGGAGTTTGCAGCCGAAATCGATGCCGACGATGAGGTTTTGCTCCGATATCAGGCTGGTTCGCGCAGCCAGGCGGTCGGTGGCTCAAACTAATGGCTGGTTCTCTTATCACGTCGCGAGCTGCGCCCGCGGAACCTGTCGATAAATGCCATGGGTGAACCCGCACTATTTCAGCCAGCGGCAAAGCTGTCGCATGAAGTGGTCTCCTGGCTCAACGAGATCGCCGCACCGCGCGCGGTTCTGCAGAGCCGCATTGGCGATAAGCCGCTATCGATCCGTATGAGCCGGCTTGTTTGGCAGGCCGAGCCATATGCCATATCGATGCTCGACTGCGTATTTTGCGCCGGAGGCGAGACCGCTGTGTTGTCCTTGCCCCGCCTTCTCGTCGAGGCACTGATTTCAACGGTCCAGTATGGCCTTACTTTACCTTCCGACCCAACCCGCTCGCTTCTTCTCGAACTTGCACTGGAACCTTGGCTCGCTCCATTAGAGACCGTGCTCGCGCGGAATTTGCAGCTGATCTGCGTCGAAGACGCAACGGCCAAAGACCCCTATTTGGAGTTCGACGTTACTTTCGGGCCGCTGGCGGCCAAGGCCCGCCTGTTCTTGTTCGCGCCTCTTGACGGTCTGGTTCCGTCTGCGTTTCGTGTCTTAGGCGAGTTGATCGGCGAATTACCGCGAGATTTAGGCAAGATTTCTTCGGAATTGCCGGTCGTAATTGCGAGAGAGATCGGCTCGCTGCGCGCGCCCATCAAGCTTCTTCGCCAAGCACAGCCCGGCGACGCACTGCTGCCCGACGTCATTCCCTTTGCCCATGGCCAGCTCATCTTCGCTGCGGACAAGTTGTGGGCGCCGGCGCAGGTCGCGGGCGACAGACTTATCCTTCGGGGACCATTCCGCCTGCAGTCCCATCCTCTAAGGTACGCAAATATGACGATACGCCCCCAAGCTGAACAAGCAATTCCGCCCTCGGAAGCCGACATCGACAGTGTTGAGATCACGCTTGTGTTCGAATGCGGCCGCTGGCCCATCCCGCTGGGTACGTTGAGAAGCATCAACGAGGGGCACGTGTTCGAGCTTGGCCGGCCGGTGGACGGTCCGGTCGATATTGTTGCCAATGGTCAATTGATCGGCCGCGGCGACATCGTACGTGTCGGTGAAGCGTTGGGCATCCGGTTACTTAGCAAGTTGGCGGTCAATGGTTGACATTCAACCGAGCATCCTTGCGCTTGTTGCGGCGACCGCCGGCCTTGGCCTGCTGGCGTTCGCAGTTGTCACAACAACGGCGTTCATCAAGGTTTCCGTCGTTCTCTTCCTGATCCGCAACGCGCTCGGCACTCAGTCCATACCACCGAACATCGTTCTGTATGGTGCTGCATTGATCCTTACCGTGTTCATAGGCGCCCCAGTATTCGAGCAAACCTACAACCGCGTGACCGATACGCAACTTCGTTACCAAACCGCCGATGACTGGTTGACCGCCGCCAAGGAGGGCAGCGAGCCGCTGCGCGCCCATCTCAAAAAGTTCACCACTGAGGAGCAGCGCACGTTCTTCCTGTCGTCGACTGAACATATCTGGTCGGAGGAGATGCGCGCCAACGCAACAGCCGATGACTTTGCGATCCTCGTGCCGTCTTTTTTGATCTCGGAGCTTAAGCGTGCGTTTGAAATCGGTTTCCTTCTCTATCTTCCGTTCATCACGATCGACCTGATTGTGACGACAATTCTGATGGCCATGGGCATGTCAATGGTATCACCAACAATGATATCCGTTCCTTTCAAGCTCTTTCTGTTCGTCACAATCGACGGCTGGTCGCGGCTCATGCACGGATTGGTCTTAAGCTACGCATCCCCGGGGGGGTGAGATGGACGAGGCCAGCATCCTTACCCACCTGAGCCGATCATTAGTCCTGTTCATGATCTGGGTTCTACCGCCGCTCCTGGCAGCCCTCGTGGCCGGATTGGGTATTGGCATCGTGCAGGCAGCAACCCAGCTCCAGGATCAAACCTTGCCGCTTACCGTGAAGCTCCTCGTCGTCGTCGCCGTGCTCGTTCTGTTTGCCCCGGTCCTGAGCGCGCCGCTGATCGAGCAAGCCCAGCATATCTTCACTGAGTTCCCCGCGCTCACAGCGAGGTATTAGTGCGCGCGGAACGCAAGCCTGTCTAAGTTTCAGCTATAGCGTCGCGTTTGTTGGCCTTGATTGTGAACCACAAAAGGGCGAGTTCGTCAGCTTATCGAAAGCTCGCCTCACTATTATGAGACGGATAGACATCCGAACTGTCCTGTTCGGCTCTATGAGCCTGCCGTATTCGGAGGAAGAATGACCCCATTTGGAATTTCTATCCGTTCGATTCAGGTTTTTCTTACGATGTGATGGAATTACCTGCTGAGACCCGGTCCTCGATGCACAGCCTGGCGAGTTGTCGACGCAAGTGAACGGGCGAACCGCTTTGATTGCAAGCGGCCCCACGATTCTGGCGTTCTGGTGAATGAGCCTGCGAATGAAGGTGCCGCTCGAGACCGATCTCCATAGACTGAGAAATTGATGGAAGCTTCGAGGCCCTCAGATCACCAAACCGCGCTGCGGCCGGTGAGAGCCGAAAAAGCTTGGCTTGTAGGCCGCGCAGCGGCGCGATTTGGCCGGTGCTCTCATCGAATGGTTATACCTCTGCGCCGGATGGCTCTAGCTATATGGATGGTTGAAGCCGAAGTCATCTAGCTTGTGGGATGCGTGTCGCTCTGCAACCGCTGGGACACGAGGGTCGCTGATCTGCAGAGTTCTTGACGTCTCACATCATGTCGACGCGAGTGCGACGGTTGCATTGGCTGAAGCGAACGACGAGCTGAGCGCAAATGGATGTCTTGTCACCCACCGAGACGCAAACTCTGGTTCAGACTGCTGTCGAGTTCATCGTTGCGGCCGGACTTGGCGCGGCCCGGGCCCTCGGCATTATGCTGGTTCTTCCGGTATTCACGCGACCGCACATTAGCGGGATTATCCGCGCAAGCGCGACGGTTGTGATTGGATTGCCTTGCTTGATGCAGATCAGGAACGGCTTGCAGACACTAGATCCGGGCACCCGTATGATTGCGGTCTCGCTCCTCGGTTTGAAGGAGATATTTATCGGCCTGCTGTTCGGTTTTCTGCTTAGTATACCGCTTTGGAGCATCCAGGCCGTTGGTGACATCATTGATACCCAGCGCGGCATCTCCAGCCAGGTGGACGATCCTGCGACACGCAGTCAAACCGCCCCGATGGGGCTCTTTCTCGGGACTGCCGCGGTTACGATCTTCGTTGTATCAGGAGGTCTGCAGACCATGGTCAAATGCCTCTATGGAAGCTATCTGATCTGGCCCGTGTATCGGCTGCTACCGCCCCTGACCCAGCAAGGGGCCATGGAGTTTATCGGGCTCCTCGACCATATCATGCATACGACCCTCGTGGTCGCCGGGCCCGTGCTGGCTCTGCTGCTTCTGATTGACGTATCCCTCATGCTGCTCGGGCGCTTTGCGCCGCAAATCAAGCTGAACGATCTCTCTCCGACCATCAAGAATGCCGCCTTTGGCATCATCATGGTCAGCTACGCCGTTTTCCTGATCGAATATATGGGAGCAGAGATCATTCGGTTCAACGGCGTGCTGGAGTGGCTCGAGAAGTTCTTGAAATGAACGACACGGGCGAAGAGAAAAACCTTCCACCAAGTCACAAGAAGCTGAGGGACGCGCGTAAGAAAGGGCAGAGCCCGCGCAGCGCCGACTTTGTGACCGCCGCAAGCCTTTGCGCTGGTTTCGGCTGCCTGTGCTTCAGGGCCGGCCCGATCGAAGACGGATGGCGCGAAGCCGTGCGGCTCATCGACAAGCTGCAGGAACAGCCCTTCAACAGTGCGGTCCGGCAGGCGTTGCTCGGATTGATGGACCTTTCTATAGCAGCCGCGGCCCCCATCCTAGGTGCGGCGGTGGTTGCGGCGATTCTGGCCGGTGTCTTGGCCGGCGGCGGGCTGACGATTTCGGTTGAGCCGCTTAAACCCAGCTTTGAGAAATTGGATCCCGTCAAAGGGCTGAAGCGGATTGTCTCCCAGCGGTCGGTTGTCGAGCTTGGAAAGTCTATCGTCAAAGTTTTGGTTCTTGGCGCTACGTTCGTTTTCACTGTGCTCGCAAGTTGGAGGGCACTGGTATACTTGCCCGTTTGCGATTTGAGCTGCTTTGGTTTTGTCTTTAAAGAGCTCAAAGTGCTGATCGCGATCGCTGCCGGCGCTCTTCTGATTGGCGGCTTGGCTGATCTGCTCATTCAGCGTTGGTTGTTCTTGCGCGACATGCGCATGACGCAGAGCGAAGCCAAGCGCGAGTCCAAGGAACAGGATGGTAATCCGCAGATCAGGGGTGAACACCGCAGGCTCCGCCGGGAGTCGGCGAACGAGTCTCCGCTTGGCGTCCATCGGGCGACAGTGATACTGACGGGGCGAGCGACGTTGATTGGGCTGCGCTACGTTCGGGGCGAGACCGGCGTCCCGGTATTGGTGTGCCGCGGTGAGGGCGAAACGGCTTCACAGTTACTGGCGGAGGCCCGCGCCCAACGTCTGAGCATTGTCGAGGATCATGTGTTGGCGCATCAGTTGATCCGAAAAGGTGCGATGGGCAAGGCCGTTCCGATGGAGTGTTTCGAGAGGGTTGCAAAGGCAGTCTTTGCCGCCGGCCTCGTTTAGCGTCGCGCAAAACAGCGATGCGCTCAAATCTGTGGTCAACGACCCAACTGTCCCAGAACCTGATCTGCAAGCTGCACGATCCCAAGAAAAGGACCGAGCAAAGATTGGATTCCAGGAGGCTCGTCGGCCGATTCCAAAACTGATATGGACCAGAATGCCAACCGACGTTCATGCTGCTCGGGTCTTACGAGCCGCTTATTGGGTTTCTGGCGCAACCCTGTTATGGGTTTCATCCTCCAAATTGCTCCTATTGCCCACCGTCGTTGCCCCACGTGCGGTGATGGGAAGCACTGCACGATCACCACTGGTCGGCATGACAGCGTGATTGCCTAACAAGTCGCCAGGATCATTGATCATGACCGCGAGGTTATTCCGGACTGAGCAGCCAAGGGTTGGATTGAACGAATTGTCGTTCACCGTAGGACCGACGATGGAGAGCGAGGGGCAGACCGGAGGATGAGCTTCGAAAGTGATCGCTTCGATCCTCACCCCGGAACGAGCCGGCAAATCCACACGAGAAGCGGACAGGCGGATGTTGTAGGTGGCAACGCCCATGGCGCGAGCCTCGTGGGCCACCTGTGCAATGAGTCTGGGTGGGCCGATGACACCCACATGGAGGGCGTCCCGCCGGCCGCGACTGGTCGCTGCAATAAAGCTTCGCAGCCGATGCCGTTCGGGGCCACGAAGGCTCTGCAGGAACAGCACGCTACTCTTCTGCTCGACCTGGATCTCTTGGTCGGCCGGCGCGGGCTGGATCGAGGCAGTATTTGCGCAGCCCCCCAATGTTGCTCCAATAACGATCGGGTAGCACAGATGTCGCAAAGTCATTTGGCGATCCTCATTCGATAATAAAGCCGGCGCTGCCGGTCAATCCTGGTGCGCTGGCGCGAGGCGCATCGCGCTCTCGCGGCGGCCGGGCCACCGTGTTCGTCAAAATCCGCCCCGCGTCTGAGGGCGGTGAGATGCGGTCGCTCGGCGCACTCATCCGGTTCGGATTCGGTCCGGGCCGCACGATGTAGGGCGTGACAATAATGACCAGCTCGGTTTCACGTTTTTGAAACGATGAGGAGCGAAAAAGTGCGCCCAGGATCGGCACATCGCCGAGCCAGGGAAACTCGCCGATATCAGTGTTGAAGTTGCGCCTGATGAGGCCGCCGATTGCAAAGCTCTGACCGCTGGCGAGCTCGACCACGGTGCTCGCCCGCCGAGTCGAGAGGGCAGGGACCGCCATGCCATTGATTTTGACTTCGCCTTCGCTCGACAGTTCGCTGACTTCGGGCTTCACACGGACATTGATCTGATTATTGTTGAGAACCGTCGGAACGAACTCGAGGCTCACGCCGAACTGACGAAATTGGACCGAAACCTGCCGGTTGTCCTGCATCACCGGAATGGGGAATTCGCCGCCGGCGAGGAAGCTTGCGGCTTCGCCGGACATCGCCGTCAGATTCGGCTCAGCCAGGATTGAGGCGAGGTGCTCGCTTGCGAGAGCGTCCAGAACAGCGCTCAAGTTGGTGTTGCCGGCGCTAAACCCAATCCCGATCGTGCCGCCGCCGCCGGCTGCGCCGGACCCTCCCCCTTTGCCGGTGACAAGGAAAGCGCCGTTTGGGCTCGAGGCGGTGAAGTTGATGTTGAGATCCTTGACGGCGGTGCGGGAGACCTCTGCCACCCGTACGCTGAGATTCACCTGTAATGAGCCGGCGACCTGGATCTTGTTGACAACCAGCGCGCCAGCCCCAAGAAACTGCTCAGTGACCTTCCTGGCGGTCTCGACGACCTCGGCATTAGGCGCCGTACCGCTAAGGATCGCGCCGCGCGGGGTATAGCTGACCTGAATCGGATAGTCGCCGACCTCGGCCTTCAGCGCGGCCCGCAGATCCTCGATCGGTTGGGTGACGACAACACGCAGCTCGGCGAGAGCCTCTCCGTTGTCGTTTAGGGCGAACAGGCTAGTCCGTCCCGATTTTTTGCCAAACACGAAAATCGTGGTGTTCGACGGCGCCTGATAATCCGCAATGGCCGGGTCGGCGATAAAAATGCTCGCAGCCGGTCCGGTCAGATGAACTGTCTTGCCCTGTGAGGAGGTAAGGTTGAGCGTGCCGGTGGTGCTGCCAGGCGCCGCACGTGGCGGTTCTCCTTTGCCATCTCGCTTTGCCTGAGCTGCGGCAGCAAGCGGAAGTAGCAGAGCGACTGCGCACAGGGCGTAGCAGAGGCGGGGAAAAGCGGCATAATGCGAGCCGCTGGCGACCATCGACGGCCCATCAGCGCCGGCGTCATTGTTAACGAAGTTCAAGGAAGTGCTGCTTTCAAGTTCGCTAGGCAGCCGATGCTGCGCCGATGAGTTCAAGGGTGTAGCCGACACCGCGCGCGGTCTTGATCCTGAGCGTTGCTCCCGCCTGGTTCAAATGAGCTCGTAAGCGGTAAATCCCGACTTCCAGCGCATTGGTCGAGACCTCGTCGTCAAATGCATACAAGCTTTCTTCGAGCGCTGTGCGGGGCACGGTACGGCCCGCGCGGTTGAGCAAATGTTCAAGAATGCACACTTCGCGGCGCGCAATTCTCAGTATTCGACCACCGACAGAGACTTGTCTCGCGATCGGATCGAAATGCAGATTCCCGAATGTGACGACCGGCGCGGTCATTTGCGTTGACCGTCGCAAGATGGCCCGCATGCGAGCAATGAGTTCGTCGATCGACACAGGCTTGGGTAAGAAATCATCCGCGCCAGCATTGAAGGTCGCGATTCGCCGGCTGAGATCATTGAGACTGCTCATCATCATTGCCGGCATTGATCGTCCTTCGCGCCGCAACTGCTTCAACCAGTCCAAACCATCTCCATCGGGCAAGACGGATTCGAGCAGTATCATGTGGTAGTTCGCGCAATCCAACGCGGCCGACGCCTCATCCAGCGTCCGCGTCACGTCGACGGCGAACCCGCAATTCAGCAGCGCCTCCTTTACGACGCGGCCAAAGTCCGCATGATGATCAACCAGGAGAATTCGCATTCATCGCCTCTCGTCCATCCTCGGCAGGACTTGAGCGTGTCACGCTTGACCAGAAGGTTCGGCGGAACCCAGAGGATGCCCCTTTGGCGTGAATTCGAAAAGCCATGCGCGATACGCAAGAGCTTGTTGGCAGGCAGCCAATGTCTGCACGTCCATCGTCAGCGAATAGGCGGCGGCCTGCGGCGGATGGTTCGAGCCCGCGGCGCGGCTCAAAATCTCCCTTACGCCGGCAAGAGATCTGCAATCTCTCACGAGGCTGAGGGCCCTGGCGATGTGCTGATTCGTCTGCGGGCCGAGCATAGCGGTGGCCGCATGCATTGCGCGAACGCCTGCAGCGGCAGTCGCGCCACATCGGCGGAGCAAAAGGAAAACGCAGGCGAGAGCGGTTGTATTTGCCACCGAACGGACTTGCGAAACCGACATTGGAACTCCCAAATCGTCTTGATCCGCGGTCAGTCCTGCAAGGCCGTTGAGCCTGTAGTGTCGTCAAGTCACCACGATACAAGTTTTCCGCGTTGAAGATAGTTCACGCGCTATGCGTCGGACAATGGGCTGTAAAAGGCCGAGATACGACGCAACGATCAACACGCCCATCGGCGGTTAGACATTGTCTCGCTAGCCGGTGATGGCCAAACAAGGCGTCAACCGTCCTCAAGCTCGGTCGCTTCCGAGATCTTCTCCGCGCCAGCCGAGCGAGGGCTGCCAAGGAAGGACAAATCGAGCCTGGCATTGCTGTCGCGCATTGTCTGGGCTGGTGACGCCGACTCCATTTCGTCAGACGGCCTGAACAGCGCGAGAACGATCTAGTCTCGAGCTTGGACTCAGCCTGTGATCGGTAGCGCGATCGCTCGCGTTGTTCTTGTGCGCTGGATGCTGGTCTGGCTGCGAAGAACACGCTTCGTCCTGCGCTCACAGAGCCGATTAACGATGCAAGCTCTGAATCGGAGCAGTCGAGTAGTGTCACAAGGCGCATCGGCCGAGCATTGAGGTTCTGAAACGTTCGCAATTGTTGCTACCTGTCACGAAGAGTTCACGCGAGTGGAGTCTGTCGCGAGACTGTCGGAAATCCTACAATCTGACGCTGGGTCAGATTCAAGTGTCTTTAAGGACTCTTTGTATCGGTGCCATCAACATCGGAATCCTTGTGAGGCAATGACGACACAGTGCGGCCATGCCGTCGGGCTGTGCGAGGGTCAATCTCGCTCCGTCCAAGGTCGTCAGCATTTGTCCGTCCAATCAAGCGTAGCGCCAGAACGCCTTGAAGCGCGCGAAGAGGCAGTCGTTCGGCTATGACGCCAAGGTCGGCCAATCCGATCCGCCTCATACTCGGCAATTTAGTGGGAAAACCGTGGCGGGGACAGGACGTCGATGTGACGCGCAGGACCTAACGTCCGAGATGCAGACTGCCGATCGCGCGAGCCAAGTTGTTCGGCAAGGGGCTGAGGAGAGAATCGATTGCCAGACGTCATCTTGAATGCGGTCTCCATACATTGCGATCGACTATGAGGCCTTTGGGTATGTTCGGCAAAATCGATTGTTTTGATGGAACGCATCCAGGTTGCGGATCGGCTGTAGGTTAATAGCGCTGCTTGCTACGGGTGAGTGAATGAATGATGCGATCAGAGCCGAAACACTGTTGGTTGACGGCGCTATCATTTCAGAAGGAGTGAGCTAACGCGAGGGATGCTGCGCTTTCAGCAGCTTACCTCACCAAATCCGCCTGCCAGCCCCCTGAGGGCGGCTAAACAATTCCTGCCGCCGAATATCACATGCATCCAAGATGCCGCGATGTCCCAACGAGCGAAAAGGGAAGAGGGGACAAGGTCGGTGTCCTCCCGACCTTCATTCGTAGGCGTCTACCGCGGTACGGCTCGATCAGCGCCTTGAACGGCCCGTCGGTCGCCCCCGATTACGATTCATCTGTTGTGCATGAGGCGGAGCTGATGCGCCGCTTTTCAGTTCTTCGTCGGAGGTCATTTTGATGCTTGATCGCCAACAAACCTGCCAAATGGCGCGATCGACCGTCTAGTCATTACTCTCGCGCTTGTAGGGATTTGCTTCGCTACTGGTGCGGTAGCTTTCCAAATTGCCTCCAAGGAACAGGCGCTCGGTTTCCCGGGTCGGCGTTCTGCCCAGCGAGCACATCAGATCGACATCCCTATCGATGTTGTCCTGATCCTCGACGTTCATTCCAAGCCCAATGCTACTCAGCACGTCGTCGGGCGTCCAGACAGCGGTCTTCGGCACAGTATAGGTGTGTAGCATTTCCGCATTGTTGGCAATCGCTCGCGCCCACGGATCGCGAGAGACGACGAGCTTTGACGGATCTTCGACTAACGATACGAAGGGTGAGGCTGTTGTCTTCCCCCGCATATGCCAACCAGCTTGGCGGGCCCGGTCCATCGGATACCGCTCCAGAGGATCTCCAACGGAAGAATGATCCCGAGCCGTGTTGCGGACATGAGATATTGCACTCGTGTTCTCTTCCGTGTGAGGCTTGCAATCAGTGTCCTGATTTTGAAAGCGCCGCAGTGTGACATATGACGACCCCGCTACGTCGTCGAATACGCGATCTCGATCAATGGCACCTTCGGTCGCCGATGACCAACGTGCTGCTTGCTGCTCGGCAAGTTCGATCTCGTTCCGAAGTGCTTCAAGAGTTGCACCTGTCAGTGTTGCGGCAAGTTGAGCGCGCGCACTGACGAATGATGCGGCTAGATAGCGACTGGGTCCCGAGGCCGCCTCGTTTGGCGCAGATGAGGGCGCGGTGCTCGCGGAACCTGCTGCTAAGGAGACTGACTCCGAGGTTGGGTAAAGCGCATCCAAGTCGTCTCGAGCCAAGTCATTCAGCTGCTGCTCAAAGTTTGCTTGAGCTTCTGAACTTGTCGGTGCGCTGTTTTGGGCGCTAAGCTCGTCCTGCTGTCTACCGACGTGGTGCGGCTGCTGAACCTCAAAGGAATCGTCTGGGGCATTCCGCTGATCAACATTCATCCCTCTCTCTCCCTTCGAAGTGCCGGCTGTCGGCATGGATTGTTGCAGGTGCAGCTTTCGAGAAGCTGACGGACCGGAAAGAGGCCATTTAGCTTAAGCGCTGCCTTGTGGCTTCTGGCACTGCTGATTCGATTAGGTTGAGATCGGGGGGCGTCGACCGCCGCGAAGCGTTCGCTCCACCACCTCATTGCGGACGCCTCGCCTCGAGCAGACAGTCCTTGAGACTAAGAAGGACAAGCGAGCGGATGCGCCTGATCGAGTGATTCTTTCGTAGATCGTGTGCAGATGTGACGGCTGCATCTTCTCGCTCGTTAGGCCTGCTGTGGACCAGCGCGACCGCTCGTCGTTTTGTGTTCCAAACGGCCGACCATCAAACGAATCGTTCTAGTCGACGCCCGCGAGCCGAAGCCCCCCAGAAAACCTGACCTACGAGGTTGTGATGTCGGAATAGCCGTCACAACCACTTGCGCCTGATTGCGGCAGGCTGCTTTTGTACAGGCGTGAGCGCGTTTGCTGAAAGAAAGCCAAACAACTTGCGAGCACGACATCTTGAAAAACGTAAGCTGTGGTACTTATCGAGGGAGAAGAGCATATGAAGATTACCGGCAAAGGACTGACGATCCTGTTGTCCTTGCTTTCGGTCGCGAGCGTTAGCGCGCTGGCGAGAGCCGATGAGCCCTCGCCGAAATACACCGAGGTGCTCAATGCCCTGCAGGCGGGAAAGAATGTGAAGCTCATACTGGACATGAGCCGCTGTAACCCCGCGGAGGGTGGCAAGCCTGCATCGGCGACGCAAGCCGGTCTGGTTATCAATGCATTCAGGGTGACGGTCCAGAACGGAATCAGCTTCGCCAATGCTCACCAAACGGTCGACAGCTCTGGACATGCCGTGACCGAGTACATCCGCCATAGCCTCAGCCGCGAAGGCAAGCTGACGGTGCGAGCCTCGAAGCTTGTGGTCGGAACCACCGAACTCGTGAACCAGGGCGAATTCATCTGCGAACTGCCGGATGGCGCAAAGTTCATCTGGTAACGAAGAGCACAGAGAAGAGGGGGCGCTCCGAAGAGTTGATCCTTTAATCGTGTAGAGACCTTCGCAGTATGACACGGATCCTTTCGATCTCAGGGAAGCTCAGAGGTTTTCTGGCCGCCCTTTTCGTCTGGGAAGGATCGGGTTGCGCCAACTTGCTACTGTTCGACCAAGGTAAGTCATGAGGGCCGTCGATCTCCATTCGATCTCAGCGATTGGAGGATCGACGGTTCGGGCTGTCATCATATGGGTTCGAGCCAAGGCTTCTCAGTTGAACGCTCCAGATGAGCTGGGCAAGGTACGTCCCCACGCCGTCCGCGGTCCTTTTGGGGAGTGTATTTCCAAACGATCAAGTGGTGATTTCGGATGAGCTCGTATCTTTCATCCCGCGTCTTTTGGGGGTCTTTCACTTGAAACTTCCGTGCTGCCGAATGCAGCCGGCAAGGTGATTGAACCATCCCGCCTAAGATCATGCTGTGAATGGCCGCTAGGGGTTTGCTCACCGCCGACGCGGTTCTGACGAAAATAAGCGATCCGACGTGGATTCGGGAGCTTGAGCGGCTGCCCGAGGTGCTGACAGCATATCGTTCAGCCAAATTGCGGCCGATGGAAGAGAAGAACGCGGCCACCGGGTAGACTTTCAGCCGTGTAGGGCTCGCCGTGGATCAAAAAGCAGGTCATGGGGACGCCCTGGCTCGGCAGAAGGCCCAGGTTTTGGAGCATGTCAATCACGAGAGGCGAAGCTTCTTGCGGGCCGTGCCTCCAGTCGTGGCCGAACAACTCTCCGAGTTCAGGCACTTGCGGGAGCGGGTGATGGCCCGAGACGGGCGCGGCGGGCGGCAGTTGGAGGTTTGGGGCCTGCAATTCGAACCAGGAGGGCCGATCAAACCCAGATGCGAGGCCGTAGGTATGCGGGGGAGCCGTCGGCGTCACGAGCGCAGCGTCACTCCTCGAAGCGAACCTTGGGTGATGGATGAGTTGAACGTCATTGGATCCTCTCGGCCCCAGCACGGCCGTATATCGTTCGCCGCCAATCTCATAGTTGATGAACGGACATTCCGCATTAGGCAAGAAGTCCCACTTGCCCAGCTCGGAAAGCATCATGTCGGGAGCCAGCTGGGTGCGATGGGAAAAATCGTTGGGCACTGCGAATGAAACGTCAAATGTATCGCCAACAGCCGGAGAGCGCAGATGGATGAGCTGAAGATCGCTACGCCCACGCGGTCCTAACACGCCCGTATAGCGTTCACCGTGAATGTCGTAAGTCTTTACCCACTTTGCTGCATCCGGCATCTGACCCCAGCGGCTGAGCTTGGAACGCATCATGTCCGGCGCGGGCTGGGTGCCATGGGAAAAATCTTCGGTAACGGCCAAAGAGGCGTCGAAGTTCTCGCCGGCGGTCTCCGCATCTTGATTCATCATCCGTCCAAAGTCTTTTTCAGAGGCGAGACCCTGCGGCCGTGAGCTGGGCTGCCAAATCACGGCATCGAAAGGATCCGCTCCGCCGGCGCTATGGGTTGTCGCCTCCATTGCCGTCCATAACTTGGATGCCTCCAGACCGAAAGCAGGCGCAAACCGGCCTCGATCCGCAGCATCGAAAAGCTCTTGCTGGGCGACACTTTGCACGTGCGAATGGGTGACTGAGCCGGCGGTTGGCCAACGCACCGGTGCATCGTGGGATGTCGTCGGCAAGCCCTCGCGATCGCCAGCACCTAGAAGCTGTTCTCGGGCGACATCTTGCACGGGCGAGTAGGCGGCCGAACTCATGCTCGGCCAAAGCACCGGTACATTGACTGGCGGCAGGCCCTCGCGATCGGCGGCATCTAAAAGCTCTTCCTGGGCGACACTTTGCACCTGCGAGCGGGTGACCGAACTCGTGGTTGGCCAAAGCAAGAGTTCATCGAAGGACGCCGCTGCCAGGCCCTCGCGATCCGCGGCATCGAAAAGCGCTTCCTGAGCAAAGCTCTGCAGGGGCGAGGGGGCGGCGGCACGCATTCCCTGCCAAAGTACCGGCGCATCGAAGCTGGCAGGTGGAGGCACATCGTTTTGGTGCACAGCGTCGAAAAGCATATCCTGGGCGACAAGCTGCGCCGGAGAACGAGCGGTTAAACCCATTGCCTCCCAAAACTGCTGAGCATTGAAACCGCCCGTCGGCAATGAGCCGTCCGCGTTTCCTAAAGGCTCATCACGTTCGAGAAGCTGGACGGGCAAATCGGCGGCCGGCTGCATTGACTGGCGCGAGGCGCTCCCGTAAGTCGGCGAGTTGTCCCGCCCCGCGAGTCGGCGGTAGTCATTCAGCCTGTTCAACGCATAGATGAGTTTCTTGTCCTTCGGAAACAAAGCATCGGCATGGCCAAGCAACGCTTTGTGGCTGAGCTTAGCAATCGACAAGGGGCGCAGTGCTGTCGCTAGCTTGCGAAGACTGCTAGCGTAATTTCCGGCGGTTTTTGCGTCCATTGCTCGACCAAAGCCCGCCTCGGTCGCCTCTCTGATGAGGTTGGCGTCTTCCTTGGACGGACGATAATGTGTTGTGGGGGGCGGAGCGGTATCGCTTGGCTCCCGGTACCTACTCACCATTGACAATGCAGAGAAGATGACCTTGTCTTCTGGCAGTAGCTTCTTGGAGCGCTCGAGCAATGTGTCGTCATCGAGCTCAGCAATCGAGTGACCAGACTGCTTCAGCAGATCTGCCAATTTGCGAAGCCGACGGTCATAGATTTCAATGGTAATCGCCTTTGGCGGTGGGCCTCGGTCAAGGGCAGCACCAGACGCTGCTCGGATGAGGCGATCGTCTTCTTCGGTGATGTCATAAAGCCCACTATGGGAATATACCGGGCCGAGCTGCCGCACCTCTCGCAAGTGTTGCTCGAATACCGCTTGCGGTTCTTTGGGCTGTTCAACCGTGGTATCTGATGCAGCGGAATCTTTATACGCTGGGTTGATCGCGTTGTATCGATCCATGCTGCAGTCCGCTGGCTTCCTTCCTCGTTCTTTCGCTACTCACGTTAGCTTTCCAAAACCTGACCTGGCCGGGCGGAAAGTTAGAATGAATATTGGTCGGCAAGTGCCTTTTCGAACCCGACGACGAGTGCGGCGAACGTAAAGACGGTACAGGCTTCGGCTGAAATTCTGGTTTTCCAGGTGCAGTACGCGGCCAGCTCCCCCGATGGCCAGCTCGGCCGGAGCATTATAGGCGGAGCGAAGGCTGCTTTCGATTTTCCGAGCATCGGAAACAGCCAAATTACCTTGCTAAGCCTCCACCCTCAATCTTCTTTCCCTGACTTTCTGTATGGATTCGATGCGCTAGCGGTCCGATAGTCATCCAGATTCCCGCCCAGAAACAGTACCTCGCGCTCCTCAGTTGGGGTATCGCTCACCCAGGCCAGGTCGGGTTCATCATCCTCAGTCCCGTCCTCAAGAATACTGACGATCTCCTCGGCCGTCCAAGCGGTGATCCTCGGCACCGTGTACGTGTGCAACTCATTGGCATTTTCCGCGATCACTTTGGCGCCATACTCGTTGTCGTCGTCCGGCGAGAGGAGCAGTCGTGAGGCCTCCTCGGACAGTGACACAAAGGGCGAAGAACTGGTGTCGCCCCTCATGTGTTCTGCCGCTGCGCGACCCAGATCAAGTCGTTGGCCTCCCCAGATATTCCAGGGGGCGGCGTCGAAACGCGAAGCCGCCATGGAACGCAAATGGGCCATCGCACTTTG
The DNA here is from genome assembly GCF_029909975.1 of Bradyrhizobium sp. ISRA430. NCBI lineage: Bacteria > Pseudomonadati > Pseudomonadota > Alphaproteobacteria > Hyphomicrobiales > Nitrobacteraceae > Bradyrhizobium > Bradyrhizobium sp. ISRA430. The sequence continues at coordinate 6,904,071 of NZ_CP094516.1, forward strand.
ATTGGCCAACCCGCGCGGCTTGCAATGGCTGGCGTGGTTTTGAAAGCGCTGCAGCTCCAAGTATGAGGATGCCACCACGTCGTCGTAAACGCGGCTACTATCCACGCCGCCAGCCGACGGTCCAGTCGCTCCTGACCATGGTGTTGATGTCTGCGCAGCGAGTTCGATTTCTCTTCTGAGTTCCGCAATGTTCGCGCAGGTCAGCGTTGCGGCGAGCTGAGCGCGCGCTTTTACAAAGGATGCGGCTGTGCACCGTTCGTTCTTCGGGATAAGGTCCGCTCTCCTATTGCCATCCGTTGCAGTTCGGGTCGATCCAGCCCCGGCTGAAGCTGGTGCTGGGAGGACTGGCCGATGCTCTCCAAGCCGCAGCTCAAAGTCTGCTTGCGCGGTCTCTTCCTGTTGCGGCTCGACGTAACTCATGCGAGCGGCGGACGGGTTGACGTTGTCAAATGGGTCCATTCCCTTCTCCCATTGGTGGCCTTGTCAATGTCGTTCGAACAAAGTTGGTCCGATAAGGATCAGAAACCGAGGCGGGCGCAAATCTCGATAAAATTGCAGCGGATATGGTTCTCGAACGGGTCGGTATGTTGAGGGCGTACGGATGGGGCTGACCCAGGATCCAGGTCCTTCTCTTCCAGAACTTGAGCCATCAAGTGGGCCGCTGTCCGGATAGAGATGTTGCTATGCTAGAGGGCCTAGCTGTCGAACAGCTGACCAGGCTCATTGCTTCAAGTAAATTCCGAGGGCGATCTTGCAGCGCCCTCTCCTCGGTGAACTCCGGCAGCAGCACTTTGCCGACGAAGCCTCCTGACGCACGGATCATCACCGTGTTGCGTCGCTGGTGGTGATAACGAAACGGCCGCAGCCCGCAGCGGCGGCAAAGCGCCAAGAACAGGTGCCGCGACCATTGGTCGGAAAGTGAGAATTGCTGTTCGATCGGCGGATCGTGGCGAGCGAGCTCCTCGACCCGGGCACGCACCCGCTGTAGCGCAGCTTCCGCCGCAAGGCGCTCACCAGCAGTTCCGGTACCCGCGAACAACGCCTCGATCTTCCGAAGCTTCTCGCGCAGCTGCGACTCGCTGGTCATTCTGATCCCAGTTGCCCGCTCCGAACCGGGATCACCCCATCACCGCGTGCCTGCGGCGTCAATCATCCCGACAGCGCTATCCAGAGCATTCCGCGCGAGTCAAGGCCCGGCACGGTGAGCTTCCCGTGACGCTCACGAATAATCCAGTACTGGTGGACGATTCTACACAGTGCATCGCAAGCAGTTTCTGCGAGAAAACCGGCAGTCTGCAGCCGATATCCTGAGCTGGATCTATCGCGGTCAACTCTTCAAGGCCATGGCCTTAAACCGAGGTTCGTGCCTCCCTCTGCGATCATGTCTCGGACCTTCGCGTTTAAGGCGAGAGTACAAGACAAACGATGCCGAGCCGATTACGCGCTGGCCCCACAACGAATCCTAGTTCGTCGAGCACCTGTACATGGACCGTTTCCAGGTGCCATCTGACTTCAGATAATCAATCAATTGCAAACATCTAATTGGCCCGGGGGCGCAAAGCGTCCGCGGTGCCAAAATCGGGGAGGGGTGTTCAGATCCTCCCGCGGGTTTCAGGTCTTGACGCCTAGCGCCCAATCCTTGGCAGCATACCAACATCGTCCCTTTGCCCGTTGCTTCCAATAGAGCGTCGAAACGTTTTGCCATCCCCTGGAGGCAAGAGCCCTCCTCAACCGTCTTTCCTCGGACGATTCGACAGCAGTATCGCTGCCCTCAGCGAAAACAAATGACACTTCGCGTAATGCCTGCGCTTCAAACTCTTTTCTCCGACGTCTGACGAGCAATGCAACCGCATGCATCGCATGTCGCCCTACAAACCGCGCTTCCCGTTCGGGAGTTCCAAGAGGAAATAAAAGGCGTCCGCCCTCTTTCAGATTGTCGACCCAGGTGACGGCTGGTCGGATTACAGCAAAATTGACGTAAATGAGATCGGCCAATGGAAGTGCGCAGTTCTTGCCATCGGCATTCAAAACCTCAACGTTCCTCCAAGGTCTCAGGTTCTCCTTTGCGAATTTTGCCAATGACTTGTCGTATTCGATAGCCAACACTCGCCCCTTTTTGCCGACAAGTTCGGCAAGAATGGCGCTGAAATAGCCCGCTCCCGCACCTGCGTGGACAACGGTTGCCCCCGTTAGCGGTCCGACTTTGTGCATCATCCACGCGTGCAGCGACGGACTACCGTTGTTGACGCCACGCTTTGGATCAAGGGAGATGACAACATCTTGGTAGAGGAGTGAGGGGTCGTTCGCATGCAAACGCAAATGAGGCGCCCATGGAGTCACCGCGTGCCACCGACGGCCCCCAAGAAAGTGTTCTCGCGGAACAGTCGCAAATGCCTTTTCTAATCTCTTGTCGCTATCTGCTCCGGCCAGCGCCAGTACCTGCCGGGCATACAGTTGTCTTACTTCGCGGATATTCATTCCTCTACCCTTAGTGTCGCCAAACGTGGCGGATGCAAACATGCACCTGACCTTAGATCATAAATGTAGGGTAAGATCTCGTAGTTAATCGAAATCAAATGATTTTGAGTTCTTGAGGTGACCTCGTTGGTGCTTGTCACATCTTAGTTCGATCTCAGAAAAGACGATGGTAGTCGGACCGCCCGCCAGTTCGCGCGAGAGTATGTACGACTGCCTCATCAACTCGCCCGCCGCGATAGCGCTCTGATTTCGGACTTTGCACGCCCGCCTTCGCTCACATCGAAGGTGGTCCGCAGGAGTGTGACGGCCTCTCGCCTTGCGTTGGGCACCACCACTATTCCCGTTCAACATCCTCGAGCATGGCGTTGTAGAGCATCGCCCCGGTCACGCGCTTCTTCAGCTTGGTCTTCTCGTCCTCCAACGCCTTAAGCTGCTTGGGTCTGACCGCCTCCTGTTCCCATAGAATCCCGATGATCTGCTGGCCCGTGAAACTGACTTGACTTCATTGGGCCGTCCCTTCCCAACTGATGGGGCTCTACCCATTCTTGGAGGTTCTCGCGAGGCTCAGACCATCTACAATTCATCATGGCCGAAATGGCCAAAACGAGGCCCGCAGAAAAGATAGGAGCTAGCAAATGGGCTCATCAGTACCAAACCTGATCCTCAAAACCGACTACGCCACACCAGCAGAAGAAACGGTTTTGGAACTCCACATGGACATTCCCCTTTCTTCCGAGGAGACAGGCAGAATCCGGCAGTTCCTCGCAGAGAATAATTGGAAGGCGCTGAAGGACTATGTCGGAAATTCAAGGCCCCAACTTCGCTCTCTCGTATCGGAATGGATCGACAAGACAGAGGATCGCAAGCTTGGTAAGGTCGTTTCGCTGAAGAGCAATGCGTCGTAAGTATCCATGTCTCATTGCCGCCTGCTACCGCCACAATTTTGCGGCGGTAGCAGCTGAGGAGTAGCTCAGTGCTGCGCCTTTCTGATTGCGATCTGACGATAGAGCGTCGAGCTGAAATTCGAGCGGCATTCCAAGCATCCGGTTTCGCGAGGATAATGGATTTTCTGCCGCCTGACGCAGCCGCGGCTGTGTCGGAAGCTCTCCAATTGTTCGACGCATGGTCGGTTGTATCTATCGCCCCGGATGGAACGCCGGTCTGTCTCGACCGCAAGGATTGGGAGCGCCCTCGTCCTGACGGGCGCCAGCCGTACAGTTCCAATGGATCATTCCAGTATCTGTTCAAGAGCTATCCGCTCGTGGAACGACTGCGGGACGATTGCGCCACCGGTGTTCTTCGCACAATTGCTGAATACCTAACTAGCGCGAAATTCCGACGAATCGTTGCGGATGCGACCGGGCATCGCGAGTTTATCCATATCGACGGGTTTGCTTCGCGCTTCGAAGCCGGACATTTTCTAACAACTCATACCGATAAGCAACCACCTGGAACACCGGGAGTTCGAAAGGTCGCCTACTCTCTCAACCTCACAACTCGATGGAGCAATGACTGGGGTGGACAGACTTGCTTCTGGAGCGATCATGATCCACCCATATGTGTTCCACCGACTTACAATACCCTCTTGTTGTTCGCGGTGCCGCGGCCACATTCCGTACTATATGTGCCTCCCTATGCGCACGGCGCCCGACTCGCCCTTACCGGATGGCTACATGAATGAGGCTGTATTCATCCGACGCGGACGGACTTCGCGATAGAGACGAAGGAACGTCTCGTGGTTCAAGGCAAGTCCCTTGAAGCGCATCGACACCTGCATACGAACATAGCTGTGACCTGCCACTGCGTATCTCCAGATGGAGTTAGAGTCCGGCCTGAAGAAGGATGGACAGATGAAGCGAGCAAGGTTCACGGAAGAGATGGGTATTCGGTCCCGATCGCCTGACCTATTTGCCGCGCGGCACGTTTTGACTGACGATCTGGACCCATTCCATCAAGGAGGAAAAGTCATGATCTACGTCGGCCCGGATGTTTCGCTGAATTCGGTTGCGATATGTGCGGTGGACGAGATCGGAAAGAACGACGAGGGCGGACGCGCCATCGATTGTGCAGTACCTCGAACCATGGGCAGGTCAAGTTGAACGGGTAGGCCTCGAGGCAGGACCGACATCAGAATGGCTGACCGCAAATCTAATCGAACTGGGACTGCCGGCCGTCAGTTTGGAAGCCCGCCAGGTTAAGGCGGCACTTTCAGCCATGCCGGTGAAGACCGATCGGAACGACGCCTGTGGGATCGCGCAGGTAGTGAGAACGGGATGGTTCAAGCCTGTTTACGTCAAGAGCATCGGCCGCCAACGGGCGCGGACGCCGGTGAGGGCGCTGATGAGTGGGGTTGAGTGTGAGAGAAAGGCGTCCGGTTGCATCGCGGTGGTCCTTCGAGAATGAGTGTGTTGCAACGTAAATGAGACCTTATCGCCCTCGGTCAGGAGGGCCGAAGATAGCGTGCTTCCGTACTGGCGAGTTCATTGTACCTGAAGAGTTCGAACACCTCGTCGAGTGTCGCAATACTCGGTTCAATGCTAGTTGTGTTCTCCTCAGTGAGGATACGATGATAGACCTGCCGCGTTGCCCTTATTGCAGCGTGCAGGGCATGGTTAGCCCAGATCACCGTCGAGATGCGAGCTTTGGGGTAAGCAGAGACTGGTGTTCGATAGTACTTCGTTGGAACGATCACCACCGGCAGTCTGTTCTGCCAGGCGCGTGCAAATTCAAAAATCTCGTCGCGGCGCTCTTTCGCGAGTGAATGAGGATCGCATCAGCTCCGGCGTCGGCATAAGCGTGAGCGCGCAAAATTGCCTCGTCCATCCATAGCCGCGAATCAGTGCTTCGATCCGGGCAACAAGAACGAGGTCTTCCGCAGCTGTATCCTTCACTGCGCGCAGACGGCCTGAAAATTCGTTGACATCGGCGAGGGGATGCCGATCACCAACAAACGAGTTTGTCTTCGGAAAACCGCTGTCCTCCAGCGCGACGCCGGCACCGCCACGTTGGCGGAGTTTGCGTGCGAGCAGACGGGCATTGTTGAAATTGCCGAAGCTGCCATCGCCGTCAACGAGCACAGGCAGCTGCGTTGAGTCTACGATCCGCTCGACTGCGTCGACAAGCTGGCTCCAAGACGCTTCGTTGGCATCTCGGTAGCCCAGAGAGCAGGCAATCGACAGGCCCGATGCCCAGAGAGCTTTGAAACCTGCGCCCTCAGCCAGAGCGGCCGAGAGTCCGTCATGCGCTTACATGAGGAAGGAGAGTGCGCTGCTGGAGCAGACGTCGGCCCGCAGCATTTGCGAAGGTGAGAAATCAATCGCCTCATTAGGCCCTTTGGCGAGAGCAGCTTGCGATTGGTTCTGCATGCTGATGCCTGCGTGCGGTTGATCGAGCAACGATCATCTATGGAAGGTGACATATTTATGTCATCTAGATCAATTGCGAGAATTGGTAGTTGACCGGGCCTCGCAATTGTTGCGTTTCGCTGCAGATGTGCAGCAACAGTGGTTAAGCTAGGATGACCGAAGGACGTGCGATTGTCGGTAATGACGATTGAGATAACGCACGTGGAGGCGGTTCATCGCGCGGATCGAGTTCGGTCCATACAGAGCGAGGCAACCGGTGATTGCAGGAGCATCGTGTTAGGTAGTTCGAGACCGCGTCACGTTCCCCTTGCGAAGCCGCTAGCGGCGTTGGCTCTTCATCTCGCGATGACATTCCTTCACCGGTCCAGGCATGACATCGGTCATGCTTGACAGTGGCCAACGCTTTCGAGTAAGCGCCACTTCCCAATTTGCGAAAGCGGCAACGATGATCAGGTCCACACTCGTTCAACGTATCGCCGGCATGCGTCCGCATCTCTATCAGGGCATCGTCGACAATATTGTGAGCGCAATCCTCGATGAGATCGCCGAGGGGCTCGCGCGCGGCGACCGGGTTGAATTGCGGCGCTTCGGAGTATTTTCGATCAAGCATCGGCAGGCTCGCACAGGCCGTAATCCAAAAACGGGCGAGTACATGCAAATTGAGCAAAAGCGTTTTCCGATCTTCAAGGCCAGCAGGGCAGTCCACGAGCGGCTGAACCGCCACGAGTGCTCGGTGACGGGCAGCTCACCGTCTGAGGTTGTCTAAGAGGGGCAAGCTGACGAGCCTCAAGACGATTTGGTTCGGGATTGACCAGGCCCTGCAAATGGTGCCAGGGAAGGTTCGCCAGAATAACGTCTCTCTCCTCCGGGTGAGATCAAGTCGGAATGGATCAAATCGGAATCCTGGACGACTTGAAATCGGGAATGCCTAGGCGAAATCACCGGGATCCGCTCACAGCCATTAAAGTATGCGCTTCAAAGTATGCGCTTCGCACTGGATTCCGACGCAGGGCAAACGAGTTCTGCATGTTGCGGGTCATCAGCTCAACGGACTTCGAACAATCCATGTTATGATGAGGATTCCCTGATCACGGCTGCGTGCCTCGCCGCTGCTCTGGGAAAAGCTAGACACAATTGATTTGCTGTGTGAAAATCCGACGCAAACATCGACCGAATGCAGCCACTACTTCACCGCCGCGGGATACGCTGCAACGTGATCGGCGAACGCTCTTCGGTCCGGCGCGACGGTCCCGTGGAACCAGGCATTGAGAGCCCATGCCCACCGAAGGTCTGTGCTTACAGCGTGAGGCCACGCTGCGCAAGAAAGTGGTCCGTAACCGGTCGCATGATCTCCCGAGCGATTTCGTCTTTGACCTGGGCAGCCGAGCTGCAGCTTGGCATCGGCATTGCCCGTCAAACCAAATTCCGCGAGACGTTGATTCAGGCGTGCCGAAAACTCCTCTCCCATCGCCTCGCCAAGGCGCGCCTGCATGGCTGCATGGTCTTTGCGAGCGAAACGCTTCAACACCGCCTGCCAAGTTTGCCAGCGTGTGGCCAGGTAGTCGGCAAAGCCTGCCGCCTCCTGCTCCCGAACCGATGTCTGGCAAGGGCGATGTCGGCCTCCGTAACGAAGGAAACGCGCTCGAAGCGCATCTTTGAGGCCACGGGCTGCAGCTCCGGTGCATCGCGCAGCTTCACTTGATAGGCCAAATAGACCTCGATCTCGTCGACGAAACGCAGTGAGCGGAGCTTCTCGCGAGCGATGCGCTCCAGCACATCCAAGCGGAACAGGATACGGCCCTCTCTCCAAGATGCCTTTGAGATTCCCGTCAAAGTCCCCGTCCTCGACCTGAGCATTTAGGCGCGCGGTCTGCATGCCGTTCCAGGTCAACGTGATGCGATCCTCGCAGGTTGCGCTCGCGTCGAAAGCCAACTGGAAGTACTGTTCGCGCAATCGGTGCCTTCTTGCCGCCTGCCGCAGGTCATCGCGCACCGCCTGCTGGAACGCCTCATCGCCGTAGTTCACGGTCTCCTGCAACTTGTCGAGAAAGCGTGCGTAGTCCTGAGCACCGTGCTCTTCGCCGAAGCTCTGCCAGAGGGCCAGCGTCTCCGGCTCGCCCATGAGCCAGTCCGCGACCGCCTCAGCCAGAGGCCGTCCCGGCCCTTGCGCCGTTCCTCCCTCCCATCGAGAAGGAGACTCGAGGCCCTTCATAGCCCTCGGCATGCAGGGCTGTCGCAAGGTTCGTCCGCACCCGCTCCGACAGGATTCGCTTCCAGGCTAAACTAACTATGGAAGCATGTCTCAGCTGCGTCAGCAGGGTCTCGGGTAAGCTCGTCAGTCGGTTCCAACCAGCGTGGAGCGTTCTGAGGCTGGCAGGGAGGGAGTCGGGCAAGTGAGTCAGTCGATTACGGGAAACGTCGAGCCGCCAGAGATTGTCCGGAAGTGCGGCGGGCAGGTGGGTCAGCTGGTTCTCGTTCACATGCAGAATCTGGAGCCTGGGCGGGAGAGTGTCGGGCAGGCTGGTCAGCTGATTGGCGGGAACATCCAGGCGTTGGAGTCCAGAGGGAAGGCCGGACAGGCTGGTCAGCCGATTGTCGGGAACATCCAGGCGTTGGAGTCCAGGGGGGAGGCCGGACAGGCTGGTCAGCCGATTGTCGGCAACATCCATGCGCCGGAGCCCGGGCGGGAGAACGGGCAGGCTAGTCAGCCGATTCGACCTGGCGTAGAGTTCCTGAAGACTAGTCGGAAGAGATTCCGGCAGATAGGTCAGCTGATTGTCGGAGACGTCTAGGCGCTGGAGCAACGCCGGGAAGCCGGGTGGCAAGACCGTCAGGGACAGCGATGCAAGGTTTAGCTGCACAGTGGTTGCGGCCATCTCCCAAGCTCTTATTCTTCTTGCCGCGTCTAGCCGATTTTCGCGTCGGCTCAGCACCTCTTCGGCAGCCCAGGCCGCAAGAGCCTGGTCCTGCGGCGCTTCGCCATCAGCCGGAGTCTCACGGTTCATCGTCGGCGGCCTCCCGCGCCCCAGTTTAACTCGACGAACCTGATCACCAACCCGGTGAGACCGCATAGGCAGTCTTGCCGTCGATCTCGTTCGGAAAAGTGAGACGTATTACCAACACTCGGCTGGCACTCTCCTCGGACCATCAATGCCGTCTTTTCAGTCGTCAATTTAGGTAGGCGCCTCCGAAGTGATGCTCCTGGAAACCGCCGTTGTCATCATGAAGGTCACTGACGAATGTAAACCAAGCGGATCAAGACTGCGACTCGCACTAGGCCGACCTGTCAGTTTTTTGCCAAGCGGTCGCCGACCCTCTCGAGCAAGTGCCGGAGTCGCTTGGACATTGGGAGGACGTCGCCTATGTGTCCGAGCAGAATTCTCTTGCCCGACGAGTCGGCGAACCGATCCGGCATTCGTATGTGGCGGAGATCTTCATCAAGTGACAAGTCGGGCGGGTACACCCGCGCAATCCGCCGCTGAACTGATGCTTCGCGCCTGAGCGGCGGAAGTCGCGGCATTCGCGCTGCCACGCTCATACCTCATGAGCAGAGGGAAGTTGTGCGAGATGGGCGAGTAGTCATGGTCCCTTTTGTGGAAATGAATTCGAACGACTTGCCAAGCCCGATGCCCGCCATTTGATCGAGGTCAATGACGCGGATAGTGCTCGGCATGGTGTGGTCTCCGATCTGCCGGTGCAGCGTCAGATGTTCGAGGTTATTTACCGCAGAGACTATAATGACTTCAATTTTCCGACCAATCAGGATGGGACACTTGGGAGGACGCCGTCAATGTTGCCATCGCGGACTGCTAGGGCCGAGCCATCACCGACGTGCGGTCACCTTGAGCGACCAGCGCCTCCTGAATCCAGCGCAGCTTGGACCCATTTGGATTCGCTACCCAAGTTGCCCGCCCTCGCCGTTGATATGCAGGCCAGCGTGCCCGCGGAGAACTTCCCATGCACGAGAGACTTCACACATATCGTCAGCTTGGGATGGGAACATGGTTGCCAATCAGCCCCCGATGCCTTGGTCGGTTCACTGAGCAGAAAAGGACTTCTACCGGCGACATCGCTCCATTCGCGAACACATTTTTACATACATGGTCGGCCTTACACACCTAAGTTGGGGCAAGAAACAAGAGAGCCGACCCCAAACAATCCGAGTGGGCTTAGCGTAACGCTCGTCCCGGGGCATGGGCTTGAATCTCACCAGCCAGTAGCGGCGGGCATCGATAGCGTCCCGGGACATGGCGAAGAATCATCATCGACCAAGGCTACGACGTCCGCGATGCCGGTGAAGGATGGCAAAGGCTGTGGACTGTGGTGGTGTTTTAAGTCCGGGCTATGCAAAGCGTTCCGAGGGAGCGGTCGCGAAAACTCGTCCGGCCGTCTGGATGAGCCCGATGAACAGGCCTCCGGATCCGGCATCCCAGTGCAGCCTCCGCTGGCGCTCCACCGCACGCAGTGGCTGGGTGACGAGCATATCACGGCGGATTACACACTCCTGGAGCGGGAGTTGCGGAGGAACAATCCGGATCTAGCCGCCCGCACCCGGTTTGTGCAGCCGGTGCAGGCTCATCTGCTGCGCTTGACCGACGACGCGAAAGCCCGGCAGGAGACCTTGCAGGAGATCAACAATGGTGGACATGGTAACGATACCGCCAACTTCCTGTTCGTGCCTATGAACACTGGCGGTGCCAGTAGCAGCGACGGCACGCATTGGTCGCTGCTGCTCATTGATCGCCGCGAACCGAAAGCGATCGTTGCCTATCACTACGACTCCTTGCGAAAACGTTCTCACACCGACGGGGCAAGACAGCTCGCAGTCAGGCTGGGCGCTCGCCTCGAGACCGCCCGCATGACCCAGCAGCGGAACAGTCATGATTGCGGCGTCTTTGTCGTGGACGGCACACGGGCGCTGGCGAGGCGATTGGCGCAAGGAGAGCGGCCTGATGACGAGCCGCTTCACCTCGACAACCTCGTCGCCGATCGGCGGGCACTCCAGGATCGACTGAGCGGTCGTGTGCATTCGCGACGCCCAACTCGCTGATGCGTTTGGGCTGATGGAGCTGGCTGGCGCGCCTCTTGCCGGCACCAGAACCTTGGCCGGGTACCAGGCGCGTGAACGACTGGGCGGCTTGCACACGACCCCGCCCTGCATCGGATCGTGGTAGTCGGTCTGTGATCGACCGCCCATCGGACGCTTCGACACCGAGCGACCGACTTAAAAGCGAACCTCTCCGCGCGGCCGGTCTGTCTGAGCGGTGGATCGACACGTGCCTGCAAACCCATCAAGAACATCGTTCTGATGTGGACCCAGCGTGGGTGCCGCAGGTGGTAGGATGGAAGAATCGCGCCCAGCTTCCGGCCGCGGACTTTAGCCTCCTTTAAACCGATTGGATGCGGCCGAATCATGATCGGCCTGGTTGATAGTGTTCAATCGGTCCATGATCTCGTCCGCCAGCATAGCTCTCTGGCTCCTCGCTACTCATGTTAGCTTTCCAAAACCCGACGTGACCGCCGGTCAGGTAAAAATGAACGAGGTCCTGAAAGTGCCTGCTCTAAGGCGTTGCAGCGTGAGTCGAGGCGCAAAGAAAGATTTGTGAAAAAAGGGGGACGGTTGAGGAGTTGAGTTGCAAGAGGAGTATGCCGCTCCATTAATGATCGTCTTTTCAGATCTCAGTTGCGGCGATCGGCGCTATGACTGGGGCGACCGGTATGATCGACGAGTTTTTGATCGTTGCAGGCCAGCGTAGGTAAAATATCGCTTCCTTAGATCAGCTAGTAGATAGGTATTTGGGGCGGCATCAAAATCGTGAATTGCACGAAGTCTTGTGCGTTTCCCGACGAGCTTTCGTCGGCACGTCAGTTTTCGATAGAGGTCGCAACTTCTGACGACTGGTCAATCCCGCCGTGAGAATAGCGACACGAAGTCAATTCATACACCAACCCGGTTAAAGGTGTTGGGTTTGCGACACTGGCGCCGACACGCTCGCTGGGGCGACAGAACATCCGAGCGCCTGCCGGCAGCCGTTCTCTAGGGAACATCAGAAGCCGAGCGCGCTCTAAATGCTGATGGCACGGCCGTTGCTTTGGAGGCGACGAGTCAGTGACGGCGCGAAGCGCATTCAGACACGATGGGACAAACTTGCTCGCAACTTCCTTAAAACGGACCCCGTACAGAGCACCGAGCGTGCGACATCTACCGTACTCGCTCAACAGGCGATCCGTTGATCGGATGGGACGGCGATGAGGCAGCGCGCTCGCGAGTGAATTGGAAAGTTAAAATGACAGTCCCCAAAGCCATATCGGCGCGACGCCAAACGACCGATGTAGACGCAATGATCGCTGATCTCCGGTCGTGCGAACACCCGCATGATGTAGAGGTATGCGGTATGCTCTTGCACATTTTGCCTGGTGTTCTATCGCCACGCCTAAGTCACGCTCCCGATGCCTTGGTATCGAAGTGGCACATCCAATCTGGAGCGACAGTATTGGATCTGGGATGCGGATCAGGCGTGCTGGGCCTGGCGGCACTCCGCGCTGGGGCAGAACGCCTGGTGGCTCTCGACATTAATCCACAAGCCGTTCTTACCACAAAGACGAACATCGAGCGGTTAGGTTATGCCGATCAGGCAGAAGTGCGCCTCAGTGACGTTTATTCTGCGCTGCAGCCTCAAGAAAGGTTCGACCTTATTCTGTTTGCCGCCCCGTACTGGAACCGAAAGGCAAACGACGACCTGGAGCGCTCCTGCTTTGACGAAGATCACAGCACCATGGCCTCAGCTCTGGGGAGAGCTCATAACTGGCTCACTGCCAATGGCCTGATGTATGTCGTCTTTTCCGATCAGGGAGATGTTGGGCGCGTCGTGAACTTGATCGATGAGAGTAAGCTGCGTGTTAGAAACATGCATGTCTTCCGGCCATCGATCGAAGGAGGACATATCCGTATCATCTGGGAACTCACGGCTCGGTGAAGGCTCTTCGGGCGGCGAAGCCCTCCCAACCCCGACTTCTGGTCAAACCCCTTGCTATCGCCTCAAGCTCGGGTGAATTGAAGGAATGGGCCGACTGCTCGGGTGCCCGTTGTGCGATCTGCCGACGGGGCATAGGCGAGCATCCGCGACAGGGTTGGACGCGACAGCCGCCGGCTCGCCAAATCGGAGTGTTCTTGCCAAACATATGTATGATCGCTTGATTGTCTCAAATTGCTCAAAGGATGCCGCCGACCGGATTAAGTGAATTTATGAGAGCCCGGAGGTTGGCCAATGGCTTTATTGCGTCCAGCGACCCAATAACGCGTAAGACCGCGCGTACAATCTTGCAGTTGATTCTGTGACAGCTCAATCATGTGTAGGTCGATGTCATTGATGACGAGTTCGTCCGATGCACGGCAATCCGAGATCGCACGGTTTGTGGGAGCCGCCAGCGCCGCCGTCTACGGGTCCTCCTGTCGGTGATGCGCAAGCCGATGTTGTTGTGATCTCAAAGTCGTGTACGACATGAGATGTTCCAACGACGATCCATCGACGTACCGAGTTGAAAATCCTCGCCTCATCTTCTGTCAAAGTGTCCCGACGCGGGCGCGCGCGGCGCAGTTTGCCTGAGCCAAAGGCTCCTTCGGGCCAATGACTGAGCCGACAGCCACCACCTCTGATGTCGGGTTTGCAACATGCTGTCGGGGCCGTGACGCCGATTGAGAAAATCGCTTTTACTAATCAAGCCATTTGCAATTGGCATAGGGCTTGAAGGAGGTGAAGGCGGAAGGCGGACGTCATCCAGTAGCGCTTGCGCAAGGACGGTAGTGATGGCTTACAAGGGTGTCGCCTCTCGGCTTATTGTATGCGGCGGGTACGACGTTGACTTTCCGCGATCCGTCGCAATGCGTGTTCGCGTATGGTTTTATCACGGTGATTGATCACTGGGCGGCGGTTCGAGACGACATCGATGCGCGTGCGCAGCACGGTGCCGCGCCTGTGCCGGGCCCCGTGCCCGCCGGCATCGATGTCCGTGGTGCGGCCGAATTTGAACAGCTCGAAACCGAGGTCCGGCGCATGGACGCCGACGGACCGACCGCGGTTGATTGGAGCAAAGTCAGCACGCTGTCGCTCCATATCCTGTCGAACCAGTCAAAGGACCTTTTGGTTGTCTGTTGGGCCACCTATGGTCTGTTCCGGACCGGAGGATACCAGGGCCTTGCGGTCGGCCTAGGCATTTTGCGCGGCACGGTGGATGCGCATTGGGAGGGGCTCTTTCCGCCGATCAAGCGGGAACGGGCGCGGGTCGGAGCAATCGATTGGCTCGTTGGTCGCGTTGGGCCGGAGGTGGCCGAGAATGTGCCGATCGAAACTGAATATCCGGCAGTGCTCGCCGCCTATGAGGCGCTTGACGATCTCGACCGCCAGCTGCGCGACAAGCTGGTCAATGAGCAAGCCTCTTTGGGCGAGTTGTTGAGGGCTCTGCGGCCGCACTACGAAAAAGCCAAGCGCGCAAGCGCCGTGCCCCCGGAACGTGCGGCGGAGGCGGCCCGAGCTGTCGAGGAGGCCGGCGTCGCCCCGGCGGAATCCCCTCCGCCGGTTGAGGTGGCACGACCGGCTGGCGCCGATGGCGACTGGGCCGGCTTGCCTGATATGCTGCGTCTAGCTTCGGCCGCCCGGCGCGTTACGTCCCCCACAGACCCGACGGTCTATCTGCTCAATCGTGTCGGCTCCTGGATGCGCTTTGACGCCCTGCCGCCGGATACGGGCGGCCGCACAACGATATTTGCGCCTGCGGACAATATCGCAGCGTTGGAAACCAAAATAACGGCCGGTCAGCACGCCGATGTCTTGAATTTGGCCGAAGAGATCGTCTGGATGTCACCGTTCTGGCTCGACGTTCACCGGCATGCTGCGAAAGCATTGGAGCAAATGGGGCCGCTCTTTGAGCCGGCGGCCGCGGCAGTGCGCGCAAGCCTAGCCCTGCTGGTCACACGCTATCCGCGGATCTTGACGTTTCAGTTCAATGACGGACGGGCGTTCGCGGATGAGGAAACGCGCGCGTGGGCCGCCGTCGGTGGTGCGGACGTGTCGCCGGGCCGTGATCCTGCCGACGAAGCGGTTGTTGAGGCACATAAGCTGATTGGCGATGGGCACCCTCAGGCTGCCCTCGAGAAGCTGTCACGTGCGCTGGATGGCGCGAGCGGAGAACGAGCGCGGTTCGTGGGCCAGCTTGCGCAAGCACGTTTCTGCATCGAAACCGGCTTCGTGACGACCGCCGTCCCGCTGCTCGAGCACATGGAAGAGGTGATCGCCGAGCGCAATCTCGAACGCTGGGAGCCTCGGCTTGCGCTCGACGTCGCCGAATTGCGCTTTCGCGCGATGACTCATTCCGACTCTCAGCAATTGATTGATGAGCCGCGCCGTTGCGCCGTGCTCGAGCAAATCCGAAAGAGGGTCGCTGGCATCGATATCGCACGGGAGAGCCAGCTTGGCCGCTAGCTGACTTTATCAGGGCAGAGTCTTAAACAGGAGCTGATATGGCACAGGAAAGCTCGGTTGCTCCAAAGGAGCGCATCAATATCCGCTTCAGGCCGGCAGCCGGCAACCTCAAGGAGGATGTTGAGCTGCCGCTCAAATTGCTGGTTCTGGGCGACTTCACCGGACAGGCCGATGACCGACCGATTGAACAGCGCGAGCTCGTCAATATCGACAAGGACAATTTTAACGAGGTTGTCAAAAGCCAGGAACTGACTCTTCATATCTCCGCCGAGAATAAGCTCGACGATCAGCCTGAGGCTGGCAAGCTGTCGGTGTCGCTGCAGTTTCAGAGCCTCAAGGACTTCGAACCCGAGCGTATCGTGCAGCAAATCCCCGAACTGCGCGCTTTGACCGAACTACGCGCGGCCCTGATCGCTCTGAAGAGCCCGCTCGGCAACGTGCCGGGTTTCCGCAAGGCCATCCAGAATCTGCTCGAAGACCACGGCGCGCGGCCGCGGCTCCTGAGCGAGCTCACCGGCAAGAGCGAGTGAGCAGATCAGCGAGATTCCTTGAGGGGCGAGCGCTATGACCGACACAAGTGCGCAGCAGCCGGCCGAAGTCGCCACCCCGACCACTGACCTTTCGTTGCTGGATCAGGTCCTCGTCCAAACCAGGATGACCCCGCGCGACGAGGGTTACGACCTCGCCCGCCGGGGCGTCGCAGCTTTCGTCGCCGAGCTCATCAAACCGAACCGGGCCGACGAGCAGGTCAACAATGCGCTCGTCGATCAGATGATCGCGGAGATCGATCGCAAAATCTCGACTCAGCTCGACGACGTGCTGCACACAGACCAGTTCCAACGGCTCGAGTCGGCTTGGCGCGGGCTTAAGTTCATGGTCGACCGCACCGATTTCCGTCAGAACATCAAGATAGAAATCCTTAGCGTCAGCAAGGACGAATTGCTCACCGACTTCGAGGACAGCCCGGAGATCGTCAAGTCGGGCCTGTACAAGCACGTCTACACCGCAGAATATGGCCAGTTCGGCGGCCAGCCCGTCGCGGCCATGATATCGGCCTACGAGTTTGGCAGTGGCAGCCAGGATGTTAAGCTGATGCGGTACATGAGCGCGGTGGCCGCCATGTCGCATGCACCAGTCATAGCTTCTGCTGCACCGGACATGTTCGGCGTCGAACGTTACGAGGAGATCGCGGGTCTGAAGGACCTGCAATCGGTGTTCGAGGGACCAAAATATGCCAAGTGGAACTCGTTCCGCGAAAGCGATGACGCTCGTTATTTCGGCCTGACGCTGCCGCGCTTCCTGCTGCGCTTGCCCTATGGTCCAGAGACGGTTCCCGTGAAGGACTTTAATTACCAGGAGGCCTCGGACGGCGAAACCGACAACTACCTCTGGGGCAACGCTGCCTTTGCCTTTGCGACGCGCTTAGCCGAAAGCTTCGCCAAGTATCGCTGGTGCCCGAACATCATCGGCCCCCAGTCTGGCGGCGCGGTTGAGGATCTCAATCTGCATACCTATGAGGCAATGGGACAATTGCAGACCAAGGTCCCGACTGAGGTGCTCATCTCGGACCGGCGCGAGTTCGAACTAGCCGAGCAGGGCTTCATCGCGCTGACCATGCGCAAGGGAGCTGACAATGCCGCTTTCTTCTCGGCCAATTCCGCGCAGAAACCGAAATATTTCGGGAACAGCCAGGAAGGTAAGGTGGCCGAGCTCAACTACAAGCTCGGCAGCCAGCTGCCCTATATGTTCATCATCAATCGTTTCGCCCACTACATCAAAGTGCTGCAACGCGAGAACATCGGCTCCTGGAAGAGCAGCCAAGAGCTGCAAGGCGAGCTGAACAACTGGATTCATCAGTATGTCGCCGATCAAGAGAATCCGTCGGCAGAGGTGCGCTCGCGGCGGCCTCTGCGAAAGGCGGAGATCATCGTCGAGGACGTCGAAGGTGAGCCGGGCTGGTATCGCGTCGGCATCGCTGTCGTTCCACATTTGAAGTACATGGGTGCAGACTTTGCTTTGACGCTCAAGGGTAGGCTCGACAAGCACTGAAGGTGACAGGCGATGTTCGACCGCAGCCTTATGGAGCGCTTGGAGGACGGGTCGGCGACCCATCGGGTGTCATTCGAACGCTTCCGGGCAAGCGTTCTGGACAACCTACGTCGGGTTCTAAACTCACGCCAGGGCTGCTGCGAAACACGGCCGGACCTCGGCATGCCCGACCTTAACGAGACGGTCGGGCAGGGAGCCGACGCAGTACGCTCGCTCGCCCGTTCGCTCAAGCAGCAGATCGAGACATTTGAGCCCCGCTTGAAGAATGTTTCGATCCGCTTTCATGCCGATCCCGACAACCCGCTGCAGCTGAGCTTTCACGTCAACGCGACGCTCGATTATGACGACCAGATGGAGCCAATTTCCTTCGATGCGATCTGCGATAAGCACGTTCGGATAAGGGGCTGAGGCGGCGGTGGCCCTTAATCCCTATTACGAAGACGAACTCTCCTATTTGCGCGAGCTCGGCGCCGACTTCGCGTTGGCCAATCCGAAGCTTGCGCCATTTCTCGGGCAGGATGCCACCGATCCCGACGTCGAGCGGTTGCTCGAAGGATTCGCCTTCCTTGTCGCGCGGCTGCGCCAAAAGCTCGACGACGAATTTCCCGAATTCGTCCACGGCCTGTTGCGGATGGTGTGGCCGCAATATCTTCAAGCTCTGCCGCCCATCACGACCCTGTCTTTTGCCTTGAAATCATCGGCGAGCGCCGCGAGCCTGAACCTGCCGGCCGGGACCAGCGTTCGCTCGCGGCCGATCGACGGAACGAACTGCACGTTCGTCACCTGCTACGCAATCGAGGTGCTGCCGCTGAAGATCAATGACGTTCAGCTGGAGAACCGGACGAGCGCGGCCCGGCTAATCCTGCGTATCAAAGCAACCGGTCAGCAAAACCTGTCATGTCTTAAGAATGGTCGGCTTCGCCTCTTCTTCTCGACCGAGCGGGAGCCGCAAGTGGGGCGCTGCCTGTTGGCTTGGCTGTGCCGTCACGCCTCGGCGGGGACTGTTACGGTGGCCGATCGACAGGTGGCCGCAATCGGCTCAGCACAGATCGCGCCAGTCGGCTTCCGTGATGACGAGGCGGTTTTGCCCTGGCCGCGCAACGCCTTCTCAGGATTCCGGATCATTCAGGAGTATCTCTGTTATCCTTCGAAATTTCTCTACGTCGAATTGTCTGGCCTCGAGCCGCTCGCAGCCCACACGGAGACTGAGTGCAGCCTCACCTTCGAGTTTCGGCGCCCGTTCCCGGCCCGGTTGCGCGTCGGCAAAGGCCAGATTTGCTTGAACTGCACGCCGGCAATCAATGTCTTCAGCCATGAGGCCTCGCCAATTCGGCTAAATCGGACCAAGACCGAATACCGCGTACTTGCCTCGGGAGGGCCGAACTTTTCGATCCGGTCCGTCGATGGTGTGACCGGCTATTTGCAAGGCCGTCCCGAACGCATCGAGTTCGAGCCATTCGACCTGTTGCGCCACGATCTGCCGGGCGCCGAGCGCAACCGCGCCTACTTTCGCGAGCGTATCCGGCCTGCGGTGGTCGGCCGGAGCGTCGATCACTACGTGACTTTCGTTGACCGGCTCGACATCGGCCAACATCCGCCGATCGACGTCGCATCCCTGCAATTGACCTGCTCGAACGGACCCATTGCCGACCGGTTGCCTGTCGGTAGCGTGGATCTGCCGACCTCTGACACGCCTCGCTCCGTGACCTTCTCCAATATCACAGCGGTCGTTGCAGAGGTGCCCCCACCGGTCAGTGATGGCTTATTGCGGCGGTTGACGGCCAATCTGGCGCGCAACTACGGCGTGGTGGCCAACATAGGTACGTTGCGGACCGTGCTTGCCAGCTACGAGTTCCGTGCAGTCTATGACGTTCAGGCGCGTCGCCGCCTGGAGTTGTTGCTCGAAGGCCTAGATCAGTTCGCGACCACGGACACCGATCACGTGGTGCGCGGCGCTCCGGTCCGAATGCGAAATATCGAACTAGCCGTGATCGACAGCAAGATCGGTGGCGAGAGCGAATTGTTCCTGTTGGGAGCGGTACTCGACGCCTTTTTCGCGACGTTTGCCGGCATCAATATGCTGCACCGGTTTTCGGTTCGTGGCACGGAAAGCAACGCACACTACCTATGGCCAGCGAGAAGCGGATCGATCACGGCACTCTGACCGCGCCCGACGAACGCGATGAGCTTTCGGCATTCGGGTTCTTCTCGCTCGTTGCGCATCTCGAGCGGCGCTTCAGCGCCGCTCCCCCGATCGGCTCCACCGATGATCCCGCGCGGGAGGCAGTGCGCTTCCGCGCGGCGCCGACGCTTGGCTTTCCTGCCGAAGAGATTGCGGAAGTCAGACAGGTCAAGGCCGGCACCGAGCGCGTGGAGGTCAACGTCAATTTCCTCGGGCTGCATGGTCCCTCCTCGCCGCTGCCGCCCTTCTACGCCGAACGGGTCATGCATGCAGAGGGCATGGGATCGCTCCGCGATTTTTTTGATTTTTTCAATCACCGTCTGATCAGCCTGCTGTTGCGGATCTGGCGGTATTACCGTCACCATTTGCGGTTCGAGGAGGGCGCAACCGACGCGATCTCGGTGCTGATTGGCACGCTCTTTGGACTCGTGCCCCGGGAAGGCACCGCAGACGAACGGGAATGGCGGGCGCGGCTGCTGCCGCATGCCGGCGTCCTTGCGTTGTGCAGCCGGTCCGCCAAGCTTGTGGCCGGCTTGATTTCCAGCCATCTGAACATTTCAGCGCGGGTCGAGGAATTCATCTGGCGCGAGATCGACATTCCACGGCAGGCGCAGTGGCACCTTGGCCGGGCTGGTCTTGAGCTCGGTGTCGATACCCTTGCCGGTGAAACCATGCCGGACATCGTAGGCAAATTCCGGCTTTGCCTCGGCCCGCTCAACCAGCAGCAGTTTCGGTCGCTGCTGCCTGGTTGCGAGAGCCATGCCATCGTTTGCCGTCTCGTCAACGTTATTCTGCGCGAGCCCTTGGCATGGGATCTCCAGCTAGAATTAGCGCTCGGGCAGACGCCAGAATGGACTCTGGGCGAAGGAGAATTAGGCTGGACGACATGGATCGACCCGCCCAATGGAACCGGAAGCCTTGTTCTATTGTGAACGTTTTCGAGTTGTTCGGGTGAAGATCACTCGCGATGACGGGATACTGGACCATCATCGCCGTCACGGATCACGGGCCGGAGTCGCAGTCAACGTGGCTAGACGTTGCCATAGCGTGCTGGCTGCGGTCCAATGGCTTCCATGACCGAGAGACTGCTATGCCAGTGCACCGAGTCGAGTCCTTACGACCGGTAGCACGCCGTCACTTGCATGCGCCCCTTGGATGCGGATGCAGAGAGCGCGGACTGGCGCGAGGTCGCGAAGATCATGTTGCGCATCGATCCGAGCCACGAGCCGGTGCGCGCCCGCCGGGCACATGAGAGCCATCTCGTTCGCGCCAAGTATGTGAGTAGGCATGGCCACCGGCGGTTGGCGCTAATGCCGTTCGGCACGCTATTTGCCCAGCTCGCTGGTAAAATTGGGGGAGCAGTAGGGTGCTAAACGTAAAGCTGGATGTCCCGCTTGTCGGCCAACAACATGGCTATGACGGCCAATTAAACATGCGACGAGACTATGCCGGAAATGTACGACCGCATGGGAACCACAATTGTTGGTATGCTTGCGCTTGTATGCTGTCGTACTACTTTCGCCCAGGCCCTCGGTTGGGTCTACCTTCTGTTTGGCGGGCCGACATAGGCATCAACGGCTACCAGTTTGACTGGTTGGCGCGCACCGAAGGATTAGAGAGGCTCAAGCAGCCAGATGACGGATTAACGCGTGATTTTATTGAAGAAACGTTGATCGCACGAGGGCCAATCTGGGCTGCGCTGCGTCTGCCGTCAATCTCTGGGAACGAACCACCATGGGACGGGCATATAATAGTGCTGACTGGTCTGATAGAAGACATGTTGTGCTACAATGATCCGTCTTATCCAGCGCGTGGAGTGATCTACTTCGATGGTCTCTTGTTCGACGACCTTTTTGTCAAGAATCGCGACTGGCTGTGAAATCCCCCCTCTGGACCGCAAGGCCTTCCGACTGCGAACGCCCGAGCGAAGACACCTCCTCCTGCTTTCGTATCCGATCGGCGACATGTAAGGCCAGAAGCCGCCGCCGAGGGCGCGAGTGGTTGGCCGGGCATGGCGTGAAAGCGCGCTGCTTTTGCCTCCCTTCATCGCATAGGATTGTCGGCAAGCCGGTTGCTGTGCGTGTGATGGCTTGGTTGCTTGGCCGTGACGCCCGGCGAGACAGCCAAGGCCTCGCTCAACACGTGCGCGCGATCTTTTCAGCCCTCCGCGCCACTTTTCTGCGTTCGGCGCCGTTCCCTATATCGCGGCGTCGTGCACTCCGCGACGCCTAGACCTTGCCGTCCTAAAGCGGCTTTGCCTCGCCGTGAAAGAGGACGAGAATGCGAACCTCGTGAAGCAGAAGCCGACCGGGCTCTACACTCGCACCGCATCTGCATTCTTTCTGGATAGCAACAAACTAAATCTGCCCGCGGTAAAAAAAGTCGCCTATGTCGATGCCGTCAATATCGAACTCCAATATGCGAGGTCCGGGGTAGAATTCGGTGCGGCATCGCGTCCGCAATAACTTGCCGGGATAACGGACTTCTGCCCGCTCGTTTCAAGACGCAAGCACTGCCGGGTCGTCGAATACACTGCCTGCCGTAAGCAGCGACGCATCTCCGGGGTCCCAAGTCGACGCCATATTGGCTCGACAAGCTGCCGCTGTCCGTTTGGTCAAGGATAGCGAGATGACATTGGGCCGGTTGTAGTCAAAAAAGTTGCCTGAGGGGGTCACCTTGTCCGGTGTCTGACGGCTGCACGAGCCTCTGTCAGTTTGAGAACAGCGGCGTCATTCGCCGGACCAAAGAATCTTACGTCCAATCAGTGGCTTAGATTGGGGCGCCATTGGCACGACCGTTGCTACCGAAATCTGGCAACATTAATTGGCGGAGTGCACGTAGATGCGTAAGACTACCGCGCTTCTTTGCTTGCGTTCGCATGCCTTGTTTCTGAGAGAGAAAGCCCCGCGCGACGTCCGGTGCAGCTAAGCGCACGAAGAGACCTTCCTTTTCGCCTTGCGCAACCGGCGCATGAGACAATCGATCGGCCCAGCAACAATGCTGGTCAGTAGAAAGCATGCTGCCGCCACGGCAATTCCAATGGGGGGTCTCGGATGACCACGTGCGCCGGCGAGCAAGCCTGAAGGTGCAGGATGCATCTCACACTCGGAGTCCTCGGGGAGAACGCCGAGCCCTTGGGCCGCAACGCAAGGCAGGCGTTTGGACCGGAAGGGGGCTCCATCGGTCGCGGGCGCGGTTGCTACTGGCGGCTTCCAGATCCAACCAACACGCTGTCAGGACACCACGCGTTGATCGCATTCAATGGCATCGGTTTCACGATTACCGATACAAGCACCAATGGTGTGTACATCAACACGGTGGACGCACCGCTGGGACGCGGCAATACCACGCCGCTAGCTGATGGCGATACGCTATACTTGGCGCATTACACCCTCTCGGTAATGATCGAGGACGATCCTGTCGAGGAACGTCAACTGCTAGGCTTGACGGGGTCGAAAGCGGTGCGTGTCGGCCGTACAACGCCGACGTTGCCGTCTCCTGCATTCACCCAAAAGTCCGCAACTGCAGCCGTTCCGACTGCCGGACCGTCGGTAAACGATGCGTATCTTCCGCCCGAACCCTCAAGAGTGACCGGCCCGCGCCAGATCTTCTATTCAGCGGCACAATGCGAGCCGCAGGCACCTCATCCGCCATCCTTGCCTGGAGGCAAGCCGCTCAGCAGCGACATCGAGGCTGTGGATCCGACACTGGCGGATCTTCCTCGGCGACCGTCGAGCGCTACCACGACCCAGAGGCCATCCTCGCACGCGCAATCGGGAAATGTCGGATCAATTCTGTTGTCATCGGTCGACACGCCATTTGTCAAGCCATCCCAACCGCTGCCCTCTGCCCCTTTCAATGGCAGGAATGTACTGCCGAATGGCCACCCTGCGCCAATCATCCCTGAGGATCTCGATCTTGGCGATCTATTGCCGGGGCCGGTCTCGTGCTGCACGCCGTCGGTGTCATCGCAGCGAACAAAAGCGCGCCTCAATGAGCGGAACGAGCTCCGGATCGCGCCTAAGCCGACCGCCTCTTCTCCGACGAATCACTTCGGGAAATTGCCGAATTCTGGTTCAAGGACGCCGCCGCCCGATGAGCGGGAGCTCGATCGGCTGCTGCTGAGACTAAAGGAAACTGCTCCGCCGCGCGTGGTCGGCACTCCTGAGACAAGAAGCTCGACAAGGAGCGGTGCTCCGCTGTTGCCTACGAACCCTCCTTCCGACACAGACGAATTGCAGGCGTTCTGGGATGCGCTTGGTTTCAATCCGGATCTTGTGCCGCCAGCACAGCGTCGAGAGTTTTTTGCCGAACTCGGCCATGCGGTCGCTGAGATGACGAACGGGCTGCATTCGATACTGGCGGCGTGGGCTATGCTCAAGAATGAGTGCCAAATCAGGCCCACGCAGACACGCGCCGGGAATGACAACGCAGTACAGTTCACCAACAGCAGTCACGTCCTCCGCGAGGCGCTCGCAAAGGATCACGGATTCCGGTTGCTCTCCCGGTCGGTGCGCGCAGGCTTCGATGACATCAAGGCCCATGAGGTCGCGGCAATGGCGGCAATGAGAGGCGCGGTCAGCAATGTGCTCACGCACATGAGCCCCCAGCGTATCGAGAGCGACGGTGCAATCAGCGGGCTTTTCGGCGCTCGCATCAATAAGGCCAAGTTGTGGGACAGATTTGTGGAACTGCACGCATCGATGGTCAATGACATTGATCGAACCGCTCGCTCCTTTGTCGCAGAAGAGTTTGCTCGAAGCTACGAAACGCGACGCTCAGAATCTGGCCGCAATGAAGGGAAGACGGCCTAATGGCGCCGCCGAATACAGCCCATCGGTTGTCCGTGGTTGGCGGTGCGTTGCTGATGGCCGCTGCAGCCACCAATTGTTCGACTGA
Organism: Bradyrhizobium sp. ISRA430; assembly: GCF_029909975.1. Taxonomy (NCBI): domain Bacteria; kingdom Pseudomonadati; phylum Pseudomonadota; class Alphaproteobacteria; order Hyphomicrobiales; family Nitrobacteraceae; genus Bradyrhizobium; species Bradyrhizobium sp. ISRA430. Next base: position 6,928,523 of record NZ_CP094516.1, read on the forward strand.
CAAGACCGCCAAGACGACGCCGATAAAGTTCGTGATCGAGGCCGATGAATTCGTCAATCCGAACGCGCACGGCAAGCCGTCGCCGGTCGTCGTCCGCATTTATGAACTGAAGTCGACGACCACCTTCACCCAGGCGCAGTTTTTCGAGCTGTTCGACGATGACACCAAACGACTTGGGCCGGATCTGGTGGCCAAGCGCGAAGTCGAGCTGGCGCCTGGCGATAAGATGGACTTCGAGCGCGATACGCCGATCGAGACCCGAAATATCGGCGTGATCGCGGGCTTCCGCACGGGCAACGATGCCCAATGGCGCTCAACTGCCGAAATCAAGCCCGATCGTGACAACAGAATCTCGGTAAAATTGACTGCTGAAGCTGTCAGCATTGAGCACGAAGCCAGCCGAAACTGGTGGAAAATCCTATGACCGGTTCGTCGTGACCACTAGCAGCCGCCGGGGGCACATGCACCTTTTGGAAAGTCAGCGAAGAGGCGACTGAACTGGTGTCTGCGACAAGCAAACCGATCTGGTCCGAAGGCATGTTGGTGCGGCCGCAGCACTTTCAGCAATATGACCGCTGGGTCGAACAACTAGTCGAAAACCGCGTTGCTGGTCTGCTCGGCTACGGCTGGGGCATTCGAAAAATTGCCTTTGATCGTAATCTTCTGGCGCTTGGCCAAGTCGCACTTACCGAACTTGAAGCCATTATGCCCGACGGCACGGCCCTTCATGCGCCGGAGCATGTCCGCCTTCCGGCCGGACGAATCCCTCCACCGGCTGCGAAAGATCTGCTGGTCAAGATCGCGGTGGGTACGCGCCGGCAGGCCGGCAGCGACGTCTGTTCCGGGAATGCACTCGCGCACCGCTACGATCAGGAAGTCTTGCAGATCCGCAAAGCGAGCGCGCCTGAAAAGGCTCCGGTCGATATCAAGGTTGCGTCGCTATCAACACATCTTATCTTTGACGGCGAGGAGCAGGGTGATCTGATCGCGCTGCCTATCTGTCGCATCCGTGATATCGATCCGGCTCGCGCGATTACGTTATCCGACACCTACGTTCCGCCTGCCATCGACATCCACGCAGCCAAGTCGCTGGTCGCGCTGTTGAACGAGGTCAGGTCGCTGCTGCGGACACGCGCAGAGGCGCTTGCTGCGCGCGCGGATCCCTCGCGCGCGACGGCGGACGGAGCCGGACTGATTGATCTTGTCACTTTATCGATCGTTAATGGCGCAGAAGCCGTATTCGACCACTTCGCAGCAACACGTGGGCATCATCCTGAAACCCTCTTCCGCGCATTGCTGAGCCTTACCGGACAGCTATCGAGCTTCGTTGGCGACCGCCGGAAGCCGCAAGAGGTGCCTTCCTATCGGCATGAGGACCTCGAAAGCTGCTTCACGCCGTTGGCTGATATTCTGCGTGGGCTGCTGGCTGTTGTGATCGAAAGCGCCGCAATATCGCTTCCGTTGCAGGACCGAGGCTACGGCATTCTAACCGGCCTGATCACCGATCGCACCTTGTTCCAGAACTCTCGGTTCGTTCTCATCGCCGTGGCAAGCGTACCGGGCGAGGCGTTGCGCAACCAGCTTCCGGCGCAGATGAAGGTCGGCTCGGTCGAGCAGATTCGCAATCTCGTCAATCTTCAGCTCCCGGGTGTTCCGATTCACGCGCTCGCCGTGGCGCCGCGCGAGTTGCCCTACATCCAGAATGCCGTCTATTTCGAGCTGGACCAGTCGGTGGAGCTGTGGCGGATCCTGCCGCGCTCGGCGGCCTTTGCGTTCCACGTCAGCGGTGACTACTCGGATCTCCATCTCGAGTTCTGGGCCATCCGTGGGCAACGTACGTGACGGGCCCGAAACACATGGATGAACCGACAGTCATCGGACGCAGGCCAGTCGGTCCGACCCGTAACACTCAAGTCGGGCAATCCTCCGCTTGCGTTGCGCCGAAGATCACCTTTCCGACGGGCGCTCTGCCGTCGCCTGTATCTGAATCCGACGAGGTGTGGCCAGCTAACCATGCCGAGATGGTCATGCAAGGCCTGTTCGAGCCAAAGGCAATGGAGGACGCCTTGGTCGCGGCCGCGACGCCGATCCTTTTGGTCGTCGCACAGCTTCGCGTCGTCAACAACGCCGATATCAGCGTGCTGCGACGTGAGATGGTCGAGGAAATCCACCGCTTCGAGGTGCGTGCGGCCAAAGATCAGGCGAGCGGCAGCGATGTCACAGCCGCCCGTTACGTGATATGCGCGTTGCTGGACGAAGCGGTGATGACCACGCGCTGGGGCAGTGAGAGCGCCTGGAGTGACAACAGCCTGCTTAACCAGTTCCATAACGAGACGTGGGGTGGCGAGAGGGTTTTCCAGATACTCGAACGCGTGCAGGCAAAGCCGGCTAAATACCTCGCCTTGCTCAAGCTCATCAACATCTGCTTGTTGATGGGGTTTGAGGGCAAATATCGCGTGGTGGAAGGAGGCCGCGAGCGGCTTGAAGACCTGCGTTCCGACGTTCGGCGTCTGTTGCGGGACTATACGAGCGAACCACCGGCCGAACTATCGATCCGATGGCGCGGCGTTAAAGTACGTACACGGATGCGTCGCTACGTACCGTTATGGATCATCTTCGCCGCTGCGGCCGTCATTGGGCTGATCGGCTATGGTGTCTTTCATTGGCGCCTATCGGACGAACTCGCGCCCGTTGAGCAACTGCTCGTCATGATCGGCCAGTCTGGACCACGATAAAAGGGAGGTGCAGGTGTTTGGCGCTCGATTCGCGGCCCTCTTTTCGGTTCGAGGCATCATCACGCTGGTCACCTTGTTGCTGGTCGACGCGTTGATCTGGTTCGGCGGCCCCCACCTTGACCTGTTCGATCAGCATCCGCTGGTTTCGATGACGGTTCGCGCGGCCACAATCGGCTGCCTCTCCCTGACGGTCGTCGTCACCATCCTTGTCCGTTACTGGCTGGCGCGCCGTGCTAACCGACGTGTTATCAAGTCATTGATGGCGAGCGAGGGCCTCGTCACGACCTCCAAAAATCGTGGCGAGGAGGAGATCGATCTCATCCGAGGACGCTTCGAGGGCGCGCTGAAGGTCCTGCGCGATACGGTGTTCGCCGGCAAGCGCGGACCGAGCTATCTGTTCGAGTTGCCCTGGTACATCATCATTGGACCATCAGGGGCCGGAAAGACAACGATCCTGCGCAACTCGGGGCTCGAGTTTCCGTTGGCCGAACGGCTCGGCGTCGATCCGGTGGCCGGTGTCGGCGGCACGCGAAACTGCGACTGGTGGTTTACCGAAGAGGCAGTGTTTATCGACACGGCAAGCCGTTATACGACACAGGATACGGATGCCGAGGTCGATCGCGCGGCCTGGCATGGCTTTCTCGATCTTCTTACCGTGCATCGGCGCCGGCGACCGATCAACGGGATCTTGGTTGCGATCAGCCTGCGCGATCTCTTATCGGGCGATGACAACCGGCGCAGGCTCGTCCAGTCGATTCGTTCGCGGATACAGGAGCTCGCCAAGACCTTTAGTATGCGTATTCCGGTCTATGTTCTGGTAACCAAATGCGATCTGGTAGTTGGCTTCACCGAGTATTTCGACGATCTCGACCTTGATGGTCGTGCCCAGGTCTGGGGCAGGACCTTTCCTCTAGAGGGACCAGGCGATCAGATCGACGGCGCCGTAACCCTCGAGATTCAGCAACTTGCCGAGCGGCTCGAGGGCAACTTGGCGTTCCGCATGCATGACGAACGCAATCATGACCGTCGTGCAATGATGTATATGTTCCCGAAAGAATTGTGGAGCATCGGGACCGCGGTCAGCGCCTTCGTTAGCGAGGTCTTCCGGCCGAGCCGATTCGAAGTGCAACCGATGCTGCGCGGGGTCTACTTGACTAGCGCTGCCCAGGAAGGAGGGCCGATCGAGAGGATGAGCGGTGCGATCAGGAGGAATTTCGGTCTGCACGCAAGCCCACCCACGCCGTCCATCGGACCAGGAAAAACATTCTTCATCAAGAAGTTGCTGACCGACGTGATCTTCGCTGAGCAGGGACTGGTCGGCCGCAATCTCAAACTCGAACGTAAGCTCGCGATGGTGCACTGTGGCGGCTATCTCGTGGCAGTCATACTGGCGGTCGCCGCACTGACGCAGTGGTATGGCGCCTTCGCCCGCAGCGAAGCACGCATCGCTGAAACCAAAATGGCCGCACAGACAATGCAAGCGCGCCTGAACGAACCACGCGAGCCGCTGGATCTGACTAGGCTCCTGCCGACCCTCAACGCCGCGCGCCGGCTGCGTCTGGCAGCCGGCGAGAACACTTGGGTTGCATGGCTCGGTGGCCTCGGGATTTCGGCGACCCCGGTGCTCGCGCCGGCTGCGCAACGAACCTATGACCAGATTCTGGTCGACCGCCTGCTGCCGGTTTTTGCTGGAAGGCTTGCCGTTCGGATTGATACGGTATTGCGGTCGGGCAACGATACTCTGCTGGACCAGGCCAAGGAAATGTTCCGCATCTATTTGATGCTGGGCGATCCGAGGCATTTCGATCGCGGCAAAATCGAACAGGCTATGCGAAGTGAAGTGGCGCTTACGTTTGCGCTCGAGACGACATCAGCTGGCGAACTGCAGGAGCATTTTTCACGTCTTATTGAGTTGCTGCCGAGACCCATCACGAGCGACCGGAAGTTCGTGATTGCGGTAGGCTTGCGGCTGATGGAACGTCCTCTCGTCGAGCAGGTCTACGCCCGGCTTTTGCGCGAAGCCGCTGAGAACACGCAGCTCCGGCCAATCGACCTCGTTAGTCTGCTGGGAGCCGGCCAGCTGGAGATAAAGCCCCAGGCTGTTTTCCCCACAATTGGCCAGCAGGAGCTCCCTTCTTCGGGCGGCACTGCGATCATCCCGGGCATCTTCACACGGGATGGTTTGATCGATTTCCTGCTGCCGCACCTTCCACTCATCGTCCAGGACGAGCAAAGCGGCGACTGGGTGCTTGCTGGCAGCTCGTTCGATGTGGCGGACACACAACAGCTCGTGCGCAAGGTCGTCGATCGCTATGTTGCCGATTACATTCGCATTTGGACAAGCGCGCTGAGCAGCGTTCGCGTCGTCAAATTCGACGATATGCAGCGTGCCTCGGCGATCCTGCGCGGGCTGGCCGGCCCGGAAAGCGCACTGCAGCAGATCATTTCCCTCGTACGCGACAATACGAACCTGCCGCCGCCCGGAGAGCAGACCGCGGTCAAGGCCAGGGAGACAGCGGCCGCCGTATTCTCGGCGGCATTCGGCGACGCCCCCTGGCCGGGAACACGGATCACCGAAGCCTTCCGGCCTCTGGTTCAACTGGGCATAGGCGGAGCCTCCGGACAGGCGGCCAGCATGGATCACATCCGCGATCTTTTCGGCGGCCTGTATGCAACGATGGCCAATATCGCGACCTCGCCCGATCCCGGCCAGGCTGCATTTCAGCTCTTTCAGCGACGCGTCAGGGATCCGAGCAACGATGCCTTTGGCGCCTTGCGCGCTGACTCGGCGCTACGGCCCGAACTGGTCCGTACCATCATGAACGACATCGCGCTCTCGACATGGAGCGTCTTGCTTCGACAGGCACACGGTCATGTCAATGCCGTTTGGACACGGGAGGTGGCGCCGATCTGCCAAGCTGGCATCTACCAGCGTTATCCATTGTTTGCGACCGCGACCGAGGACGTAACTTTAAAGGACTTCAGCGATCTCTTTCGCCCCGGCGGCATTCTCGATGATTTTTTTCAGAAGTACCTGTCGCCATTCGTCACCGAGGTCAGAACCGGCCTTGGGCCGGCAACTATCGACGGCGCGGCGGCGCCGATCCATGCCGATGCCCTGACTCAATTTCAACGCGCGCGAGAGATTCGCAAGTCCTTTTTTAGCGGCTCGGGCTCCACTCCAGCCGTGAAGTTCAGCATCAGACCGGCCTATCTCGCCTCTAAACTTCTGCGCGCGACTTTTGTCATGGATGGCAAGGAGATCGTCTATCGTCACGAGGCGCCCCGAGCCTACGACCTTGAATGGCCGAGTCGAACCGATGCAAGCATGGCTTCCGTCGCCCTTGTTTCCCTGGACGGAACCGAGGAGAGGATTGAGCGCTCAGGCCCTTGGGCTCTGTTCCGTCTCATCGATGCTTCGCGGCCCACCTCGCGTGGCGCTCCCGACCGTTTCACGATCACGATCGGTCGACCTGACCGGCCCGACGTGACCTATGAACTGCGGGCAGAAAGTGTAAGCAATCCGTTCAGCTCGGGTGTCCTTCGTTCGTTCCGATGTCCGGATCACCTATGATAGGAGCGCCGTGAGAGTTCTTCTTGGCTTTTAGGGAGGAGGAGGGCACTTGCCGCTGACGGCACCTTGGCGCGAGCGGTGGGGTCGGCCGCAACGCTGGTAGCCGCCCCTGGTGGCGATGAGTAAGCGACGCGACACGTTCCAGGCAGACCCCGATTAGATCGTAACGGCAACACCGTATCATGAGTCCAACGGATTATTGGCGGTCGGACGTTCCGACGGGCAGGGGCCTTCCTTGCGCTTTTGCGCAACATGCGACCAGCGACATGAATGCGATCATAGAATGCCTACTTGAGGCTGTGCTGTGAGTGAGGCTCCCTTGGGATACGTGCTCGGCGGCCGCTTCGACCTGGCAGAGATTATTAGCGAGGGCGGCACCAGCACCGTCTATCGTGCGATTGATCGGATCGGCCTGTGGGCGCGTGAGCAAAATCCAGAAGTCGCAGTGAAGGTCATCCAACCACATGCGAAGATGCGCCAGAAATTAGTCGAGTTATTGCACCGCGAGGCGCGTCTTTTGCGCGATTGCGTACACCGGAATTTGGTGCGGATCTACGATTCCGACTACGATGGCAAGTACCATTACCTGGTCATGGAGTTCTTAAAGGGCCGCTCGCTGGCGCAGGTCCTGGCGGATCGTCAGGGACGGGCGCTTTCGCCCTCCGTGTCCCTTCAGATCGTACGCGCCGCCGGGCAGGGCCTCGTTCACATGCATAGTCTAGGGATCGTCCATGGTGACCTCAAACCGGGAAACATATACATGACCTCGACCGGCGAGATCAAAATTGTGGACTTTGGGACAGCCCTCATGCTTGACCTTCCGCCGCAAGGCGACAGGGCCACCGCTCTGCTCGACGACATTGGACTATTGACGCCGGCTTATGCGTCGCCAGAGATGCTGATGGGTAAGTCACGGGCAGAAAGCGACGATGTCTATTCTCTCGCGGTGGTCGCCTATCTGACCCTGACCGGCAACCACCCGTATGCCGAGCGGCCAGCCGACGAGGCACTTAACGCAAATCTCACACCGGCGCCGCCGCCGACTATTTCGTCGGCGCAGTGGCGGGTGCTCGCTTCGGGCCTTGCCCTCAACCGCCGTGACCGGATCGACACCGTCGGTGAGTTCGTCCAGCGTCTTGCCCGCCCGCGCTGGTTCTATCGATGGTGCGGTTAGCAATCGCGGTTGCCTTAGCAAGCTTAGGGGCGATGGATGACAAGGATGCGGCCGTCTGGTCCTGATTCGGCTGTGTATCGCTCGCGGTGGATGTGGAACAGCGTCATTGGGACCTGATGGGTCGGCAGAAGTCCGAACTCTCTCAGTACGCTGGTCAGGAAGCGGTCGGCCACGCGCGGGCCGTGGATCCAGTCACGCCCGACCCTCTCTCCGATATCGGGCAATGGCCCGATTTGGTTTATCGGGTCAACTCGAGGGTGAGGCGGCAGCCCCAATTCGCTGTATCCAGGCGTGAGAATAAAATTTTCGCCTTGCGGATTATTTGGGGTCACGGGTGCCCGGCCTGGCCACAATACCGCAGCATAGCGCATACCGTTGATCAGCACACTTTGTGGCCGCAACGACGCTGGAAGGAGGCCGCTTTCTCGCAATTCGGCGATCAGCGGGTCCGGGGCAACGCCGCCCCTCCAACCGGGGAGGACATAAGCTCCGAAGTCACGCCGTGCCGAGTTAGCCTCTGCGCCGGCTGCAAGCATCGGTCCATCCGAAGGCATTGTGGGTGCCACTGGTGCTGACGATGGCCCGGCAATTTCGAAGGCTTGAAACATCGCCCCCCTCGCATGTGCCCAGTTCTCGAACTGGGCGCGGTGGAAATCCCGAAGCATATCTCGCAAATTGAGCAGACGGTTGCGAAATCCGCCAATCGTGGGTGCGTCGCGCCCTATATAGTCGCGTACATAGGCTTGTATGTCCGTATCCAGCGACGGCAGCGCAATCCGATCAGCCATTGGGGGTCTGTTGGTTTCGCGGATCCACTCGAGGAAATCGCTCATATCGTCTGCGGCATGATTGGCGCCGCGGGAGCGGCTGCTCGGGAGCTTCTCAGTAAGCCAATTCCAAAACTCCTCATAGAGGCGCAAGTCCACGTCATAAGCGCCGGGTCCCCGATTGGAGACGCTACTGTCTGTGGTATGGGTGCTACCGCTATTGGTGGTATGGCTGCTACTGCTGCCCGATAACGACGGCCTGGCTCCTTCAAAGCCCTCAAACATCAAATGCCTTTGACGAGCCCAGTTCTCAAATTGAAGGTCCCGAAGCATATCTCGCAAGTTCAGCAAGCGGTCACGAAACCCACCAATCAGCGGTAGATCGCGCCCTATATACTCAGCTGCATAGGCTTGCACGTCGGCGTCTAACGACGACTGTGCAATCCGGTTGGCCATTGGGGGTCTGTTGGTCTCGCGGATCCATGCAAGGAAGTCATATACATCGCCTGCAGCAACCGCGGCACCGTAGGAGCGGCGGCGCGGAAGCTTCGCCGCAAGCCAGTTCCAGAAATAGTCATAAAGCTGTGTATCCACCCGATAGGGGCGCGGCCACTGACTGGAGCCGGTGCTGCTGTCACTCACGCGAACCTCCGGCGAAAGATGCAATTGCAGCGTCGAGGCATGCTCGCTCGATCCGATGGGCGATGTTACGTGAGTTCGGTTGGGCCCGATGCCTTAAAATTGAGAAGCAGCGCGATTTACCGTCGCTTCTTCGCGATCAATCTTCCCGCAGCCCATACTTGCTCGTTAGGCAGCGCCATATATGCCGCGATGACCACGAGAACTCTGACGACCACAATCATCTTGGCTCCTTGATACTCGTTCTCCCGTTCTCTCATAGAAAGCAATTTCATGGGAGCAACAGCGAATCGATCGGCGGCAGTCAAGCCTGAGAGACGAGAAGCTCACGCGGGCGGCTCATCTGCCGCCCACGCTCTGCGGCTTGGAGTCCGTGGCCGTCCTCTCGCGTCGTAATGTCCGCGCCCTCGGTAGCTCCGGAGTTATCTCGGCCTTGCATCCAAAGCGGTTCGAAGATAGAAGCCGCAATCTTCGGCCGCGCCTGAACTGATCATAACGCTCCCCTCTTGCGAGCGTAAGGCGCTCGCGCCTTTCTGAGATGCTTAGGCTAGGAGAAGATATCCAATCCGAGCGCGATGCCGGGAAGTGAAACAGATCAGCCTGCACCGTCTGTTCGGTTACAAATTATCGACAGACCCTTCTGCCGGGCAATTCTTAGACCCGAAGTGCGATTTCCAATCTGGTATCTCAGCACCCGTCGAAGACTTATTTTCCAGCGCCGTACTTCGTTCGCCGATCATCTCGGGCCGTCCATCTGGATGTCGGCCATTTAAAAGTATCGATCCTTCTCGATCGACAAATCATGTGATCCGGCAAAAGGACCTCAGGGTTCGGGCCAGCTTGACGCCTTGTGGGGTATCTGACAGTCGCGCCGCCTCTGTCAGCTTGAGAACACTAACTGGCAAACCGCAGCTTTTCAAAACCTGATCAGCAGCTCAAAGAGGAAATGCCATTGGCACAACTGTTGCTATTGAGATGCAGAAACACCGATGCGCAGAGTACACGAACCGCTGGACGAATGACGAGCGCTTTCCCTTGAACCCACGCGCGTCGTTTCGAGAAGGAAACCCGACATATCCCTAGCGTACCTGAGACCACACGCAACAGGTGCATGGGCCAGTCGATTGGGCTCACAACAATGGCGCAACAGAGGTGGCCAATGCTAGTGCCTCAGCCAATTCGAAATGCATCACCACCCGGCTGTCGGTCCCTTGCTGAGGGACAAGGCTCATCGCAAGATGCGTCTTGCACTCGGAGCATTGGAGAGGCGATGAACTCTTCACAATCAAGGGCGCCAGATGCACGGTTGGGGCGTGCACCATGCGGCGCCAGCTATTTGCAATTTTCTATTCATGGCAACATTCACGGCAACGAGAAACTGACGTTGGGCTGGCTGGTCGCCTACCATTTCGCCAGTGGAACGGCGGGCTCCTTCGGGCACCGACGCGACCGTATCGAGCCTATCGGCGAGTTCGCCTCGCGCCTCGATCATACCGGGTCTGCCTCTGCTGTCGGCGTTTGCTGTCGTCGTAAAACGGGTCGGAACGCGAAATATCGTTTACGCTAGGTGCTTGCTCCTTATCCGCGGCACCGTGACAAACGTTGTTAGCTCTGCCGCAGTTGATTTGGTGCGCCGATGTCCAACAAATCCAATCTCAGCATTGACCTAAACATTCGCAGCAAGCGCAGCATTGAGCTCAACGTCCAAGGGTTCGAGGGCACAGAGTGTATTTCCTTGCCGTTTAGCTACGTGATTTACGCCACGACATCGAGCGATGTCGATACCAGCTCTTTGATTGGCGAGCGCGCCACGCTGGTTGTCAAAACCGCATGTGGGCGATGGCTTGCCTCGGGCCTGTGCGCCCAAATCGAGGAACTCGATCCTACGGTGACCGACCTGCGGGTGCTCCAATTTGTCCTGCGACCGCGCTTTGCGGTCGCCGAACTCTCCGTTGCGAGCCGCATTTATGGCCCTGACCAACCCATGGGTGTCGACGACATCATCAAATTGCAGTTGGGCAAGTTGAGCATCGCAATTCCCAGCGAATACAATCTTGATCGCTATCCGAAGCGAAATTTTAATGTGCAATACAACGAAAGTGATCTGACGTTCATCTCGCGTCTTTGCGAACGGAATGGAATTTTCTACTTCTTCAAGCAAGAAGACGACGGTGAAACCGTCGTTTTTGGCGACAAGAATCTGGCCTTTCCCAACGTCAAGTTCGGCGATAAGTCGAGGATTCTTTACGCGCGCCCGCACGAACGGCGGGCACCGCGAAGCGTCGACGAAAGCGCCGTTCGTTCGTTCCGGCAGCGCCGGGTTCTCTCGACAAAGACGATCGCGCTCCGCGATTACAATGAAACGGTGCCTTCCGTCGTCTCCGTCGATCAGCAGGTCGGGCAAGGCAGCGGTTTCGTGGGCAAGGCCTCACGCTTCGGCGGGCATTTTGCGGACGAAGCCGAAGCGACCGCGCTGGCCCGGATCCGGGCCGAACAGATCTGCGCCGGCCAGACAATGTACATCGCTCACAGCGACGCGCCGGAGCTACGAGCGGGCGTCATCTTCGAACTCGAGGGCCATCCCCGCTTCGATGGCAAGTATCTCGTTATCGCCGCGGATCACTCGGCCTATTGCCCGGCCCCGATTGGATTCCATGCATCCACGCAAAATGGGCGAGCCTACCAAAACATGGTCCATTGCATCCGCTCGGACGTACCTTATCGACCGGTTGCGATGACGCCCGTGCCTCTGGGCGTTGGCCTCCACAGCGCCACGGTCGATGGAGAAGCCTGGAATGGGCGGGCCGAGATTGACGACCAGGGACGCTACCGGCTGCAGTTTACATTCGCCGAGGAACTGGCAAAAGGCGCTGGCAGCGACTATGTGCGCAAGCTCGAACCTTATGTAGGTCCGAATCAAACCGGCTTGCATTGCCCGTTGGTACCTGGAACGGAAGTTCTGGTCGGCTACTTGAACGGTGACATTGACCGACCCGTTGTGATCGGCGCGGTCCACAACCCAGATATGAAGGGAGGCGTGACTTCGGACACGCACTTGTTCAATCGCCTCAAATCGCAATCTGGTTCCAGAATCGAAATCTTCGACGGACCTGCATCACCTTCGCCCTATGACCGCCTGGCGTCCAGCGGCTCGTGAGATCGACCCGCTATTGGAAGCGGTCGCCAATACGGCACGCGCAACCATCTTGCCGACAGCGTGGATCAACATACCGCCGCCATCGGCCGATGGCATTCGGTCGCAACGGCTTCGTGATGGACGAGAACTGCGCCTCAAATTATCTACGCACTGCCTCGGGCAGGAGCAACGCGGACCTCGCGCGGTGCTCGTCTACGCCCTGAAGGGCAATGTCATTATCGATAACAGCATGGGCTACGGTGTGGCCGGGCGGGCCATCCTCGACGTTGCCACGCGTGCATTTCTCGATGTCTCGTGTCAATTGAAGCAGGTTGGCCACGTTACGCCCTGACAGCTCGTTGTCACGATCGCGAAACGATGTCGTCGCTTGATGGTGCCGGTATCTGGACGACCGCGCAGCGCTGTGCCGTCAGATCGAGAAGGCTCGCGAGAGTTAGTAGCGGATACGCGGCGCTCTTGGCATGGATTTTGCGATATTCCATCGCGCCGGTGCGTGCCGGCGTAGGTCAGAAAACAGGAGAGGAAAGTGTCGCTTGAAGCCTACTTGAAGATAAAGGGAAAGAAGCAGGGTGACATCTCCAAGGATGCTTCCAAGCCGGACAGCATCGGGCAGGTGGCCAAGGGTGACTCGGGTAAGCAAGGGAAGATCACCGTCGTCGCCTTCACCAGCGGCATCATCGTTCCACGCGACGCGACGAGCGGTGTAGCCACGGGCGCTCGCAACCACCGGCCGGTGCTCTTCACCAAGTTCTTCGATCGTGCCTCGCCGTTGCTATGGCAGGCGCTGGCAACGAACGAGGTGCTCGAAGATGTGGTTTGCGAGTTCTATCGCACCGACCCCGGGGGCATGCCGCAGCCGCAGAACTTCTTCAAAATAAGCTGGAAGAACGCGACGTTAGTCAAAGGCAAGGCTTATGTACCGCTGACAATCAATCCGAAGAACAATTTCTTTCAAAACATGGAAGACTGGTTGTTCACCTACAAAGAAGTGAAATGGGAGCACGTTCCCGGCAGCACCAGCGGCGAGGATAAATGGTGACAACCCCGCCAGGTCTGCAAAGCCAACGACGATGACTTGGTCCGAGGCGCCGAGAGGGCAATGGTGGATATATTGCACACATCGACGCGTCCGGGCCTTCGAAGTGGTCATGCCGGGTCTGCCTCATCGCAGTGTTTAGACACAACGAAGAGTGGGTAGATCGGTCCAGCCTTGCTTAACAGAATGTTGGATAAGCCTTGCAGCATTGGCTCCTATTGCCAATGGGTGCGGTGAGACCAGGTGGTTTGAGCAAGCCGGGCTCACATGCTTGCAGCTCGAACGAATTGTCCGACGCACAACGTAGACACGCGGCAAAAATCCATCAATTCATTTGGTGGCTTTAGGATATCGCGGTGCATGAAGTCGATCGTCTTCGGACCGAAATGTCGCGCACGGCACGAGGGGCCGCAATCGCGCTGTTGATCCTGCATCATGGCCGTGATTGACGAGCATGAGATGTGACTTGGGAGTCGGCACTCAACCGGCGGATCGTTCGTGGACCGCCTGACAGCTTAGCTCGATGACCGCGCTCCACGAAATGGGCAATTCCATTGCTTCTCTACGTTCCCACGTTTGCCGGATCGTTGGCCAAGGGCAGGTATCCTCAGTGCGCCTCATCAAGCGGACCATTCACTTGCTGCGCTTCGCTCCCAGGTTTGGCCAGTCGTCGCGGACAGGCCGAGACTCCGAGTTCGGTGACCGCGCTCAGCGAGGCGGGCGACATCTTTCTGCAGATCGCGACGGGCTTCAATGCCGCCGCGCGCGATCTGCAATAGGGAGCTCAGACGACGCCCCAGTTCGGCAGTTCAGCGGATCGCCGATCGCGCGTTAGGCGGGATAGCAGACTAGAGGACTCACCCCGTGACGTCGTTGTCCGGTAACAATAGCCTTTGCAGGCCGTGCTCTGCGAGCACCTTCTGCATGAGCTCACCCTTGATCTCGCGGAAAATTTCGTCGCGGATTCGGGCTCGGAGGGGCGGCTCGGCGTCGCTGGTCCGCTGATGATCAGCCAGCCATTGCGCCAATCGGCTCTCAAACTCCTCGCCCATCCGGTCTTCCATCGCAGCATAAGCGTCGGGTGCGATGCGGTTCACCAGCGTGTCCCTGGGCTGCCGGAGGGTTGCCAGGAAATCGGCGAACTCCGCCGCCTCCTGGTTGCGCACGGACGTCTTAGCCGCGGCAAGATCGCCCTCGGTGACCTAGAAGACCCCACGAAGCGCATGTCCGGCGCGATGCGTCGTCCACGAAGGCGAGGTGACCTTTTCGCGCGCGATCCCCTCGAGCGCGACCAAGCGGAATATAATGTGGCCCTGCTGAAGGAGCTTGTCGAGATGCTCATTATAAGCTCCGTCCAGAACATCAGCGTTCACGCGTGCGTTTTGCATGCCATTCCAGTTCAACTTGATGCGATCCTCGCAGCTCTCGCTAGCTGCGACGGCCGCCTGGAGGAACTGCTCGCGCAATGTCGGGCTTCCCGCTGCCTGCCGCAGGTCTTCGGCCACCGCCTGCCGGAATGCGTCATAGTTCACGGTGTCCCGCAGCCTGTCGAGGAAGCGTGAATATTCCTCGGCTCCCGGCTCGTCGGCGAAGCTCCGCCAGATGCCGCCGCGTCCGGCTCGTCGACCCAATCCGCGACTGCCTCGGCCAGGAGCCGCTCCCGATCTTGTGCTGTTTCGTCGGGATCCGAGAAGAACACGTTCGGGCCAGCATAACTCTCAGCCTTCGTGGCCGCCATCAGGTTGGTCCGCACCCGCGCAGGCAGCGGGTTATCATTCAGATCAACGAGGCAGCCAGAGCCGAGCTGCGTTAGCAGGGGCTTGGGTAGGCTGGTCAACCGATTGTTATCGACGTGCAGTTGACGGGGTCCTGCCGGGAGAGTCGCGGGCAGGCTGGTCAGTCGGTTCCCGCTGGCGCTGAGCAGCGTGAGGCCCGCTGGAAGCGTTTCGGGGAGGCTGGTCAGCTGATTGTTTGGGACATACAGGCGCTGGAGCCCGACGGGAAGGGGTTGCGGGCAGCCTGGTCAGCCGGTTGCCGCTGGCGCGAAGGCATTCGACGCTGGCCGGGAGATTGGTGGGCAGGTTGGCGAGCCAATTGTTTCTGGCGTGGAGGGTTTGCAGACCGCTCGGAAGGATATCGGGCACGCTCGTCAGCTGATTGCCGTCGATATTCAGGTGTTGGAGCCCCGCCGGGAGGGCCGCAGGCAAGGTGGTCAGGGACAGCAAGGAAAGATCCGGCCACGGCGGCTCATGGGGCGCTGCTTCCTGCCAAGCTTTCGTTCGTCTTACCGCCTCTTGCCGATTCTCATGGTCGCCCTGCACCGCTTCGGCCGCCCAGGCCTCAAGGATCTGGTCTTGCGACGATTCGCCTGGAGCCGGAGCCTCGAAGTAGTTCATCGGATCGTCGGCGGCTGACGCCCGCGGCTCTGTCAAGGCCTTGCCCTTCTGCTCCGCGCGCTCCAACCTCTCTGATCCCCTTGTTCGGGAGTTTCGCAAGCCCTGCCAGCGCCCCGCTGGGCTTGTTCTGTGTTCATCAATGCCTTCTCAAGCAAGCAAATGCGCGACGACTCGTCTCCAACTCGATCGCTATCACCACGAATTGGTGATCACCGACGATTGATGAAGCAGGCGATCAAGGACCGCGGCCGAGCAGTTAGTGAGACGTCGTACGTCCGCACAACATCTGCGGCCGTCGCCGTGGTTGATGTTGTGAACGGGTTTCGTCACGCTCCTCGTTCTAGATCCGACCAGGTCAAACGGTGACTCCTAGAGCGTTTCACGTTTTAATTGAAGCGTACCTAGCGTTTGCGAAGTAGTTTTTGCATTCGTCTGGCTGGATGGTTTGGATGAGTTCGCCAAGGTGTCGGCTGATCTCGTCGATGGTGCGTTTTTGGGCGGCGCGCATCCAGTGCTTGACCTTGGCGAAGGCCTGCTCGATCGGATTGAGGTCAGGTGAGTACGGCGGCAGATACCAAAGTCTGGCTCCGGCTGCCCTGAGGATGCGGCGGAGCGCAGTCGATTTGTGGCTGCCGAGATTGTCCATGATGACGACGTCACCAGGCTTCAACGATGGCAGCAGGATCTGCTCGACATAGGCGCGGAGGCATTCCCCGTTGATCGGCCCGTCGAATAGGCAGGGAGCCGCGAGGCGGTCGTAACGCAGCGCGCCCAGGAAGGTCATCGTGCGCCAGTGGCCATGTGGCGCGAAGCCGCGAAGGCGAGCTCCTTTCGGTGCCCATCCGCGCAACGGAGCCATGTTGGTCTTGATCCAGGTTTCGTCGATGAAGACGAGGCGCTGAGGATCAAGGCCAGCCTGCCACGATCGCCAGCGTCGCCGTCGGCGGGCCACATCAACGCGGCCTTGTTCAAGAGCGAACAGCGTTTTTTTTGAACCGCAGCCCCTCGCGGCGCATGAACAGCCACACCGCATTATGCGCATCCAAAAGCGGACGAGCAACATTATTGCCTTGAACGTGACACTTTCATTGCGTTCAAGCCGCTTGATCACGTGCACGATGGGTTCGAGCCTCTTGGCTATTGCCGTCCTCCCGCCGATCGGACTCGTCCGCGAGGAAGCACCAATCGCAGCTTCAGCAATCAGCGACTTGCGCTCACCGCGATGCTGTGGGCGCGCGCCGCTTGGTCAATCGGTTGTTTGCGTAGCAGGGTCTCGAGGTGGCGCCGACCTTCGTCGATCGCGCCGGACCAATGCCCGAACCGTTCCTGCATGACAACTTCGAATGAAGGATACCACAGTGGCTTTCCGCCAGCCTGAGCCCAATACCACGGATAACCGCGCGGCACGAAAACCACGCCGGAAACGCCGAGCGCTCCGGCGATATGGACAGCGAAGCTGTCGGGCCCGACCACTGCGTCGAGATTGGCAATCGCTGCGATCATTTCCGCAGGGCTCTCGATGTGCACGCCAGCATCGATCGGACGACTCCATCGCTTCATGTCATGCCGTTGCGCGCCACTCGTCAAACTGACAGGCGTGACGGAGTTTGGAGTCGCAGCTGCGACTTGCTCCATCGATAGGCCGAGCGCGCCACCCTCCCACACGATGCCCACCAAAGGCCTTGCGAACGCAGCCAATGCATCCCGCCATTTGGTGAGCAGTGCGGCCTCGGGGCGCAGGTAGGGAATGCCATCGGCAATGTTGCGGGCGTCGGTCGGCAGAACGCGTAATAATGATTGCAGCGGCATAGCCGAGATCGCGGGGCTCGGTTCGTCCAAAATCACCTGCTCGGCGAGGTTGGTAAGAAGAGCCTGATGACGTGGCTGCGCGACCACATGCACGTCTTGCGGGCTTGGCAGCCGACGCAAGAGACGAGCGAGTGCGATCAACTCAAGGGCGCCCATCGTCGGCGGCACGACTATCCGCCTCACAGGTGCCAAGGCGGACGGCTCGGGCGTCGGGAAGCGGCCGAGCGTCAGTTCAAGCGTCGTCTGCAAAGACTTCGCTGCGTCGTTCTCAGGTCGCATGTGCATGACGTGAGCGACAAGTGTGAGGGATTCGTCGAGCCGGCCAACGAGCTGTAGGACACGCGCCAGAGCAAGCGCGGCGACAGGATCCGATTTGCGAGAGCGCACGAATTCCGTCAGTTGCGCAATGCCGCGGTCCACCTCACCCTTGGCAATCGTAACGCGGGCCAAGATTTCGCGCGCACCAACATTCGCGGGCGCATAGGCGAGCAGTTTCTTGCAGGTGGCCTCAGCTTGCGACCAGAGTCCAGTTGCGGCGCGGCAATAAGCCAGGTGCAAGAGCCCAGCTGTATCGAGCGGGGCGCGCAGATGCGCGCGCGCGGCAAGGCTGAGCGCCTCGTCGAGGCGCCCGCGTTCAAGCTTGAGCACCGATAAATTGCCCAGCGCATCGGGATCGTCCGGAGCAATCTCAAGCGCACGAACCAGGGCGGCTTCAGCCGCCGAGCTGTGGCCCAAGGCGAACTCGATGGCGCCAAGTTGAAGCAGCGCACGCGCATTCCTGGGCTCGTGGTGGACGACGGTCTCCGTCACCGCACGGGCTTCCGCAACCTCGCCGCGGCTCAGCAAGGCCTGAGCGAGCGCCAGCTTGATTTCCTCGTTGCGCGGTGCGAGAGCCGCCGCGCGTTCGAGGCAAATCACCGCCGCCTCAGCGCGGCCGAGCAATCCGTGGGCGATGCCGAGATTGGTGGTGAGACCGGCGTGTTCGGGGTAGATGGTCGCAGCTTCAGACAGCATGTCGAAGGCAAACTCGATCCGCCGGCGCGCAAGCGCCAGTGTGGCCCTCGCATTGAGCGTATCGGGATCACTTGTGGTGGTGACCTCCTCCAGCAGCACCTCCGCCTCCTCCAGACGGCCGGCGGAGATAAACTCCTGGGCGGTTCTAACCCTCTCCTGCCAGGTCGGAGCCGACATGCCAGTGGATAGCATCTGCGCTATGCAACCGTGACGCGCTTGCCATCGAGGCGGAGATCCTCGCTCACCGCGATGACCTTGCTGTGCGCCATCTCGGAGGCAATGCCGGTGACCCTAATGGCCTGGGTTTCGGTCTGCAATGTGTCGATACGCTCGATCACCGCGACACGCTCGACCGCTTTTACCGTAAATTGCTCGGCGCTCGCTTCCTGGATCCGGGCTGAGCATCGGAAACGGTCCGCGATCAACGTGTAGAGCTTGCCGATCCAGGTGCCTTTGTCCGCGAGCACAGCGAGCAGCTTAGTCTGCAAATCGATACTGCCGGCACGCAAGGACAGGCGCTGGCGTGCGGCGATCGTGATGGTCTCGCACTCAATCGACATACTGCGCTCCCCGGGCAGGGAGACCATCCCACCATTGGGAGCCGTCCGCTCCAGCACAGTGACGATAAAGACTTGCTCCACGTTGGTGAAGAGCAGCACCGCGTCTTGTGGCATGGGCCGAACCAGGCAGCCAAGGGCGACCGTCGCCGTGTGACGGGCGCCAGCGACCTCGACTACGACCGCAGAGCCATCCTCGCTGACCGACACGACACGGGCGGTGTGATGCCCAGGCTCAAGCAAGCGCTCGGCCATCGCCAATATGTCGTTGCTTGTGGCACGGATCGGCATCGTCATCCTTGTTCTCCAGCTCGCTACATGAAATTTATCGACTTCTTTTGTATGACTTCCTCATTACCGGAACTGGACGTGATCTCAGCTTTTCGGCTCACAAGCTTGTACTCTTCCGTGTTCGACTGTCCCTTTCTCAATTCTTCTTCTGATTTGGATACGCTGGTCTTGCAGAATTTGATGTCGCGACCGACCGACTTGAAGTCTTCGACAGGAGCGAGTTTGAAATCGCTTGTCCTGAGAATCTTGGTGTCGCTGTCAGCCGACTTGAAATCGGGTCCAAAAACACACTTGGTCGAATTTCCAATCACTTGCTTGACGTCGTGTCCCTCGACGATGTCAAGTTTGTTGCCGGTCGTCATAGAGTTCATATCACTGAGATTGACCGAACATTCTCGCGAGATCTTGAAGGTGAACGCTTCTCCAAAGAACATGCTGACGTTCTTGGCCATCGTCAGCGTGGTAGCTGCGCCTCTCATGCAGGTGAATTTAGTGCCTTGAAACAATTCCTTGGTGTCGCCCATCGTCTGCTTTTCCGAGTTGCCAACGGTCGTTTCCAGCTTATGGCCGTTGTTGATGAGCTTGACTCGGTTCGAGGCCGTCAGGATGATGTCCGCGGGCGTCCCATTAGCGCCAGCACTGATTGACACGCCATTCTCGGCGGAGATCTCATAAGTGCCTTTCGAGACCTGATGTTGGGAGTTGCCGTTCGTGACCTCCGTGGTCTGACCGCGACCGATTTTGAGCAGCGCAGCGCCTTCAATGTTGGCCTGGAAGTCCTTATTGGTGAAGGCAAGTAAGCCGGCATTGTCGCTTTCATGTTTGCCGATCGTAGCTGGACCTTCGCCAATAGTCGTTGTGAGACCAGTGACAAGTTTTTCTTCTTCGCCCGAATAAGAGCCCAGGCGCAGATAAGTTGACTTCGTCAGGGGAGAGGTCAGGCTGTCTGGAACGACCAGTCGCGTATAAGCATTTGGCATGGCGGATATCCTAATCGGATGGCTGTCGGCACATTAGCGCTGCGCCGTCAAACGGGTCTGAGAGGGTGATATCGAAAGTCCGAACGCGTTCGGGTTGGCGCCGTTCTGCTTCGTCGGCATCCCCGTTTTGCTTGCCGGTGACCCGCCGATTGACAAATTGTCCGATCCCGCTTTGGCGCGGCCTGGACCCATGACAAGGCCAGAGATGACGCCGAGGGCCACACCTGCGCTATCACCCGTCGATGTCGCG